>NZ_CAXUDY010000014.1:0-69902 GCF_964250025.1 Alistipes sp. DJF_B185
GCAAACAAATAAGAGTTGTTTGACAGCATGAGAAATATAGTGTATCAAAGCACTTTACCAATTTCTTATCCGTTGCCTATTCTCATGCGAGTTTCTTTTAATCTATTTGTAGTCAATTAAATACCTTCAGACTACATCAAATATATAAAAAAACGACTCTTCCGCCAATTTTATTATTCGTTTGTCAGTGAGGCCTGAGATTTGCTTTTTTTTGTTTTGCGTTCCGAAGATTTATTTCTACCTTTGAAAAATTGTGTAGATAAACAGACCGAAGATGTTGAAATGCCTGCTTGCACCTGCAGCTCTCTTATATAAAGCGGGGGTGACTTTCCGTCACCGCTTGTTCGACTGGGGAGTGCTCAAAAGCGAGAAGTTCGACATCCCGGTCGTCTGCATCGGCAACATCACCGTCGGCGGTACGGGCAAGACCCCGATGGCCGAAATGGTGATCGCCTACATGTCGCAGATGCACAACGTGGCCCTGCTGTCGCGCGGCTACGGTCGCCGCACCAAAGGCTACCGGGAGGTGAAGACCGATTCCCACTACCGCGACGTGGGCGACGAACCGCTTCAGATCAAACTCAAATTTCCCGGCACGGTGGTCGTCGTGTGCGAGAAACGCGCCGAGGGCATCCGCCGCATCCGGGCCGAACACCCCGAAGTAGACCTCATCATCATGGACGACGGCTTCCAGCACCGTTATGTGGAGCCGAAGATCAATATCGTGATGATCGACGCGACGCGCCCCATTCAGCATGACAGGATGCTGCCGCTCGGAACGCTGCGCGACCTGCCCGAAGAGCTGCACCGCGCCCACTATTTCGTGGTCACGAAGTGTCCTGAGAAGATGGCCCCCATCGACCGGCGCATCATGCGCAAGGTGCTGATTCAGGTCGCCTACCAGCGGGTGTATTTCACCCGTTTCGAGAGCTTCATGCCCCAGCCGCTCTATCCCGATGCGGCCCCGGACGAACCGCTTCTGCACGGGCGGCAGGTCATCGCGCTTTCGGGCATCGGCAATCCCAAGCCGTTCCTTGCGACGCTGCGCGAACGCTACGAGGTCGTGCAGGAGATGACGTTGGAGGACCACCATGTTTACAAGGTCCGCGACCTGAACCGGCTTCGGGACCTGCTGGGCCGCTGTCCCGGTGCGGTCATCGTGACGACCGAAAAGGACGCCGTGAAACTGACCAACCGCGCCAAGATCCCCGAAGAGATCCGGCGCAGCATATACTATTTACCGATAAATATTTCATTCATAGAGGATTCGGCTACGGATTTTCTGCAAAAACTAGAAGAAGATGTTAGAGGAAATTAAAAAAACGGCGGCTTTCATCGACGCCGCCACCGACTCTTTCGCTCCCGAAGTGGGCGTCATCCTCGGCACCGGTTTGGGCGGCTTCGCCGATAAGATCGAGACGCGCTTCGCCATCGAATACAAGGATATTCCGGGATTCCCCGTCTCCACGGTCGAAGGACACAAAGGCCGTATGATTTTCGGCATGGTCGAGGGCCGCAGGGTCGTGGCCATGCAGGGCCGTTTCCACTATTACGAAGGCTACGGCATGCAGCAGGTGACGTTCCCGGTGCGCGTCATGCGGCAGCTCGGCATCAAATACCTCTTTGTATCGAACGCTTCGGGCGGCATCAACACCTCGTTCCGCGTCGGCGACCTGATGGTCATCACCGACCATATCAACCTGATGCCCAATCCGCTGATCGGCCCCAACATCGCCGAACTCGGTCCCCGCTTTCCGGATATGCACAACTGCTACGACAAGGAGCTGATCGCCAAGGCGACCGCCATCGCCGAGGAGGAGAATATCAAGCTCCAGTACGGCGTGTATGTGGGCGGCACGGGGCCGACGTTCGAGACGCAGGCCGAATACCGCTATTTCAAGAATATCGGCGGCGATGCGGCCGGCATGTCCACCGTGCCGGAGGTGATCGTGGCGCGCCATATGTCGATCCCGGTCTTCGGCGTTTCGGTCATCACCAACTGCGGACTCTCGGACGAAGTGGGCGACCACGAAGACGTGCAGCGTCAGGGCAAAAAGGCCGGAATCAAGATGGAGGTGCTCTTCAAGCGTATGATAAAAGCGCTTTAGAAGGAATGTCGTTTCGGGCCGTGCCGGTTGTGTTGCGGCGTTGGACGGACTGGCCTTCCGGATTTTTGTCACGGACGTTCGCTGCGGAGTCGTCGGGGAGGGACTTGGATCTTCACCGCTGTATCCCGGCTTTGGCGCCGGGCCGCTCCGCAGAAGTGCCGGATGTGGATTTCTCCCGGTCCGTCGTGTGTTTATTGATAATTTTAATGTTATAGATTATGGTAAATAAGGTAATTTTGATCGGCAACGTCGGTATCGACCCCGAAATCCGGACCACCGAAGGCGGCGTGAAGGTCGCACGTATCCGTCTGGCTACGACCGAACGGTTGTTCGACCGGCAGGCCAACGAGGCCAAGGAGCATACCGAATGGCATACGATCACGCTTTGGCGCGGTCTGGCCGACGTGGTGGACAAGTATGTCCGCAAAGGCACGCAGATTTACGTCGAGGGGCGTCTGCGTACCCGTGAATGGATGGACAAGGACAATAACAAACGCTATACGACCGAGATTCTGGCCGATGTGATGAATCTGCTGGGCCGCCGCAGCGACAACCCGTCGTCCGACGGACAGCAGGGCTATGGATCGCAGCAGGGTTACGGTTCGCAGCAGTCCTCTGCCGGACAGTCTGCAGGCGGCTATCAGCAGCCTGCGGCTCCGAAGCCCGCCCCCGCGCCGTCGATTCCCGCCGACGATCCGGACGACCTGCCGTTCTGATCCGGACGCCCTGTCATTCTGATCCGGATGACCTGCCGTTTTTGAAATATGAAAACAAGACCTCCCGGCTCCGCAGAGACCGGGGGTTCGTTTTATCTGCATCGTCTTGACCGCCGGACCCGTTTGGGCCGGAGGCCGACTTTTGTGTGGAATCTGTTTGTGTGGAATCCGACCTCGGTGAAGAACCGGATTTACGGACCGGATGCACCGATAATTCGGGAGATAGGGGGCTTTTCTTGCTGTTGCCGTTCAGCCGCACCTCCGTTTCGTTTTTATGTGTCGGCCTCGTTGAGAGTTTCTGGCGGCACCTTTTCGAGCCGCATCTGTATCGGATACGGTCTGCCGTCGGTCCGCAGGGGTGTAGCCGCGAACCCTTCATTAAGGGTATCTTATTACGGGTGTTTTGCCGTCAGTCGTTCTTGCGGATGTTGAGCCGCTCCCAAAGCCATTCGGGAATCATCTTCCAGAAGAATACCATGACCGCATAGCGGCGATCGATCACCACGCGGCGGCGCTGCCGCTTCAGGACCTTCATAATCCGTGCGGCGACTTTCCCGACCTGCATCAGCATCGGATAATGCCCGTCGCCGGCCAGCAGGGGCGTGGCCACGAACCCCGGTCGTATGTCCGTAAAGCGGATATTCAGTCTCTCCATATGCGCCAACTGCGACAGTGCGTCGATGTAGGTGTTCTGCATGCGTTTGGTCGCCGAGTAGGCCGGTGCGCTGCCGAGTCCTTTGGTGCCTGCGATCGAACTGATGACGGCCAAATGCCCGCCTCCGTGAGCGCGGAAATAGCCGAAAGCCGCCGTCACCATGCGCACGAATCCTTCGCCGTTGGTGCGCAGGGTGTCGATCTCGATGTCGGGATGCAGCTCGGTGTTGCGTTTCCCGATGCCCGAACAGTGCAGGTAAATGTCCATTCCGCCCAGCTTGTCGATCAGGCGTGACAGATGTTCGGGCGCATCGTCGCGCGTGATATCCAGCGATTCGGTCACGATCAGGTCCGGAGCTTGGGTGCGGAGCTTTTCGAGCGCCTCCTCGCGCCGGCCTGCGGCCCCGATCTGCCAACCCGCCTGAATACAGAGTTTTGCGACTTCGAGTCCGATGCCCGATGTCGCTCCGACGATGACGATGCGTTTCATACCGATGCGGTTTTAGTGGTTTATACCTTAAAAGTAATGATTCTTTCCGGGAAATGCAAATCCCGGTCCGAACATACCGGAAACGCTTGTGGGAATAGTCGTCGGAACATTTGCCGGAATGCCGCTCGAAACGCTTGTCAAGGGGAAGGCCGTTCTCGGAGACATCTGGGACCGTCCGCCGCCCGGCGGAATTACAAAAATAAGGAGTCGCGGGGACTCCTTATATAAAACATGCAGAAAAATTGAACCGTATCCGTTTACTCGCCCGTTTTCATCGCTGCTTCGAGCATAACCTGCCGTTGTGCGGCGCTCATCTTCGATGTCGGCATTCGCAGCAGCATGCAGCTGAAATCATTGTCTTCGCCCGCCGCATAAGCCTGCACGAATTCCCAGCCGCGGCATACCATGTAGTTCAATGCGTCGATGCACGAGTTGAACGTGATCGCACGTCCTCCGGCATCTGTTATGAGACGGTTCTTTTTCGTCATAGGCTGCCCGAAATCGAATGCGACATAAATGCCGTTGCGTCCCGCTCCTTTGTACCCGCTGATTTCGCAGTAGACATATTCGGGAAGTGCGGGCGGTGTCGCGAGCAGCACTTTGCCCACCGCGTCCTGCGCAGGAGCCTGTCCGGCTGCGGGGAGCCAGCAATAGAGGCATGTCAGCAGAATCACCGCCGGCTTCATTCTCATTCCGATTAGTAGTCTTTCACTTCGAGCTGGACGCATTCTATGCCTACTTTGCGCAGCAGATTCAGCCCCTCTTCCGAGCGGTATTCCTCGCAGTACACCACCCGTTTGATACCAGCCTGAATGATCAGCTTCGAACATTCGATGCAGGGGGCGGCGGTGATGTAGAGCGTCGAGCCGTCGCAGTTGTTGGCGCTTTTGGCGACCTTGGTGATGGCGTTGGCTTCGGCGTGGAGGACATAGGATTTGGTGTGGCCGTTTTCATCCTCGCAGATGTTCTCGAAGCCCGAAGGCGTGCCGTTGTAACCGTCGGATATGATCATCTTGTCCTTGACGATCAATGCTCCGACCTTGCGGCGCACGCAGTACGAATTCTCCGCCCAGATGCGCGCCATGCGCAGGTAGCGGATATCCAGCTGACGTTGTTTCTCTTCGTTGTAGCCCATTGCCGGTTTACATTCCTTTGCCGTGGCACTGTTTGTATTTCTTGCCGCTTCCGCAGGGGCAGGGATCGTTGCGGCCCACTTTCTTCTCGACGTGCATCGGCATCGGTTTCTGCTTGTCCTGCTGTCCTGCCTGCGCCGCCGCCTGCATGCGCGAAGCCTGCAGTTTGTTCACGTCCACCTTGGCGCGTTCCTGACGCTGACGCTGTACGGCTTCGGCGTTTTGGTCGCGCACGGGGATATAGGCCTTGTTGAGGATCGCCAGCACGTCGCGGTTGACCTTGACGATCATCTTCGAGAACAGTCCGAACGATTCGAACTTGTAGATCAGCAGCGGGTCTTTCTGCTCGTAGGTGGCGTTCTGCACGCTCTGTCGCAGGTCGTCCATTTCGCGCAGGTGCTCGCGCCATGCGTCGTCGATGGTGGTGAACATCACCACTTTCGAGAATATCTTGTAGATCTCCGCGCCGTCCGTATTCTTGCATTTCAGCAGGTTCACCGGGACGTTGTAGCCCAGATGGCCGTCCGTAATCGGGAAGTAGATGTTCGAATCCAGCTGATCCTTCTTATCCTCGTAGATGCGCTCCATGACGGGGCGTACCGTGTCGGCCACGGCCTTGGCACGGCGTGCATAGGTCTCCTTGAGGTCTTTGACGATCAGCTCCACCAGTTCGGCGGGCTTCGCCGAACCGTAGGTCTCTTCGCTGAACGACGGCTCTACGGCCACTTCGCGGATCAGCTCGAAGCGGAAATCCTCGAACTCGATGCCGCGGTTGGTCTCCACGAAATTGTCGGCGTAGTCGTACATGATGTTGTTGAGGTCGATCTCGATGCGCTCGCCGTAGAGTGCGTGACGGCGGCGGGTGTAGATCACCTCGCGCTGCGAGTTCATCACATCGTCGTATTCCAGCAGACGCTTACGGATGCCGAAGTTGTTCTCCTCGACCTTCTTCTGCGCACGCTCGATGGCGCGCGTCATCATGCCGGCCTGAATCACCTCGCCCTCCTTGAGTCCCATGCGGTCCATCATCGAGGCGATGCGGCCCGAACCGAACAGACGCATCAGGTCGTCTTCGAGCGATACGAAGAACTGCGACGATCCGGGGTCGCCCTGACGTCCGGCGCGTCCGCGCAGCTGGCGGTCCACACGGCGGCTTTCGTGGCGTTCGGTGCCGATGATCGCCAGACCTCCGGCCTGCTTGACTTCGGGCGTGAGCTTGATGTCGGTACCGCGGCCGGCCATGTTGGTCGCAATGGTCACCTGTCCCGAACGTCCGGCCTCGGCCACGACTTGGGCCTCCAGCTGGTGCTGCTTGGCATTCAGAACGTTATGCTTGATGTTGCGGAGCTTGAGCATGCGGCTCAGCAACTCCGAGATCTCGACCGACGTGGTACCCACCAGCACCGGACGGCCCGCTTCGACCAGCTTCACGATCTCTTCGATCACGGCGTTGTATTTCTCGCGCTTGGTCTTGTAGATCAGGTCCTGACGGTCGTCGCGGACCACGGGACGGTTGGTCGGAATCACCACGACGTCGAGTTTGTAGATGCTCCAGAACTCCGAAGCCTCGGTTTCGGCCGTACCGGTCATACCGGCCAGCTTGTGGTACATGCGGAAGTAGTTCTGAAGGGTGATCGTCGCGAATGTCTGCGTCGCGGCTTCGACCTTGACGTGCTCCTTGGCTTCGATCGCCTGATGCAGTCCGTCCGAATAGCGGCGTCCGTCGAGAATACGGCCCGTCTGCTCGTCGACGATCTTCACCTTGTTGTCCATCACCACGTATTCGACATCCTTCTCGAACATGGCGTAGGCCTTGAGCAGCTGATGCACCGTGTGCACGCGCTCCGACTTGATCGAGTAGTCGTTGATCACCTCGTCGCGTTTGCGGGCGCGTTCCTCGGCCGAGAGATCGCTCTTTTCCAGCTCGGCCACTTCCGCACCGATGTCGGGCATCACGAAAAATCCGTCCTCGTTGAAGTATTTCGACAGCACTTCATGGCCTTTGTCCGTCAGTTCCACCGAGTTGAGTTTCTCGTCGATGACGAAGAACAGGTCGTCGGTGATTTCGGGCATGCGGCGGTTGTTGTCCTGCATGTAGGTGTTTTCGGTCTTCTGCATCAGCGCCTTGACGCCCGTTTCCGAGAGGTATTTGATCAGCGGCTTGTATTTGGGCAGACCTTTGTGCACACGGTAGAGTTTCACGCCGCCCTCGTCGTTCTTGCCTTCGGCGATGAGCTGGCGGGCTTCCGCCAGCAGCCCCGTCACGAGGTTCTTCTGCAGGTTGTAGAGGTGGTCGATGGCCGGGCGGTACTGCTCGAACATCTGGTCGTCGCCTTTGGGCACGGGACCCGAAATGATAAGCGGCGTACGTGCGTCGTCGATCAATACGGAGTCCACCTCATCGACGATGGCGAAGTGGTGCTTGCGCTGTACGAGGTCGGCGGGCGACGAAGCCATGTTGTCGCGCAGGTAGTCGAAGCCGTATTCGTTGTTCGTGCCGAAGGTGATGTCGGCCATGTATGCCTTGCGCCGGGCGTCGGAGTTGGGCTGCGTGTCGTCGATGCAGGCCACCGACAGACCGTGGAACTGGTACATCGGCCCCATCCACTCCGAGTCGCGCTTGGCCAGATAGTTATTGACCGTCACGAGGTGCACGCCCTTTTTTGCGAGGGCGTTGAGGAATACGGGGAGCGTCGCCACGAGGGTCTTTCCTTCGCCCGTCGCCATCTCGGCGATCTTGCCTTTGTGGAGCACCACGCCGCCGAACAGCTGTACGTCGTAGTGGATCATGTCCCACTTCACGTCATTGCCGCCGGCCATCCAGTGATTGGCGTATACGGCCTTGTCGCCCTCGATGGTTACGAAATCCTTGGCGGCGGCCAGATCGCGGTCGAAATCGTTGGCCGTGACCACTACCGTCTCGTTCTGGGCGAAGCGGCGCGCCGTGTCCTTCATGATGGCGAACGCTTCGGGCAGTATTTCGTCGAGTTTCTCCTCGATCTTTTCGTCGATGCGTTTGGTCGTCTCGTCGATCTCCTTCGAGACCTTCTCCTTCTCTTCGAGCGACGTCTCGGCCAACTCCAGCTTGGCTTTCAGCTCCACGATGCGGGCTTCGTCGGCTGCGATGAAATCGGCGATCTGCTTCTTCAGCGCTTCGCTTCGGGCGCGCAGTTCGTCGTTGGAAAGGGCTTCTATGGCAGGGTAGACGGCTTTGATCTTTTCGAGATAAGGCTCGATCTGCTTGCGGTCCTTGTCGGCTTTGGAGCCGAAGATGAGTTTGATTAAACTGGCAGCTATATCCATATTCGTTTTCTGATATTTCGGGGTTGTGGTTGTAAATCCTACAAAGATACTTATTTTTCCCGAATGCACAAAAAAATAGGTCCCTATAAAGGGACCCAATGCGGGGTTTCCGCGATTCGGAGCCGCATTCCGGCCGACGGGTCACCGTCTTTTGTGGAGCCGGTAATAGAGGACGAAAAGCGCGGGGGCGCGGTTTATCAGGAAATGGCGGAAGTTGTATTTGCGGAATGCGAGCGGCATGACTCCCCGCTGCCGGGCGTCGCGCAGCATTTCGCGGGCGTTGCCCTGTCTGCCGAGTATCGTCTGTTTGCAGGCGAAAAACATCGTTTTGCCCACGTGCAGCCGCATCAGGCGTGCGCCTTCCGGATCGCCTTCTTCGATACGGGCCGCGAAGTCGGTCAGGCTTTTCATCGCCCGGACAAAGTCCGAGCGGCGCTGCGGATCGTAGCTTCCCATGAATGATCCGTTGTGTTGCAGGTAGTTGTACGCCCGGATCGGGACATATCGGATCCGTTTTGCGAAGTAAATGGCGCGCGGGGTGAACTCTTCGTCCTCGTGCCGCATCGGGAGCATGCCGAGTCCATGCCGTTCGAGCATCGCCCGGTCGTAGACGTAGGCGCAGGCCATGGGCAGGAAGCAGTCCCGACGCAGGAAATCGCGTCCGCTCTGCACCTCCCCGCCGCCGCGTGCGAAAAGCCCGTCGCTCCAGAGCGGAAGGTCGCCGCCGTGTTCGTCGACGCCCGCCATGTCGAAACAGAGCATGTCGAGCCGCTCCCGGTCCATGATCCGTGTCAGCCCTCCGAGTACGCCGGGCGAAAGGTAGTCGTCCGCATCCACGTACATGACATATCTGCCCGCGGCGCGCTCCGTGCCGTAATTCCGGGCCATGCTTACGCCTTCGTTGGGCTTGGCGTGCACTTGGACGTTCGCATGCCCGCGGGCCGCCCGCTGCGCTGCGGCCAACGAACCGTCGGTCGATCCGTCGTCCACTACGATCACTTCGTACTCTTCGGGCGGCAGGTCCTGATCGAGGGCCGAAGCGATACACTTGCCGATCAGCCCTTCGAGGTTGTACAGCGGAATTATGATGCTGATTTTTTTCATGACGCGAGAAGTCGGACGAGGAACAGACGTTTGTGAATCCAGACTCTCCACGACGGATAGAAGAGTCCGCAGGCCATTTTGTACCGGCGCATAAGCTGCCGTTTGAGCAGCTTGGGATCGTGTGAATGCCGGATGCCGGTCTTGTAGAGACGTGTGAGAATGCGGCGGTACGAGGCGAGTTCCCTTTTCTTCACCTCCCCGGTCCGCAGGGAGAAACGGGTGAAGATGCGGGCTTCGTCGTCCGAGAGCCGGACGCCCAGTTTGCGCGCGAGTTGTTCCTGCTGGGTAAGCTGGGCGCTGAGGGTCTGGCGGTCCAGCTGGCGTGTCGAGATTTGGTCTTCCCATCGGCGGTAGAAGGTCAGGTACTCCGGAATGTTGGCCATGCGGAGGTGTTCCGAAAGATCGACCCATAGCTGATAGTCTTCGGCCATACACTCCCGGAAGCGTATGCCGGTCCGTTTGAAAGGTTCGCTGCGCAGCATGACGGACGACATGCCGAACGGGCACCCGAAAAACAGTTGGTACTGGATTTCCTCGTGGGTGAGCGGCACTTGGATTTTCAGTTCGTCATTTCCCCCCCCCCTTGTGCCGAACATCGTGTAGTAACTGCCGCAGATGTCGGTTTGCGGGTGTCGTTCGAAGAAGGCGAGCTGTTTGGCGAAGCGTTCCGGAGAGCAGAGGTCGTCCGCATCCATGAAGGTGATAAATTTTCCGCGGGCGGCGTCCAGCGCCCGATTGCGGGTGCGTGCGGCTCCCGAATTGAGTTCGTTGTGCATCAGTACGATGCGGTCGTCCTTTGCGGCGTAGGCGCGTGCGATCTCGGCCGAAGCGTCGGTCGATGCGTCGTCGATGACGATCAGTTCGAAGTCGCCGACCGTTTGCCGGAGGACGTTCTCGATGCTTTCGCCGACGAATCGCTCCGCATTGTAGAGCGGCATGATGACGCTGATCAGTGGTGTTTGTTTTTGCATGGCTGTAGGGTTAGTTGTTGCCGATTTTCAGATTGTTCAGGATGCGCCGTCCGACGGGGCACTCCGCGCACCGTTTGGCGGCGCAGTATTCCGTCGCCAGCTGCAACAGGGCCTGCGACTCGAAGGCGCTGCGGGGCGTCAGCCCCGCGTCGTGCCAGCCGCGCATGTAACGGTTGTCCTCCGCGGGCAGGCGTTCAAGCAGCGTCAGGGCGCTGTCGCGCAGGGCTTCGCGTCCGGTGTAGCTGCCGTAGGCGAATTGCAGCACCGAGACGAGGTTGATGCCGATGATGTTGGCCTTGAAAGTCCCCAGACGCTTGGGCCTGTCGTCGCCTGAGATTCCCGGAATATGGTGCGTCCGCCAGTAATCCGAGGCTTCGACGCAGAAGAGCCGCCGGATCTCCTCTTCCGTGCGGCAGGCCATGGCGCGCTCCATGACGAATTCGTCCTGAGCGAAGAATTCCGCGGCTTGCGCCAGCCGCAGTACGGGGTGGTTGGCCGGGCGTATGTCGCCCAGCTGCCAAGCTCCGGCCTGCATCGGTTCGATGTCGTATTTGGCCGCCAGATATTCGAAATTGCGGGCGAGGTTGAGCGTGTAGGTGTCGTGCGGATAGAGCGCCAGCAGTCCCGACGCTCCGAAAAGCAGCGATTCGACGGCATGCGGCGCCAGCCGTTCGCGCAGAACGGTTTTGTAGGATACGCGCCGCGCCAGCGTGAGGTAGGCTTCCTGATTCTGACGGTCGCCCAGCGTGCGGAAGTAGAGCAGGTAGAAGGTCTGGTTCCAGTTCTCCGCCGCTTCGTGCCGCAGCGCCTCCACCATGCGCATTTTGCGTTCGAGCCGGTCGAAGAGCAGCGACGTGCATATCTCGCTGCGCTGCAAGGCTGACTGTCCCGCGAGGAATCCGCCGCAGGCGTAAGCCCCGGCTCCGGCCCGAAGCCGGTTCATCGCGCGCTGTTCCCGCTCCGCCGTCATGCTAAAACAGATTGAGCTCCAGCAGTGCCTCTTCCGACATCATGCTTTTGTCCCATACGGGATCGAACGTGAGAATCACGTTCACCGACTTCACGCCTTTGACCTTGGCTACCTGCTGGTTTACGTCTTCGACGAGCATGTCGGCCATCGGGCAGTTGGGCGCGGTGAGCGTCATGCGGATGTTGGCGACGCCGTCGGGCGTGTAGTCGATCTCGTAGATCAGTCCCAGATCGTAGATGTTCACCGGGATTTCGGGATCGTATATGTTCTTGAGCGTAAGGACGATCTCCTTCTCGACCTTCAGTATCTCTTCGGGTGTCATCGTGACATTGAAATTAAGCGTTGAAAACTAAAAACCGCCGGAAACTCTCCCTTCCGGCTTCCCGGTTCCGGCCGATTCGCAGGGCCGGACGCCTCTTCTGCCGAAAGAAACGTTGGTTTCCGATTTTTTATTTTTCGTTCGCACCGTCCTTGCTCGCGAAGGCCAGCGCATAGAGCCGCATCTGCTTGACCATCGACAACAAGCCGTTCGACCGCGTGGGCGAGAGGTTTGCGCTCAGGCCGATGGCGTCGATGAAATAGAGCTCCGTGTCGAGAATCTCCTGCGGCGTGCGTCCGTTCAGCACGCGGATCAGCAGGGCGATGATGCCCTTGGTGATTATGGCGTCGCTGTCTGCGGCGTAATAGACCCGGCCCTGCTCCATGCGGGCGTCCACCCATACGCGCGACTGACACCCCTCGATCAGGTACTGTTCGGTGCGGTGCTCGGCGGGGATGGCCGGCAACGAATCGCTCAGACCGATGAGGTAGTCGTATTTGTCGAGCCAGTCGTCGAATACCGAGAACTCCTCGATGATCTCCTCCTGTATCTTATCCATGTCCGTATATTTTTTAATCCTTAAAAATCGATGATTTCCGGGAGCACTTCGCCCTCCGACGCCGCAGGTTCGGTGATCTCCAGCACCCGCGCCACGGTCGGCGCCACGGCCGTCATGTCCACGCGGCGCTTCACGCGCAGGGGACCGGCTCCGAAGCCGTAAAATACCAGCGGCACCTGCGTGTCGTAGCCGTACATCGAACCCGACGACGATGCGCAGCGGTCGTTCTCCTCGATCCAGCCGGGCATCAGGTTCATGATCACGTCGCCCGAACGCCGGGGATAGAAGCTGTTCTGCATCTTGCGGGCGTAGCCGCTGCCGAAGTAGCTCGTGCGCATGGCCGTGGCCGAGAGGGCGTGCGAGACGCCGCGGAACTGCATGGCGAAGATCGCCACCTCGTTCTGCACGTCGGCCAGATTGAGCCCCCGCTCGTAGATGAGGTTGTGGTTCAGGTAGAGGCATTTGTCTTCGTACTCCAGCACCCAGTTGCCCATGCCGTAGCGGACGTTCAGGAACCCGTTTACGATCACCTCGAACTGCCGGGCGTTGAACCGGTCGGCCTCTTCGCGGCCCGCGTCGTACGAGGGGCTGGTTCCGTGGTCCGACGTGAATACGACGAGCACTTCGCCGTTCTTGACCTGCGCGAATACGAACGTCAAAAAGTCGGCCAGATCGCGGTCGAGCCGGTAATACATGTCCTCCGCCTCGACCGATTCGGGACCGTAGGCTTCGCTGATGCGGCGCGACGAATCGAGACAGATGTTCAGCAGGTCGGGCGTGCCGTCGGTGCCGAGCTTGAGCTGGGCGATGGCCTGCTTGGCGAAGCCGAATACGGCGGTGTTGCCCGCCGGGGTGTAGAGCATCCGGTCGAAATCGGTGGTGAGCTTCAGGCGGCCGCTGCCCGTCTCGTCCTTCTCCTTTTTGTTCTTGCCCGTGAGGATTACGTCCCAGTTGCGGGAGTTGACGTAGCGGCCCTTTTCGTAGAGCGTCCGCCATTCGGGGGCGATGTACGAGAGGTTGTAGCGTTCGCGGTTGCTGCGCGCCACCCATTCGGGAACGTCGGCGGCGTAGTAGGGCGAGGTGGTCCAGCCGCAGCGCGCCGAGTCGAGCCAGAAGACCTCGCCGCCGCGTCCGCCCAAGACGATCGCCGACGTGGCTTCGGCCGCCACGGTGACGGCCTTGCTGCCGGGTTCGTGCTGCAGGAGCGCTTCGGAGAGCGTCGGGGCGATCAGGTTGTAGGGGCCTGCGCCGTTGCGTCCGGCGATCAGTTCCACGGCCTCGTTGGCGACGTAGTCGCGCCACCGCGAGCCGATGACCCCGTGTGTCGAGGGCATCGCGCCCGTCGATAACGTGGCCAGCGACACGGGCGTCGTGGTCTGCTGGTAGTCGTAACGGCTGTCGGCGAAGACCGTGCCGCCGTCGATCAGGCGCCGGAGTCCTCCTTCGCCGTAATTGTCGGCGTAACGCGAGAGATCCTCGGCGCGCATCGAGCCGACGACGATATTAACGACCAGCCGGGGCCGTGCGGCCGAGACTTCGAGGGCCGCGAAGGCGGCTATGGCGAGTAAAATGATTTTGTGCTTCATGGTGTGCGAATGATAGACCGCAAATTTACGAATTTATTTCGATACATCGGCGGAAATATTCCGCTTCGGTCCGAAAATCGATCTGCGGCAGCGCCGCGATCTCTTCGAGCCTGCGGCGGCAGAACTCGCGGTAGGTTGCGCTCTGCGGGTTGCGGGGCCGGTGCGCCGCGGCCACGACGATATGGCGGACGTCGGGCAGCAGACGCCGGGCCTGCTCCGAGAGAACCGTCGCCGAGAACTTCTCCCAGACGTATTCCACGGCCTGCGGAGACGGATGCACCAGATCGTCGGCGTAGAACCGGTAGTCGCGCAGGTCGTCGTTGAGGATTTCGTATGCGGGGAAATAGTGAACGTCGGGAAAACGCTCCGCCAGCTCTTCGGCGGCCAGACGGAGCGCGGCTTTGCTCACGGCGTTGCCCGCCAGTGAGTCGCCGAGATGCCGCACGGGGCTGACCGTAAGGATCACCTCCCTGCCGCCGAGCGGACCTGCCATGAGGTCTGCGAAAGCGGTGACGATCTCGTCCACGCCCAGCCTGCGCCGCGTGAACTCCGCGGCGGGCCGGCGGTGGCAGTTGGCGACCACCGCGCCGTCGTGTTCGTAGACCCACGCCGTGCCGAAGGTCAGCACGATCCGGTCGGCCGCGCGCAGCGCTTCGGCTCCGCTCTTCCGGGCGGCGTTCATCGCCGCGAGGGCTTGGTCCGCTTCCGGGGCGGAAAAAGAGCCGTGGAACCCGTAATGGAACCACAATTCGCCGTCGAATCCCAATTCCGAATGTCGTACGGGCTTCTCCCCTGCGTAGCTGCGCAGCGCGGCGGCGATGGAGAGCGGGTTGAACAGAATGCCCGAAGGATTGGCCGTGACGCGGAATTTTGCCTGTGCCAGCCGCCCGGCGATGTGTTCCGCGAAACAGGAGCCGAGGGCCAGTATGCGGTTCTCGTAGCCTATCTTCGTTCCAAGGGGTGCAATTTCGATTTCGGTGCGGAATTTCATACTGCAAAAGTACAAATTTTATATCTTTGCCGTATGATCTTACGGGCAAACTGCAAAATAAATCTGGGGCTGGATATCCTGCGCCGCCGTGCGGACGGTTATCACGACCTCGAAACGGTGATGTTGCCCGTGCGCGGACTTTACGACGAAGTCGAGGTCGTGCGCACGGCCGGGGCGGGCGTGGATTTCCGTGCCGAAGGGCTGGCGGTGGACTGCGAACCCGAACAGAATATCTGTATCAAGGCTTTCCGGCTGATGCACGACCGTTACGGCGTGGACGGCGTCTCGATCCGGCTCGACAAGCGGGTGCCGTTCGGCGCCGGGCTGGGCGGCGGTTCGTCCGACGGCACGGCGGTTCTGCTGGCTCTCGACCGGCTTTTCGACCTGCACCTGTCCGAAGCGGAGCTGATCGCCCGCGCCGCCGAGCTGGGCAGTGATACGCCGTTCTTCGTGCGCAACACCCCGCAGTTCTGCACCGGACGGGGCGAGATCATGTCGCCCTTTCCGCTCAGCCTTGGGGGGCTGACCCTCGTGATCGTGAAGCCGGACGAGGGGGTCTCTACGCGCGAAGCCTATGCCGGCGTGCGGCCCCGGGTGCCCTCAGTGCCGCTTGCCGAGCGCCTGCGGCGTCCCGTCGCGGAGTGGCAGGAGGTCGTGACCAACGATTTCGAACCGCATATCTTCGCCGCGCATCCCGCCATCCGCGCATCCAAGCGGAACTTACTCGATGCTGGTGCCCTTTACGCTTCGATGTCGGGCAGCGGCTCTGCAGTTTTCGGGCTGTTCGACCGTCCCGAAAAAGCAGAGAGCTTGCGGTCGCAGACTCCCTTCATCTTTTCGTTGTAGGCGTTGCCCGGTCTTGGGCGGATGTGATTCCGGCGCTTGCCGGTGCGTTGCCCGGCTGGCCGTGCGCGCAGGCGGCGTCCGGTTTTCACCCTGCTTTTGCCGGAACGTTTGCCGCGTTTGCGGATCGTTGTATCCGTCGATCCGTACCTGCTGCATTCGCTGTCCGCGCATCGCATCTGTTCTGTCTGCGTGGCCTTTGCCCCTATCGCATCCGCTGTCCAGCGCGCCTGTCCGGATTGCATCTATGGTTGCGCGCATGGCACTTGTCCGCATCGCATCTGTGCTGCCCGCATTCGTTTCTGATCCGCAGGCGTTTCCCGATCGGCTATTTTTCAGCCGCGCCGCCGCAGGGTACGGCCATCTTCTCGATGCGGTGCTGGTGGCGTCCGCCTTCGAACTGCGCCGCGAAGTAGGCGTCGAGCATCGCCACGGCCTCGTCGTTGGTGATGAAGCGGGCCGGGAAGACGATAATGTTGGCGTTGTTGTGACGGCGGATGAGCGATGCGATCTCCGGTTCCCACGCCAGTCCGGCGCGGATGCCCTGATGTTTGTTGAGGGTCATGGTCATCCCTTCGCCCGAACCGCAGAGGGCGATGCCGCATTCGAATTCGCCTTTCTCGACCGCTTCGGCCAGCGGGTGTGCGTAGTCGGCATAATCGACGCTTTCGGGGGAGCCGGGGCCGAAGTCGTGGACGTCGTAACCCATGGCCGAGAGGTAGCCCACCAGAAATTCTTTCATTTCGTAGCCGGCGTGATCGCTGGCGATACCTATTTTAGTCATCGTATTTTTGTTTTTGTGTTGTTTTTAGGTTCTGTCATACAAAGATAGGCAAAAATAACGGTCGCCGCTCTTCCGGGTTCCGAATTTATGCTATTTTTGCTCCATGAAATTTTTCCTCGCCGCCTTGGGGTGTCTGTCGTTCGTGCTGGGTGTCGTCGGTATTTTCGTGCCGCTGCTCCCGACTACGCCGTTTCTGCTGCTCTCCGCCGCATTGTGGGTCCGCTCTTCGCCCCGGCTTTACGATTGGCTGTTGGCGCACCCCTGTCTGGGCGGGTATGTCCGCAACTTCCGCGAAAATCGCGCCATACCGCTTCGCGCCAAGATCGTTTCGCTCACGCTGATGTGGGGAACGATGCTCTACTGCGTTTTTGCGCCGCTCTCCGGATGGTGGTGGGCGCAGGCCGCGCTGCTCGCCGTCGCCGTGGGCGTTACTTGGCATATTCTTTCGTTTGCGACGCTGAAGAAATGAGGCTTGAAGGGAATGTCGGACGGATAATGTCGGATGAATGGCGCCGGACGGATGGCGCCGGGCAATAAGCGTCGGATGAATAACGCCGGACGAATGGCGCGGATGAAAACCGCCCGGCGTCCGGATAGTAAAAACCGGCCCCTCGTAAGAAGGGCCGGTTCTTAGGTATCTCTGCCGGTTTACTCCTGCGCCGGCTGTTTGTCCAGCATTTCGAGCACCGAATACTGTACCGTGTAGTATCCTTCGTCCACTCCGACGACCGAGGTGCCGACTTTCAGCTTGTAGCTGTAGCCCTGTTCGTAGTCGAATCCCTCGATCCGGAACGGCCACCGCTGCCAGTCGTTCAGGCCGACTTCGGGGAAACGGACGCTGAGGTACAATTCGCCGTAGTAACTGACGGGTTCGGGGGCTACCTCCATCGTGAACGTGGGGTAGTAGCTGTCGGGAATATTGGACCGCGCCGGGGTTTTCGAGATCAGTTCCAGCAGCGAGTACCGTACGGACGATGCGTCCTGCGGCGGTTCGGCCAGCTGCTTGGCCTTGATGCGGAGTTTGTATTCGTATCCGGGTTCGTAGTCGAATCCCTCGATGCCCTCGTATACGGCGCGCCACGAGGTGTCGTCGTTGGCTTTGACGAGCAGCACGGGCTGCAGCGTGTGGAACCCGTGGGAGATGCCCAGCTGGGATGCGACGGTCCACTCCCGAACCGTATAATCGTCGTTCTTGTCGCATGCGCCGAGCGCAAAGGCGGAGATGAAGAGCAGTATGATGTATTTTCTCATGGTTTTCCGTGTCGTTTCATCTGTATAAACGGAGACAACCGCCTGATACTGCATGGGATATATGCAAAAAACGGACAAGTGTCCGTTTTTTGCATCTTTTACCCCAAATAGCGTTCCGCCACGCCGATCAGGAAACCGAACAGCAGGCCGTTGAACACCACGACCGGGATCGCCTTGCGGTCCTTGCCCGAAAAGGTGAACAGCACCGGAATCATCAGCATCAGCGTGACGGCCATGCCGTCGGCCCACCACGGCAGGTAGGGCAGGTCGCTGTAGAAGACGATGACCGCGGCGAAGAAGTAGATGAAGAACGCCGAGAAACACGACCGTGCCGACAGATTCTGGAAAATCATCGGAATCACGTCGAGCGCTCCGGCCACGGCGCCTACCGCCAGCGAAAGGGTGAAGTGGTCCATATCCCGGAGTTTATTTCGATGCCCGTTTGCGGTCCACCTCGTGCAGCAGGATCTTGCGCAGACGCATCGAATGGGGCGTCACTTCGACGTATTCGTCGGCCTGAATGTATTCGAGCGCCTCTTCGAGCGAGAAGATCTTGGGCGGGGCGATCGAGGTTTTCTCGTCCGAACCCGACGCGCGCATGTTGGTCAGCTGCTTGGCTTTGGTGACGTTTACCGTGATGTCGTTCTGGCGCGTGTGCTCGCCGATCACCTGACCTTCGTACACCTGCTCCATCGGGCTGATGAAGAAGCGTCCGCGGTCCTGCAGCTTGTCGATCGAGTAGGCGTAGGCCGTGCCGGTCTCGCCCGAAATGATCGAGCCGTTGACGCGCATTTCGATATCGCCGACCCACGGTTCGAAGCCTTTCAGCCGGTGGGTCATGATGGCTTCGCCGGCCGTCGCCGTCAGCATGTTCGACCGCAGGCCGATGATGCCGCGCGAGGGGATGCTGAATTCCAGCCGCGTGCGGTCGCCGTTCGACGCCATGTTCGTCAGCGTGCCTTTGCGTTTGGTCGCCAGCTCGATGACCGTTCCCGAATACTCTTCGGGGCAGTCCACGGTCAGCTCCTCGATCGGTTCGCATTTTTTGCCGTCGATCTCCTTGACGATTACGCGGGGCTGGCCCACCTGCAGCTCGTAACCCTCGCGGCGCATGGTTTCGATCAGCACCGAGAGGTGCAGCACGCCGCGGCCGAAGACGTTGAAGCTGTCGGCCGAGGGGCCGGGAGTCACGCGCAGGGCGAGGTTCTTCTCCAGTTCGCGGTCGAGACGCTCTTTGATGTGGCGCGAGGTGACGTATTTGCCGTCCTTGCCGAAGAAGGGCGAGTTGTTGATCGTGAAGAGCATCGACATCGTCGGTTCGTCGATGGCGATGGGGGGCAGCGGTTCGGGATTCTCGTAGTCGCAGATAGTGTCGCCGATCTCGAATCCCTCGATGCCCATCAGGGCGCAGATTTCGCCGCAGGGTACTTCGTCCGCCTTCTTCTTGCCGAGACCTTCGAAGACCATCAGGTCCTTGATCTTGGTCTTCTGCATCGTCACGCCGTCGCGCTTGGCCAGCGTGACGTTCTGGCCCGCCTTGAGCGAGCCGCGCGTCACCTTGCCCACGGCGATACGGCCCGTGTAGGAGGAGTATTCGAGCGACGTGATGAGCATTTGGGGCGTTCCCTCGACGATCTTCGGTTCGGGAATCTCGTCGATGATGGCGTCGAGCAGCGGAACGATCGAGTCGGTCGGCTCGTTCCACCTGTGCGACATCCAGCCCTGCTTGGCCGAGCCGTAGATGGTCTTGTAGTCGAGCTGCTCCTCGGTGGCGTCGAGCGAAAACATAAGGTCGAAAACCTGTTCGTTCACCACTTCGGGGCGGCAGTTGGGCTTATCGACCTTGTTCACGACGACGATGGGTTTCTTGCCCAGCGCCAGCGCTTTCTGCAGTACGAAGCGCGTCTGGGGCATGGTGCCTTCGAACGCATCGACCAGCAGCAGCACGCCGTCGCACATGTTCAGGACGCGCTCCACCTCGCCGCCGAAGTCGGCGTGGCCCGGAGTGTCGATGATGTTGATCTTATAATCCTTGTAAATTACCGAGACGTTTTTCGAGAGAATCGTGATTCCGCGTTCACGCTCAAGGTCGTTGTTGTCGAGGATCAGCTCTCCGGATTGTTTGGCGTTGTCGCGCAGAATGTTGCCGGCGAGGATCATTTTATCGACGAGCGTGGTCTTGCCGTGGTCCACGTGTGCAATAATTGCGATATTGCGTAGTTTTTGCATGTGAATAGATTTTGTGGTGCAAAGGTAACAATTTCTCCGGAAAATGTACTAAATTTGTTGGCTTCTTAAAAAAGTTAAAGATCATGAAACCCACCTTCAACGTTCGGGAACAAAGCGAGATTTACATCGGTCCCACGGCCGACATCCTCTCCGGGGTGCTGCCTGAGGGGCGCGTGATCGTCGTTTCCGACGCTACGATCGACCGCCTTTACCATCCGCTGCTGGCGCCGTACGACACGGTGCTCATCGGTGCGGGCGAAAGCATAAAGACCCTGCAGACCGTGGAATCCATCTACCGGCGTTTTATCGAGCTGGGCGCGGACCGCTCCACGTTCGTGCTCGCCGTTGGAGGCGGCATCGTGACCGACGTGGCGGGTTTCGCCGCGGCGACTTACATGCGCGGACTGTCGTTCGGATTCGTCTCGACCACCCTGCTGGGGCAGGTGGACGCCAGCGTGGGCGGCAAGAACGGCGTGAATGTGGACGGGTACAAGAATATGGCCGGAACCTTCAAACAGCCGCGCTTCGTGATCTGCGATCCCGAAATGCTGCGCACGCTCTCCGACCGGGAGTTCCGCACGGGGCTTGCCGAGGTCGTCAAGGCGGCCGTCATCGCCGACGCCGATCTTTTCACCCGGATCGAAAACGTCTCTTTCGAGGCCCTGCGCACCGATACCGACCTGCTTACGGACGCTATTTCCGCCGCGGTCCGCGTCAAGGCCGATATTGTCGAACGCGACGAGCACGAGACGGGCGACCGCCGCAAGCTCAACTTGGGGCATACGCTGGCCCACGCCATCGAGAAGTGCTCGAACCGGATGAATCACGGCGAAGCGGTGGCCGTCGGCACGGCCCTGATCGCCGACGCTGCGGTGAAGCTGGGCGTTCTGCTGCCTGCCGACCGCGACCGGATCGTGAACGTGCTGGAGAAGCTGGGTTTCGACCTCACGCCGCCTGTCGATGTGAAACGCCTGCTCAAAGAGGTGGGCAAGGACAAGA
The DNA here is from genome assembly GCF_964250025.1 of Alistipes sp. DJF_B185. Lineage (NCBI taxonomy): Bacteria > Pseudomonadati > Bacteroidota > Bacteroidia > Bacteroidales > Rikenellaceae > Alistipes > Alistipes sp. DJF_B185. The sequence continues at coordinate 21,011 of NZ_CAXUDY010000014.1, forward strand.
AGAGCGAGGACGGCATGCTGCGCATCGTGCTGCCCGTGGGAATCGGCGACTGCGAGGTGCGCCCGATGCCGATTGCCGATTTCGCCGCGCTCTTTGCGTAGGGCATACGACGCATATCCATAAACAGAAAGACCCCGCTCGACGGCGGGGTCTTTTCTATGTACTACTATCGTTAAATCTCGGTCATGGTCCTCAGCTTTTCGATGTAGGCGTCCCAGTCCGTGATGGGCTGCCGGGCTACGCCCGATTCGATCGCGGCGCGTGCCACGGCGGGCGTCACGGTGCAGAGCAGACGCGGGTCGAGCAGCTTGGGAATGAGGTAGCCGCGGCCGAATTCCAGTTTGCCCAGCGCATAGGCGCGCAGCACCATGCTCGGTACAGGCTCCTGCGCCAGTTCGGCCAAGGCGCGTGCCGCGGCGAGCTTCATCGCTTCGTTGATCTTCGTGGCCCGCACGTCGAGCGCCCCGCGGAAAATGTAGGGGAAGCCCAGCACGTTGTTTACCTGATTGGGATAGTCCGAGCGGCCCGTCGCAAAAATGATGTCGGGACGCGAAACGACGGCTTTGTCGTAGGCGATCTCCGGATCGGGATTGGCCAGCGCCATGACGATCGGATTGGTCGCCATCGTGCGCAGCATTTCGGGGGTCAGCACGTCGGCCTTGGATACGCCGAGGAATACGTCGGCGTCGTGTATGGCTTCGGCGAGGGTGGTGATGCGGCGGGTGGTGGCGAATTCGCGTTTTATTTCGTTGATGTCCGTGCGGTAGGTGGTGACCACGCCCTGACTGTCGCAGAAAATCATGTTTTCGCGGCGGACGCCCACGGCGATGAAGAGCCGCGCGCAGGCGATGGCCGCCGCACCGGCGCCGTTCACTACGACGCGGAGTTTGTCGAGCGCTTTGCCGGCGATTTTCGCCGCATTGAGCAGCGCGGCCGTCGAAATCACGGCCGTGCCGTGCTGGTCGTCGTGCATCACGGGGATGTCCAGCTCTTCGCTCAGCCTGCGGTCGATTTCGAAGCACTCCGGAGCCTTGATGTCTTCGAGGTTGATGCCGCCGAAGGTCGGGGCGATGGCCTTGACCGTGCGGATGAACGCTTCGGGGTCGGTCTCATCGACTTCGATGTCGAAAGCGTCGATGTCTGCGAACGTCTTGAACAACATGCTTTTGCCTTCCATCACGGGCTTGCCTGCCAGAGCGCCGATATTACCCAGTCCGAGGACGGCGGTGCCGTTCGAAATGACTGCTATCAGATTGCCTTTGTTGGTGTAGCGATACACGTCGTCGGGATTGGCCTCGATGGCGCGGCACGGGGCTGCGACGCCGGGCGAATAGGCCAGTGACAAGTCATGCTGCGTGTGATAGGGCTTCGTCGGTACGACCGCTATCTTCCCCGGACGGCCCTCACTATGATAGCGAAGCGCCGCCTGATCCATTTTGTTACCTTTGCTCATTATCCTAACTGTTTTGTTTGCGTCTAAAAGACACAACGTTAAATAACCTGCAATTATTGCGCCCGGCCGGCATTAAAAATAGAACCGGATGCCTCCGCCCAGCTGAACCCGGAAGATGCCGGCCAAGTTCAGCTCGGCCCCGTCGTCCACGTCGGGCGAATCGACGATCAGCCACTGCCCGCCGACGGTGACTCCCAGTCCGAGGAAGCGCGTCAGCATGAACTCGGCCGATACCGACTCGTGAATGCCTACGCCGCCCCTGCTGCCAGTCAGGCCGGCGTAGCCGCGGATGTAACGGCCGTAGCCGATACCCGCGCTTTCGCGGAAGAGCCACCTGCGTCCGACGCGCTGCCGCGCGACGAATTCGGGGGCGATGTAATGAATGCGGCTGGTGCGTTCGAAACCTCCGCGCCGGGCCGAGATGAACCCGCCCGAATAGACGACGCCGACGCCCAAACCCCGGCGCGACGTCCAGTTGTATCCCGCGGTGATCTCCAGTCCCTCGTTCAGCGAACCGGAAGAACTCTCGCGGAGGTAGATCGTGGAGAGGATCGCCGTGTACCCGGCGTTGGCGAAGAACGTGTGCTGCGAACGGCCCCGCGGGGCGAGATGCCGGGCGCGTTTGCTCCGGTCGTCCGACGGCGCCGTTCTGAGCGGCACTTCCGCCGTCCGGGTTTGCACTTCCGCCGTCCGGGTTTGCACTTTCGCCGTCCGGGTTTGCACTTCCGTTGTCCGGCCCCGCTCTCCCGTGGTCCTTACCTGCATTGCCGGTCTCCGGGCTTGCTCTTCCGTTGTCCGGCCCCGCTCTTCCGCCGGCGTGCAAGCCGCCGCAGACCCACTCGTGCCGGATACGGCCGCTCCGGGGGCGGCCGCATGGAGCCGCGCGGCGCAGCAGGTCAGCAGGACGAGCGCCGCCGTGCCGCAGATTCGTGAAGTCAGTGATGATCGTTGAATCATAGTCGCATCTGTTTTATGCTACGTCCCCTAATGGGACTTGCCGCTAAAAATAAAAACGCAGGCCGCCGTTGAGGCTGATGCGCGAAATGCCGCCTTTCTGGTCGTCGTTGTATTGCGACACCGCGTCGTCCATCGAACTGAACCGTGTGCCGTAAGTTCCGACGCTGGCTCCGATTCCGACGTTTTGCGCCAATTTGTATTCAAAGCCGACCTCGACATGGAAGCCCAGTCCGCCGATACCGCCTGACAGACTTCCCATTTGCTCCGTATAACGCGCGTATCCCAAGCCGACCGACTCGTGGAAGGCCCATCTGCGGTTGCGGCCTGCCTCCTGCCGCAGTACGAATTCCGGGGCGAAGTAGTGCAGGCGGACCTTTAATTTCGCCCCTTCGCTCATGACCGATGTGAAATACCCCGAATAGCGCAGTCCGAAACCGATTCCGATACGCGATGTCCATTGATAGGCGGCGTTGATGTCGAGTCCCTGCTTGGGATTGCCTGAGACTCCTGCCGGAAGGTAGAAGTCACTGGTGATAAAGGCGTATCCTGCATTGAATGTCAGCGTGTTGTTGTTTGCCGCCTTGGGCGTCTCCCTCCCCGGCGCAACTGTTCCGTCTGCCGGTATGAGACCGTATGCCGCCAGCCGGGCGTTCTGGGCCGCTACGTTGTCGAAATAGGAAGCCGTGTAGACCGAGTCGGGAAGGAGAAGCATATGGGCCGCGATGCGGTGGCACGAGCTGCCCAGCACCGACGGCTCCTTGTGCCAGAACAAATGAAGCCCGTTGCCGCCGATTTTGTTCGTTTCGTCCTTGGCCCGCTGCATGACCTTCGCATAATTGCAGTTGACCGAAAATCCGCTGTCCTTGACCGTGACGCTGCCCAAGACTTCGGCCGGTTCCGGCAGCGAGTCCGCCATGTCGTAAACCAGCACAGTCGAACCTTCGATGCGGGCCGGATAGCTCTTTTGAATGCTCGTGTAAACCGAGGGGGCGCAGCCTGTCGTGAGAAACAGTGCTCCGGCGGCGAAGGCCTGCAGTGAAGCGGAGAAATGGCGCATGCTATGGGATTTTTGAGGGTTAGGCGGGCGGACGGGTCAGAACAGCAGGGTATCGCTTCCGCCGGGCGGAGTGAATCCCATGTGGCGGTACGCCAGCTCGGTGGCTTCGCGGCCGCGGGGCGTGCGTTTGAGGAAGCCTTCCTTGATCAGGAACGGCTCGTAAACCTCCTCGATCGTTCCGGCGTCTTCGCCGACGGCCGTGGCGATGGTGTTCAGTCCTACGGGACCGCCGCCGAACTTTTCGATGATCGTTCCGAGGATCTTGTTGTCCATCTGATCGAGTCCGCGCGAGTCGATATTGAGCGCCGCGAGTCCGATCTGTGTGATTTCGAGGTCGATGTGCCCTTCGCCCTTGACCATGGCGAAGTCGCGCACCCGGCGCAGCAGCGCGTTGGCGATTCGGGGCGTGCCGCGCGAGCGGAGCGCCACCTCGTGCGCCGCGTCGTCGTCGATCGAGACGTCCAGAATGCGCGCCGAGCGTTTGACGATGCCGGCCAGCACCGGGGCGTCGTAATATTCCAGATGGCACTGGATGCCGAAGCGCGCCCGCAGGGGCGAGGTCAGCAGGCCGCTGCGTGTGGTGGCGCCTATGAGCGTGAAGGGCGCCAGCTCGATCTGGATCGAACGCGCCGAAGGTCCTTTGTCGAGTACGATGTCGATTTTGTAATCCTCCATGGCCGAGTAGAGGTACTCCTCGACGATCGGACTGAGCCGGTGGATTTCGTCGATGAAGAGCACGTCGCCCGGATTGAGGCTCGTGAGCAGTCCCGCCAGATCGCCCGGCTTGTCCAGCACGGGACCCGACGTGACGCGCAGCTGCGCGTTCATCTCGTTGGAGATGATGTTGGCAAGGGTCGTTTTTCCCAGTCCCGGAGGGCCGTGCAGCAGTACGTGGTCGAGCGAGTCGCCGCGCATGAGCGCCGCCTTGATGAAGATGCGGAGATTATCGACGATTTTATCCTGCCCGGAGAAGGTTTCCAACTCCTGCGGGCGGATCTTGTTTTCGAATTCGAGATCGCTCTCGGTGTTGCGTACGATAGACATGACGCAAAGATAGCACATGCCGCGGCCAAAAACAAATTTATTTGCGGCGCGCCGGAAGGCCCGGTTTTGGCCTGAAAGGATGGGGTGTTGCGGGGTTTCCGCGGCAAGACAAAAAAATCCGGCCCGCAGATTCTGCGGGCCGGGGCGGTCATGTTTCGGGAGTGGCTACTTCTCCTTCGACATGTTGATCTGAAGATATATTACGCCGTTCTGACGGGTGTTCATGCGCAGGATGATGCCGTTCATGCCTTCGAGGTCCTCCTTGAACTGATCCAGCTTGAACGAGACGTAGCGGTCGTCGTAGCTGTATACTCCGCTGGTGTCGGTGCCGGCGTCGTGGCGCAGTTCGAGGTTGAGGTATCCCTCCTTCTTGTTGTCGGGGTCGATCTGCGTGAAGTCGTTGCGCACGAGCAGGAACTTATGCTTCGAGAGATCCGAAGCGTTGAAGCCGATTCCCACGTTGAGCCAGTTGCTGTTCATGCTGCCGCCGAAATAGCTGGTTTGTGCGTCGGGCAGTTCCTCCACCTCTTCCTGCGTGGTCACGATTCTGGTCTCTCCCGTGTAGATGTTCCTCACGTCGTAAAGCGCGATGTTGTAATCGTACCCTTCGACTCCCGTTTTCAGCAGGTTGAAGAAGATGATGACGCGCTGGTCGTCTTCGGGCTTGTAGCCGGCTACGCGCGATTTGTCGCTCGGATAGACGGTTTTGTCGTCGTCCAGCACGAAGTAGTAGTCGTTGCTGAGCGTCTCTGCCGAGGCGAATGCCCAGCTGCTCGCGTAATCTCCGTCCGAATCGTTGCAGGAGGAGAAGAATACTGCGGTCAGGACCGCAAGCGTGATAAATCCGAATCTTTTCATATTTTTATACTATTTTTGTATTATCTTTCATGTCAGTAAACGTATTCTGGAGGATAATACTGCATGCGGATTAAAATTTTTTTTGATCCCGTGCAGTCTTTTGGTCTTTATACCATTTATAAGAGTGAACGCAAATATGGAAATGGAGGAACAGATACTGGCCGAGGGGTGCAGAGAGGGGGAAGATACGGCCCGGCGTGAGCTGTACGACCGCTATGCAGCCCGTTTGCTGGCCGTCTGTCTCCGTTATTCGGGCGACCGGGCTACCGCCGAGGACCTCATGCACGATGCGTTCCTGAAGATATACGGGGCTTTCGACCGATTCTCCTACCGCGGACCCGGTTCGCTGCGCGCATGGATAGAGCGTATAGCGGTGAATGTGGCGCTCGAATGGCTCCGGAACCGGAATAAACTCAACTTCAGGACGCTCGACGAAGGCCGGGCGCTTCCCGACGTTCCCGAACCCGATCCGTCGGAGGTGGCGCGTATTCCGCGCGACGTGCTGATGGAGTTCGTGGGCGAGCTGCCCGACGGTTACCGTACGGTGTTCAACCTTTACTGCATCGAGGGGTATTCGCACCGCGATATCGCGCAGATGCTGGGGATCAACGAAAAAAGTTCCTCGTCGCAGTTGTTCCGGGCGCGGACGCTGCTGGCCCGCAGGATTGCGGCGTATATGGAGACACATTAGATTATGAAACAAAATAAAGACTGGACAGATGTAATGCGGAGCGCGCTCCGGGACGCCGAGGTAACACCCCCGGCCGACGGATGGGCGCGTCTGGAGCGGGAGCTGAAAACTCCGGCGCCCCGGATTTCCGTATTGCGCAGATATTGGCCGCGGATTGCTGCCGCTGCTGCTGCCGTGCTGATTTTTGTCGGAGGCGGGGAACTGCTGCTGCATGAAAATCGTAGTTTGGGGGATAAAGGGTTTGTTATCGCATCGGCAACAGACGGCGGCAGTTCCGCCGCGGACAATCGGACATATCCGGCCGGGGGGATCGGAACGCTCGAAGAGTCGCTTCGGGCCGTCGTGCCGTCGCAGGAGGCGGTGCGGGCCGAGTCGCTTCCGGGCCGAGAGGCCCAAGCCCGGCAGGCGGTGCGGGCGGCGTATCCTGCGACTGCCGTTGCGCGGAACGCTGCGCCGACGGTCGTGGCGGTTGATGTGACGGACTCCCGGCCGCAACCCGTTCCGGAGAATGAAGCTGCCGCAACTTTGCGGTCGGAAGAAACGATCGCGCAGAAACAGGCCGCCGCAGAGACTTCCGGCGTGCAGGAACGGACGGCTCCAAAAGAAAACGCTGCATCGGCGAGGACCTATCCGAGCACCACTTCTTATTACGGCGACCAGATCGCCTTCGAGCAGCCGAAATCCCGCAGGCGGACTTCCGTGTCGCTCTTTGCGGCAGGCAGCGTGACGGGCGGGGGAACCGTGTCGGCGGGGCCCGGCCCCGGCATGATGATGTCCGACGCTCCGGTAGGCGGCGGCGCCGGCACGATGGCCCAGCTGAAATACAATTACGACGATTATTCCTTCAAACATCACCAGCCGCTCAGTTTCGGACTCTCGGTGCGCAAGGAATTCGCGCACGGTCTGTCGCTCGAAAGCGGCGTCAATTACACGTTGCTCTGGGCCGATGTCCGCATGAAGTCCAGCCGGCAGGACATCAGTCAGAAACTCCATTTTATCGGCGTGCCGCTGCGTATGAACTGGCAGTTTCTGGATACGGGGCGCTTCTCGCTGTATGCAGGCGCCGGCGGTATGATCGAGAAGTGCGTCTCCGCGAAATTCGGTTCGAGGGCGATGGACGAGCCGGGCGTGCAATGGTCCGTGCTGGGCGCCGCGGGCGCGCAGTACGATCTGGGCGGGCTTGTCGGGCTTTATTTCGAGCCTGAAGTCTCCTATTATTTCACGGAAACCGATCTGCGGACCTCGCGTACCGACTCGCCGCTGTCGCTTACCTTGCGGCTGGGCGTGCGTCTTTCCTTCTGACAATCCCTCTGAAACAGGCTTTTGCAGTGCCTTTCAGGCACGAAATACGACCGGAAAAGTCCGTATCTTCTGTTGCGCGGACTTTTTTCGGTCGTGTCCGAATATGTTATTAAAAAGCTTAATTGTGCTATTTTCTATTGTCTAATGGAAATTTGTTATTATTTTTGTTGAATAATAGATTGTGACTGGAGTTGAACAAAAAAACACAAGTGCTTGAATCTCTGCACTTGTGCTTTGTAGTCCCGACGGGAATCGAACCCATATCGTAAGAACCGGAATCTTATATTCTATCCATTGAACTACGGGACCGGGAGTGCAAAGATGCAAATTTTTTTTTAATTATTGCTAAAAAAATGCGAGAAAAGCAGAATAATTGGCAAAGAATCGAGGCCGTAATCAAGTGGGCGAACATGTCGACCAACTATTTTGCGCGTTATATCGGGTTGGCCCGCGGGGAAAACCTTTATCAGATCAAACGTGGCAACAACGGCATATCACTCGATGTCGCCGACCGAATCGTCTCTAAATTTCCTCAGGTGGACAAGTTGTGGCTGCTGACGGGCGAAGGACAGATGTTCTCCGACGAGAAGCTGCGCGGCGTGCAGATACCTTTTTATAATGTGGATGTCGAACAGGCCGTCGCCCATGTCGCGCACCTCGAAGCCGAGAGCAGCCTGATGGTGCCGCAGGCCGGGCAGTGCGATCTGGCGATGTGCTACATGGGACGCGCCATGGGACCCGCGCTGCCGCCCGGTGCGGTGGTTCTGCTGAAAGCTGTGGACCCGGATGCGATTATTCCGGGGGGCGAATATGTGATTGTCAGCCGAAAAATTGTAACTTTGCGGATAGTTCGGCTCTCCGACGGGGACGATAAACTCCGTCTGGTGGCCGGAGACAAAGAGAATTATGACGACATAATTCTGAATGTCAGCGACATAAAGTCGGTCTACAAAGTAAAAGGCAAGTTGATAATTAACAGTTGAGAAGTATGTTTTCAGGTATCGTGGAACGCATGGGGGAGGTCGTGGAGATCCGCACCGACCGTCAGAACAAGGATTTTACGCTTCGCGCGGACTTCTGCAAAGAGCTGAAAATCGATCAGAGCATAGCACATAACGGCGTATGTTTGACAGTTGTGGACATCCGCGACGACGCTTATACCGTTACCGCGATGAAGGAGACGCTCGACAAAAGCAACCTCGGCCTGCTGAAAACGGGCGATCTGGTGAACCTCGAACGCTCGATGAAACCCGATGCGCTGCTCGACGGCCACATCGTGCAGGGGCACGTCGATCAGACGGCCGTCTGCACCGCCAAGGAAGACGCCGACGGCAGCTGGTACTTCACCTTCGAGTACGAACCGCAGGGCGGCGGTCTCTGCACCGTGGAGAAAGGCTCGGTGACGGTGAACGGCGTGAGCCTGACGGTCTGCGATTCGAAGGAATCCAGCTTCCGCGTGGCGATCATTCCCTATACGTTCGAGCATACGAACTTCTGCCGCATCGAAGTCGGCTCGGTCGTAAACCTCGAATTCGATATCGTGGGCAAATACATCGCCCGTCTCATGCAACAATATACGAAGTAGCTATGGTGTACATTAAAACAAAGGAGGGGGCGTCGCTTCTGGTCGCACTCCTCGCAGCGGTCATCGTCGCCGTGACGATGATCCTGCTCGATGTGGTCTGGTGGATGACGCTCTGCGCCGTCGCCGGCGTTTTCGTCGTCATGGCTCTCGTGGCGTTGTTCATCATCCGCAAGTACGTGGCCTACAAGCTCAAGCCGATCTATTCGATCGTCCTTTCGCGCGACGTGCACACCAATGAGATCTTCTCCGAACTGAAGGACAAGCACGTCGAGAATATCGGCGAGGAGCTTACGGCGTGGGCCGATACCAACGACAAGGAGATCGCCCGCCTGAAGGAGACCGAGCAGTTCCGCAAACAGTACCTCGGCAATGTGGCGCACGAGCTGAAAACCCCGATCTTCAATATTCAGGGATATATCTCGACGCTGCTGGACGGCGGACTGGAGGACGAGCTGATCAACCGCAAATACCTCGAACGGGCCGAAAAGAGCATCGACCGCCTGATCAACATTGTGAACGACCTCGATACGATCTCCAAACTCGAAAGCAACATGAACCGCCTGAACATGGAGCGGTTCGACATCGTTGCGCTGACCAAGGAGATTGCCGAGCAGGCCGAGATGGAGGCCGACAAAAAGGGGATCAAGATTTCGGTCAAAGGGGCCGAAAACCTGCCGTCGCCTTTCTGGGTGCTTGCCGACAAACACTATATCGGTCAGGTGATGGTAAACCTGATCATCAATTCGATCCGTTACGGCAAGGAGGGCGGGCAGACGCGCGTCCATTTCCGCGACATGCTCGACAAAATCCTGATCGAAGTCGAGGACAACGGTTCGGGCATCGGCAAGGAGGACCTGCCGCGCGTTTTCGAACGTTTCTACCGCACGGACAAGGGCCGCTCGCGCGAGCAGGGCGGCACGGGACTCGGTCTGGCCATCGTGAAACATATCATCGAGGCGCACGGCGAGCGCATCACCGGCCGCAGCGAACTGGGCGTGGGAAGCACCTTCTCGTTCACGCTCAAGAAAGTAAATCTGCAGGACATCAAATAACGGCAGAAATCCATAGAACCCATTCCAAGTAATATGATACAACCGCTAAGCATCGTCTGGGATTTCAATCCGGTGTTCTTTTCCATCGGATCGCTCGACATCCGTTATTACGGCTTGATGTGGGCGCTGGCAATCCTGATCGGCGCCAAATTTTTCGACAATTTCTGCAAACGCGAGGGACTTCCGTCGAAAGTCTCCGAGTCTATATTTATATATGGTACGCTGGCGACGATCATCGGCGCACGTCTGGGGCACTGCCTGTTCTACGATCCGATGGAGTACCTGAGCAAGCCGTGGACCATCATCACGGGCTTCCGCGACGGCGGCATGGCCAGCCACGGCGCCGCCATCGGCCTGCTGATCGGTCTCTGGCTCTTCTCGCGCAAGAACAAGCTGCCTTACGTCTGGTCGCTGGACCGCATTATGATCGCGGTGGGTATCGGCGGCGCAGTCGTGCGTCTGGGCAATCTTTTCAATTCGGAGATTTTCGGCATGGCGACGACCCTGCCGTGGGGTTTCGAGTTCGTCCGCTCGGCCAAATGGGTGAACGAGTTCGCCCCGGCGGCGGTGCATCCGACCCAGATTTACGAAGCGCTCTGCTATCTGGCGACGTTCGGTCTGCTCTGCTGGCTCTATTATGCGAAAGACATGGCCCGCCGCCGTCCGGGCATTTTGTTCGGCATCGGACTGATCGGCATCTTCCTGACGCGCTTCTTCATCGAGTTCATCAAGACCGAGCAGGAGGCGTTCGAACGGGGATGGCTGCTCGACATGGGACAGTGGCTGAGCATTCCGTTCATTCTGCTGGGTATCTATATGATTTACCGGGGTGCGACGCAGCCGGAGGTGGTTCCGGTTGTGCCGAAATCCCCGGCTGCAACTGCCAAAAAGAAGAGAAAATGAGTAATTATCCGATGGTAAACGAGATCAACCGTCTCGTAGGCGACCTGCTCGCCGGGGGCGGAGAGGTGTTCCTGCCGGGGGTGGGATCGCTCTATACGGAACGCCGCGGCGCGCGGCGCATTTCGCGGCGGAGCGTGGTGCCGCCGAGCCGGGCCGTGTCGTTTACCTCGCAGGAGCGGGGCGTGTCGCTGGTCGCTGAAATCTCCGGCGCCGTGCAGTGCGACGCCGCCGAAGCGCAGGATGTATACGACCGCTGGCTGGCCCGCACGCTCGAAAACGGCGTGCTGACGATCGAGGGCGTCGGCGTGCTCAAACTCAAACATTTTACGCCCGATGCGGCGTTCGACAGGCGACTCAATCCGCAGGGGCGTGAGCCGGTGCGGATAAAACCCGCCCGCAAGTTCGACTGGGCCTTGTGGATCGGCATTGCGGCGATTCTGGTCGCCCTCGGTTTCGGGGGGTATGAGTTCCTGAAGCTCTATGACGAAGGCCCGGAGGAGATCGCGCAGACAACCGGTATTCCGGGACCGGAGGCAACCGCTGGCGCGGCGACGGCCGACAGTCCGGCCGCGATTCCGGCTGCTGCGGATTCCGGTGCGACAACCGGATCGGCGGCATCTGCGCCCGGTGCGGACGCCGCAAAGGCCGCGGGCACGACGGCTGACACTGCATCGGGGACGAACGCCGAAACGCGATCGGAACCCGCTGCGTCCGGTGCGAATGCCGGTACTGCCGCCTCGTCGGTCGGCGGTCAGGGGAACGCTCCTGCCGGGCAGAAGGATATTGCCCCGGCGAAACGCCCTGAAACCCGTTCCGCAGGGACGGCCGATGCGCCCGCATCGCTTGTTTCGGGCCGCCGTTATGTCGTGCTGGGAGTGTTCAGCACGCCGGAGAATGCGGCGCGCGCCGTCGATGCGGCGGCGGAAAAGGATCCTTCGGTGCGCTGCGGAATCTACCGTTTCGGGACGAAATTCATGGTTTCGCCGTTCGAATCGGCCGATATGGAGGCATGTGCGCTCTTCGTCCGCAATTACAGCGACCGGTTTCCGGGCCTTTGGACCTATACCGCCCGTTGATGCGCATTTCCGAGCTGATAATCCGTTTGATCGACTGGTTCTACCGCAAGCCCGTCGCGGCGATCCTGCCGCGGCAGACGTTCCGTTATATCGTCTGCGGCGGTGCGAACGTGGTGTTCAGCTGGGTGTGCTACTTTCTGGTTTATAATTTCGTCCTCGACAAGGAGCAGCTGGACCTCGGTTTCGTGGTTGTCTCTGCGTATGTCGCGACGATGCTGCTGATCTTTCCCTTCACGTTCTTCACCGGGTTCTGGCTGAACCGCTATGTGACATTCCGTCACTCGCCGCTGCCGACCGGGACGCAGTTGTTCCGTTACCTGCTGTCGATCGGCGGCTCGGTGGTCGTGAATTATGCCGGGTTGAAATTTTTCGTGGAGTTCTGCGGATTGTGGGCCACGCCGTCGCAGATGCTGGCGACTTTCGTCACGATGATCTACAGCTATCTGGCCGCCAAATACTTCACCTTCCGCCATGCGGAGGTCTGACCCCCCCCCGATCCTTACTCTATTATAACCTGCCCGGTCCCGTGGGAGAGGGCGAACACGTATTGGTATACGGCTTTCCACGCTTCGTCGCAAAATCCTGCGGGCTTTGCGTAATCGGCGTAAAATACCTGCCCTTCGTGCATCATGGGACACTTCGTGAACCCCGCCCCGGCATATTGGCGGGCGAGGTCCTCGTGGATCGTCGTTTTGAGAATGGTGATTTTACAGCGTTTCGTGCCGTGCTGTTTTGCGGGAGCTCCCGTTTCCGGTCTCTTCCCTGAGTTTTTGCAGTTCGTACATCCGGTCGCGGAATTTCGCCGCGGCGAGGAAGTCGAGCGACTTGGCCGCACGCTCCATGTCTTCGCGCGCCTTGACGATCAGCGCATCGAGGTTTTCGCTCGCGGCATAAGTTTTCTGCACGTCCGCCGCAGCCATGTAATGATCCTCGGCGATGGGGTAGACCGCCGCGATTTCCGGTACGTCGGTCCGCGTGCTCAGCAGCGTGCTCTGTCCCGAACCGCTTCGCTGTGCGCGGCGCGGCAGCATGCCGTGCTCCATGTTGTAGCGCACCTGCTTCTCGCGGCGGCGGTTGCTCTGCTCGATGGCGTAGCGCATCGAATCGGTGCAGGTGTCGGCATAGAGGATCACGTTGCCCTGCGAATGACGCGCCGCACGTCCCGCGATCTGCGTGAGCGAACGCACGTTGCGCAGGAATCCCTCCTTGTCGGCGTCGAGGATCGCCACCAATGCCACTTCGGGCAGGTCCAGACCTTCGCGCAGCAGGTTCACGCCCACCAGCACGTCGAACATGCCGGCCCGCAGGTCCTCCAGAATCTGTATGCGCTCCAGCGTATCCACGTCCGAGTGGATGTAGCGGTTGCGCACCCCCACGCGGTCGAAATATTTGGACAGCTCCTCGGCCATCCGCTTGGTGATGGTCGTCACGAGCACTTTGTCGTCGTTCTTCACCCGCTTGTCGATCTCTTCCAGCAGGTCGTCGATCTGGTTTATCGTTACGCGCACTTCGAGCGGCGGATCGACCAGCCCCGTGGGGCGGATCAGCTGCTCGACGATCACGCCTTCGCTCTTCATCAGCTCGTAATCCGCGGGCGTCGCGCTGACGTAGATCGACGTGCCCTGCAGCTGTTCGAACTCGGCGAAGGTCACCGGACGGTTGTCCTTGGCCGCCGGGAGCCGGAACCCGTACTCCACGAGGTTCTCCTTGCGCGCGCGGTCGCCGCCGAACATGGCGTGTACCTGCGGGATGGTCACGTGGCTCTCGTCCACGACCAGCAGGTAGTCTTTCGGGAAGTAGTCGATCAGGCAGAACGGACGCGTACCCTCGCTGCGGCCGTCGAAGTAGCGCGAGTAATTCTCGATGCCGGGGCAGTAGCCCAGCTCCTTGATCATTTCGATGTCGTATTCCACGCGCTGTTTGATGCGCTGGGCCTCCATCGGCCGCCCGGCCCGCTCGAAGAATTCGATCTGCCGGCCGAGGTCGAGGTATATCTGCTGTACGGCGCCGTTGATGCGCTCCTTCGTGGTTACGAAGAGACTCGTGGGGTAGAGCGTCAGGTTGTCGAGCGAATGGATGCGTTGTCCCGTCACGGGGTCGATGGTCTGGATGGCTTCGATCTCGTTGTCGTAGAACATCACGCGGAAACACTGGCTGCCGAACTCGCCGAACGCCGCCATGATGTCCACCGTGTCGCCGTTCACGCGGAATGTCGCAGGCTCCAGCTCCCGCTCGGTGCGGGTGTAGAGCGCTTCTACCAGCTTGTAGAGGAAGTGCTTGTAGCTGACGATCTGTCCGACCTTGATGTCGATCGCCGTGGCGTGGAAATCCGCGGGATTGCCCGCGCCGTAGAGACACGACACGCTCGACACGACGATCACGTCGCGGCGCCCCGACAACAGCGTGGCGACGGTGCGCAGACGCAGTTTCTCGATCTCGGCATTGATCGAAAGGTCTTTTTCGATATAGGTGTCCGTCGAAGGCAGGTAGGCCTCCGGCTGGTAGTAATCGTAGTAGGAGACGAAATACTCCACGGCGTTTTCGGGAAAGAAGTTCCTGAATTCGCCGTAAAGCTGCGCTGCTAGGGTCTTGTTGTGGCTCAGGACCAGCGTCGGCCGGTTCAGCTGCGCGACGACGTTGGCCACGGTGAAGGTCTTTCCCGAACCGGTGACGCCCAGCAGGGTGTTATGTTTGGAGCCGTGGCGGATCGAGCCGACGAGCTGTTCGATCGCTTCCGGCTGGTCGCCCATCGGGGCGTAATCCGATACGAGTTTGAAATCCATAGGACAAAAATAACGATAAAATCCGAAATAAATTGCGGCCGGAGCGAATACTCGTTTAAAATACCCGTATTCGGGCCGGGTGCGGCGCCGTCGCCTTTTTGCGGGAATTTTGCGCCGAGGGGCCCGCTCTTCCGCTCCTTTTCCCGAATTATTCCTATCTTTGCAGGTATGATTGACAGGGAAACAGTAGACCGCATTTACGCCGCCGCCAATATCGTGGATATTATCGGCGAATACGTCACGCTCAAACGCAAGGGCGTGAACTATCAGGCCTGCTGTCCGTTCCATAACGAGAAGACCCCTTCGTTCGTCGTCTCGCCCTCGAAGGGCGTCTACAAGTGCTTCGGCTGCGGCAAGGGCGGCAACGCCGTCACTTTCCTGATGGAGCACGAGAACATCACCTATCCCGAAGCCCTGAAGATGGTGGCCAAGCGCTACGGCATCGAGGTCAAGGAGAAGGAGATGACCGACGAGGAGGTGCGCCGCAACGACGACCGCGAAAGCATGTTCGCGCTCAACGGCTGGGCGGCCGACTACTTCGCCGATTACCTCCACCACGAGACCGAAGGCATGAGCGCGGGCATGACCTATTTCCGCCAGAAGCGCGGCATGACCGACGCCACGATCAAGAAGTTCGGTCTCGGTTTCTGTCCGGCCAAAGGCGACCGGATGTCGAAAGACGCACTGGCGGCGGGGTATAAGAAGGAGTTTCTGGTTGCGACGGGACTTTCGCTCCAGCGCGAGAGCGACGGATCGCTCTACGACCGTTTCCGCGACCGCGTGATCTTCCCGGTCCACAATATTTCGGGCCGCATCGTCGCTTTCGGCGGCCGTACGCTGCGTACCGACAAGACGGTCGCCAAGTACCAGAATTCCCCCGAAAGCGAGATTTACAGCAAAAAGCGGGAGCTTTACGGACTTTATTTCGCCAAAAAGGCGATCCAGCAGCTCGACTTCGCCATTATGGTCGAAGGATATACCGACGTGATTTCGATGCATCAGGCCGGTGTCGAAAACGTCGTCGCCTCTTCCGGCACTTCGCTTACGACCGAGCAGATACGCCTGCTGAACCGCTTTACGAAGAATATCACCGTCATTTACGACGGCGACTCGGCGGGTATCCACGCTTCGCTGCGCGGTATCGACATGATCCTCAAGGAGGGCATGAACGTGCGCGTGGTGCTGCTGCCCGAACCTGAAGACCCCGACTCCTTCGCCCGGACGCATACGGCCGCCGAGCTGCAGGAGTATATCCGCGCCAACGAGCAGGATTTCCTTGCTTTCAAGGCCAGACTGCTGTTGCAGGACGCCGAGGGCGACCCGATCAAGAAGGCGGCCCTTATCGGCGACATGGTGCAGTCGATCGCGCAGATTCCCGATCCGATCCAGCGGTCGGTCTATATCAAGGAGTGCGCCCGCATCATGGACATCGACGAGAACATCCTCATCTCGGAGGTGGCCCGCAAGCGCATGTCCACCACGGGGGACCGCGAGACGGACGAATTCGTCCGCCGTCAGACGGCCCAGCGGCGTGCCGAAGTGCGGGAGCCGGAGGTCGAGTTTGTGAAGCAGGTGCAGGCCGGCAGCAGCGTCGAGGCGCTCGAACGCGAACTGGTGAAATACCTGCTGAAGTACGGCCACTGCTCGTTCGACTTCAAGGAGGGGCGTACGATGGTGGCGTGCAACGTCGCCGAGGTGATCTTCATGGAACTTGACAGCGACGGACTGTCGTTCAGCAATCCGCTGTATGACAAGATTCTGGCGACCTACCGGGAGCAGTGGAAGCTGCTCGGCACCGGAGCGGAGGTGCCGGCGCACTTTTTTCTGAACCACCCCGATCCGGAGGTGTGCAACGTGTCGGTGGACATCCTTACGTCGGACGACAATTATGTTCCCAGCGAGTTGTGGCGGCGCAAGGAGATTCATATCGACACCGATGCCGAGATGCTGGCCGTGGGTGTGCCGAAGGCCGTGACGCTCTACAAGTCGAAGGTGATCGAGGGTTATATCAAGGAGTGGCAGGCCAAACTTGCCGACGAGAGCCTGACCGAGGAGCAGCAGAACGAGGTGATCCAGCGGCTGGCCGGCTTCAACAAGGTGAAGGTGACCATTGCAAGGAAATTGCAGCGGCTGATCTTGTAGCCGCCGGAATAATATATGTGGTGTTTTGAATTTTTAACGAAAAAAGGGGCGGGTATCGGGTCGTACACGTATCACTACGCATACCGTGTGCAAACAGAAAATAAACAGAAAGATGTGTAAAACATATCAAAGATAAAAGAATTAGTTACCTTGACCGATTCCCACCCCTGCGAATAAATGGGCAATTATTGTGCCGTTTCCGAGTATATGAGTGAACAGAAAAATATAAATATCCGCAACAAGCGCGCGACGTTCGACTATGAGATTCTGGAAGAGTACGTTGCGGGCGTCGTATTGGTCGGCACCGAGATCAAGTCGATCCGTGCGGGCCGGGCTTCGCTGACCGATTCGTTCTGCTATTTCGACCGCGGCGAGCTTTGGATCCGCGGCGTCAATATCGCCGAGTACGCGTGGGGGACCTGCAACAACCACACGCCGCGCCGCGACCGCAAGCTGCTGCTCAACCGCCGCGAGCTGGACAAACTCCAGCGCGCCGGACAGGACAAGGGCCTTACGATCGTGGGCCTGCGCATGTTTCTCAACGAGCGCGGGCTGGTGAAGGTCGTCATCGGGCTTGCCCGCGGCCGCAAAACCTACGACAAACGCGAATACCTGAAGGAAAACGACGCCAAACGGGAGATCGACAAGGCGATGAAAAACTACAGACGATGATACGGGCGATTTTTCTGGATGTGGACGGGACGCTGATCAGTTTCAGTACGCATGAAATTCCCGCTTCGGCGCTTCGGGCGCTGGCGCAGGCGCATGAGCGCGGCGTACGGCTCTTTATCGCCACGGGGCGCGCCGCGAACGATCTCGGACCGCTCGAAGGAATTCTTTACGACGGCGTGGTGTCGCTCAACGGCGCCCGTTGTGTAGCCAACGACGGGCGTGTCGTCAGCCTGCATCCGATTCCGCGGGCTGATTTCGAACGCGCTTTGGCGCTCTCCGAGGAGCAGGGCTTTGCAATGGGGCTGGAACTGGAGGAGGGCGTTTTCGTCAATCGCGTGACGCCCGACGTCGAGCGGGTCGCGCATATGGTGGCGCATCCGGTGCCCGAACAGACCGACCTGCGCGAGCTTTTCGGCCGGGTCGAATGCTGTCAGCTCTGTTTCTACTTCGACGCGGAGACCCAGCGGCGGGTTATGGCCGAGCTGCCGACGCTCGCAGCGAGCCGCTGGTGCCCGATTTTCGCCGATGTCAATGTCGCCGGCATCGACAAGGCGACCGGAATGGAGGAGTTTATGCGCAGTTACGGCTTCTCGGCGGCCGAGGTCGCGGCTTTCGGCGACGGCGGCAACGACGTGGCGATGCTGCGTGCCGCAGGGGTAGGCGTGGCGATGGGCAACGCCTGCGACGAGGCGCTGAACGCCGCCGACTACGTGACCGCTTCGGTCGATGACGACGGTATCGCAAAGGCGCTGGCGCATCTGGGGGTGATTTGACGGGGCGGCGCATGCGCCGGCGGGAACGGAAGTTGGTGAGGTAAATTACAAAATCATATGAGTCTTATTCTTTGTATCGAGACCGGCACGGACATCTGTTCGGTCGGTATTGCGAAAGACGGGGAGCTGCTTTCGCTGCGCGAGAGCGACGAGGGGCGCGACCATGCCCGCAAGGTCGGCGTGTTCGTCGATGAGCTTCTGCGCGAAACGGGCATTGCGCCCGACGAGCTGGACGCCGTGGCGGTCGGCAAAGGTCCCGGCTCCTATACGGGACTGCGCATCGGCGTGTCGTTCGCCAAGGGATTGTGTTACGGATTGCAGAAGCCGCTGATCGCCGTGGGATCGCTCGACGCGCTGACGGAGGTTGCCCGCGAAGATTACGAAGCGGGTATTCTTTCTGTTTCCGACTGGGACCGTGCGCTGCTCTGCCCGATGGTCGATGCCCGCCGCATGGAGGTTTATGCGCAGGTCTTCGATGCGGAGGGCCGTCCGCAGAACGAGGTCACGGCCGAGGTGATCGATGCCGGCAGCTTCCGGGAATTCCGAGAGCAGGGCCGTCCGTTCGTGATTTTCGGCAGCGGCGCCCGCAAATGCGCCGACGTGCTTGCCGGCGCCGAGTTCGTCGAGGTGGCCCCTTCGGCCCGCGGTCTTGCGCGGCTGGCCCAGCAGGCGCTCGACGAAGGCCGTACGGAGGATATCGCTTACTTCGAACCTTTCTACCTGAAGGATTTCGTCGTCACGACCTCGAAGAAAAGTCTGTTTTAGTTCCGTTGCCGACATATGACCGAAGCGGAACTGGTAAAGAGTCTTTCGGAGCGGTTCTATTCGGACTTCGCAGACACGGTGGCCCGGCGGGTGCGCGATGCGGGGGCGGTGGAGCTGCTTTATCGGGTGGCGACCTCGCCGTATGCTAACCTGCCGAAGCCTGCGAGACACAAAGTGGCCTTCCGCAGCGCCTATGTGCTCGAAAAGATCTATTTCGCCGCTCCCGATGCGTTCATGCCCTTCGCCGGAGCGTTCTGCGACAGGGACTTCCCCGCTTGTACGGACCGGAGCGCGCAGCGCCATTTCGCAAAGATCATGGCCGACCTGCTGGGACGTTATACGCCCGATTCCTCTTCGCTGGAGCGGATCGCCGAGACGGCGGCGCAGTGGGCCGTCGATCCCGGCACGAAGGTCGCGGTGCGGATCTGGGCCGTCGAGGTGCTGAAACACTGCCGTGAGCGGGTCGGCTGGGTAGCGGAGGCGTGGGACGATCTTGTCGAGACGATGGCGCACGGCGCGACGCCGGGCATCGAATGCCGGATGCGCAAGAGCTGGAAGCCGGGTCGGAGCGACAAAGCCTGAAAAAATAATCCGGGATTAATTCGGACCACGGGATGAGTCCGGAGCATGTAATACTTCGTAAAACAAATCCCCGCGAACTTGCTTCGCGGGGATTTTTGTTGCGGTATGTCGTCCGGTTATTTCACGCTGCCGATCACGGCCTTCAGGCGTTGCTTGAAGTTGTCGCCGATAATGGTCATGGAATCGGTCTTTTCGAACAGTGCGGCCTTGTTCTTCGCATAGGCTCCGATGAATTCGGCGATGCGGAACGGCTCTTCGAGGATGAAGTTGGGGCACTGCGAAACGCGCAGGTACTCTTCGGGCAGCATCAGGTAGGGTTCGCTGTGGGCGCCCTGCTCGGTCTTGAATTCGACGGTCAGGTCGAGACAGCGTTTGAAGACGCCGCTCATGCCGTACAGGTCGGCCTGATGCGCCGTCGCATAGTCGTCGAACGCGAGTTCGATCTCCACCGGAGCGTCGCAGGCCGTCGTGCCCGTGTAGATCACCGGTGCGAGCGTGTAGCCGTCGTAGGTCCACTCCCCGGCCTTCGGAAAGCGCGAGTAGGCCAGTTCTTTGCCGTTGACCTTTACAGACTTGGGCGGGAAGACGGCCGGGAAGCGCAGTTCGTAGCTGCGGCTGTCGGACGCGCCCGCAAACGAACCCTCGCGGGGCGAAATGCGTACGCGCACCGTGTTGCCCTCCTGTTTTTTGGTGACCGTCGTCACGGCGTAGTTCGTCTTGTACTGCTGGCTCATGCCGTCGTCCTCGTAGTGGCGCAGCTGCCCGTCGCCGCCCGGAATGAAGGTCAGCACCAGCGTATCGCACGGCTGCTGGAGGTTCTTCACCGTAGCCGGGTTCATCGGAATGATCGAACCTGCCTTGGCGTAATGGGGATTCTCCGCCAGCGTGTAGTGCAACTCTTCGGTGCGGCCGCCTTCGTACATCGAGCCGGTCGCGCAGTCGAACCACGCCCCTTCGGGGAACCAGATCGTGCGGGGAGCCAGACCCGTTATGCTGTCCACCGGCTGGGTGATGGTCGTGGCGAGGATGTCGTTGCCGAACATGAACTGTTCGGGCGTCTCGTACGCCTTGTCCGATTCGGGATAGTCGTAGTACATCGGGCGGCACATGCCGACGCCCGTGTCGTAATTCTCGCGGGCCGCATTATAAATATAGGGTGCCAGCGTGTAGCGCAGGCGGATGGCGTCGCGCATGAGGAACATATGGTCGGGGAAGCACCAGATGCAGCGTTCGATGCGCGGGTCTTTGGTCGAATGGGTTTTGAAGATCGGAGTGAACACGCCGTATTGCAGCCAGCGCGTGTAAAGTTCCGGGTCGGTCGCCTTCTGCGTCTTGTGGAACATGTGGCCGCCGATGTCGTGGCCCCACCAGCCGTAGTTGACGTTCGAAGCCGTAGCCGTGAAGTAGGGCAGGTAGGCGAGCATGGGCCATGTGGCGTAGGTGTCGCCCGAAAATGCCAGCGGATAGCGGTGGCTGCCCAGCCCGCCCCAGCGGTGGTAGATGAAGGGGCGCAGTCCGGGGTTCTGACGCTCCGCATGGTTGAAGAAGGTGTGGTTGAGCCAGAAGGTGTTGCTCAGTCCGGGGGTGTATTTCGACTCTTTCCACTGCTGCCAGTCGAGCCACCAGAAGTCCACGCCGTTGCGTTCCATCGGTTCGAGTACGGTTTTGAAATAGGCGTCGGCCCATTTCCGTTCGTCGATTTTGAACGGTACGCTCTTGCCCTTCTCAGACCATCCGTATTCCTTGGTAAAGTCATCGTATACAGCTTCGTAAGGTTGGATACCTGAAGCGGGATGGAGGTTGAGCGCCACCTTCAGCTCTTCGTTCTCGGTCCACTTGAGGAAGTTCGCGGGCGAGGGGAACAGCTCCTTCTGCCACGTGTAGCCCGTCCAGCCGATGCGCTGACCGTATTCGTCCTTCGGCGAATTGCTCTTGCGCAGGCCCCATGTCTCGTGCCAGTCCATATCGACGATCAGCACGTCGATCGGCACGTCCATCGACTTGAGTTTGTTCACCAGATCGACGAATTCGTTGTCCGAATACTGCCAGTAGCGGCTCCACCAGTAGCCCAGCGTATATTTCGGAGGCATCGGCGCGCGGCCGGCGACGAGCGCGTAGTCGGCCAGCGCCTGTTTGTAGTCGTGTCCGTAGGCGAAGAGGTAGAGGTCCTGACGGTCGCCTTCGGGACGCGCTTCGATCCACTCTTCCCATTCGGAACCGTCGGGCGTCAGCACATGACGCTGCGAATCGTCGATCAGGGACCAGCCCGCGCGGGAGAGGATGCCCTGCTCCATCGGCTCCTTGAGTTTCGAACCGTCGGCGCCGTCGAGCGTGCGGGTCGTGCCCAGCAGGTTCTGCGGATTTTCCATGCCGGGAGTCCAGACCACCTCCCTGCCGTTGAGCGTGAATACGGCTTTCAGGTTTTTGTCGCTGAACTTGCCGTTCTTAAGATACGTAAGCGTCAGCGCCGGGGTCGTGATCGTGAGTTTCGATCTGCTTTCGCGGACCTTGAATTCGGGAACCGGAGTCTCGCGATTGACGAACGTCAGCGTCGCACGGTCTTCGAATTGTCCGTCGGCACTCCACTCCATACGGATCAACTGCGGTGTGAGCACCGTAAACCGGGCGTTTCCCGAAGTTACGACGGCTTTGGCGTCGGCCTTCGGGTTGTCTGCGATTGCAGGCGACAGCGTGCAGGCGAGCGCTGTCAAAAGGGCAAGAAATCGTTTCATCTTTATTTGGTTAGCTTGGTTACCGGGTAAAGATACGCAATTCGGAACGAATCCGCAAATATTTTTCTTTCAAAACGAAAATTATTGGTTTCGGAAAGCAAGTTTTGCCGGAGGGCTATTGCGCCGTCGTATCGGTCGCAGCGGCTTTCACCGCGGATTTTGCAGCAGTTTCCGCCGCGGATTTTGCAGCAGTTTCCGCCGCGGATTCCGTTGCGGAGAGGGCCGCCGGGTCTTCGTCGGCTCCGGCGATTTCGAGCGTGCGGGCCGAATGGCGTTTCTTGGTTTGCAGGCTCGCCGTTTTGCGCAGCCGTTCCCCGACGCGGACGATGTTGTCGTTGCCCGTGCAAAGCCGCTTGTGGGCGTCTTCGTATGCGTCGCGGGCCTTGTCGAGCGCGGTGCCGACCCCTTCGAGTGAAGAGGTGAAGGCTACCAGCTGTTCGTAGAGTTTCAGTCCGCAGGCGGCGATCTCCTTGGTGTTCTTGTCCTGATCGTTGTATTTCCAGAGGTCGGCCACCAGCTTGAGCAGGGCGAAGAGGTTCGTCGGCGAGGAGACGATGACTTTCCGGTCGTAGGCGTCCGCCCAGATCGCCGGATCGTTCTGCAGGGCGGCGAGGAATGCCGGTTCGTTGGGTATGAACATGATGACGAAGTCGGGCGAGTTGAGCCGCCGCTGGTACTCCTTGCGGCCCAGCTCGGCGACGTGCTGGCGCACCGAGGCCACGTGCGCCGCGAGGTGACGGCGGCGCTCCTCCTCGCTTTCGGCCGAGGTGTAGCCGACGAACGCCGTGAGCGAAACCTTCGAGTCGATGACGATGTCCTTCTTTTCGGGCAGGTGCAGCACTACGTCGGGGCGCAGGTTGCGGCCCTCCTCGTCCTTGATGTTGTATTGGGTCTGGTAATGTATGCCTTTGATGAGGGCCGAGCTGTCGAGGATGGTTTCGAGCAGCATCTCGCCCCAGTCTCCCTGCACCTTCGAGTTGCCTTTCAGCGCGTTGGTGAGGTTGGTCGTCTCGGCCGTGATGCGGCGGTTCAGCTCCATGAGGTTTTTCAGCTCGGCTTTCAGCTCGCCCCGCTGCGAGGTCTGCGTGGTGTAGATCTCTTCGACCCGCTTGCGGAAGTCGGTGATGTTGTCGCGGAAGGGTTTCAGCAGACTGTCGATCTGCTCCTGACTGGTTTGGCGGAAGCGCACCGAGTGTTCGCCCAAAATTTCGGTCGCGAGGTTTTTGAACTGCGCCCGGAAGGTCTCCTCCAGCTTTTCGCGCTCGGCCTTCTCGGCCGCACGCTCCTCGGCGTTTTTCGCCCGCAGCGACGCGAGTTCAGTCTCGGACGAGGCCCGGAGCGCCGCCAACTCCGCTTCGGTGCGGGTCCGCTGTTCGGTCAGTGCTTGTGCCTGCGCTTCGTACCGCTGGCGAAGCTCCCTTTCGGCCGACACGGCCTGCTCGGCTGCGGCCAGCCGGGCTTCGGCGGCCGAAAGACGGGCGGCGGCGCGTTCGCGCGCTTCGGCGTCGGCGTTCGACGCGCCGAGACGGCGGGATTCCCGGTGCCAGAGCAGCAGGACGATGGCGAGGATGGCTGTCAGGCAGCAGGTTGTCAGTGTGAAAAGCGAGGTCGGGGTCATGGCTTGTGCGGTAATCTATTCCATGCAAAAATAGCAATTTATTCCCGGAAAACGAGCCGTTCGGAGCGCATGCGGAATATTTTGGCGCCGAATGCGAATTTATTTGCCTGAAACAGCGTGCGGTTTGCCGATTTTTTATAGTTTTGTTCCTTAATCGGATTCATTTTAAATTTGAAGCATATGAAGAATTTCTTACGACCTTTGAAGCTGGTCTGCCTTGCGGCGGCGTCCATGCTGATTGTTTCCTGCGGCAGCGGCGCGGATTACCGCAGCATCCTGCCCGCAGACTCGTTTATGACCGTGTCGGTCAATCCCGCATCGCTGATGCAGAAGTGCGAAGCCGGCGATTTGGACCAGCATCCGCTTTATG
Source organism: Alistipes sp. DJF_B185 (assembly GCF_964250025.1). Classification (NCBI taxonomy): domain Bacteria; kingdom Pseudomonadati; phylum Bacteroidota; class Bacteroidia; order Bacteroidales; family Rikenellaceae; genus Alistipes; species Alistipes sp. DJF_B185. The sequence continues at coordinate 45,426 of NZ_CAXUDY010000014.1, forward strand.
TCCGGATCAAGGCCGAACTGGATAAAGACCAGAACCTCTCCGCCGAGGAGAAGGAGTACCTGCTCGCCTTGCTGAAGAATCCGGGCGAATCGGGTATCGACGTGAAAAAGGATTTCTTCTTCTTTGCGGCGATGGAAGGCACTGTCGATGCTCCCGTTATGCGGGGCGGTCTGCTGCTGCCGATCGGCGACAAGGCCAAATTCGACGCTCTGCTTGCGCGGATCAACGAAAAGAGCGGTGTCGCGCCCGAAACCAAGGGCGGCGTTTCGGTCGTCGATCTGGGTAAAGAGGGCGATGCCGGCGTTTTGTGCGCCTACAACGACATCGCGTTCATGGTCTATTTCGTGCAGAACGGCGTTGACGATCTGGCCGGCGACGTGCGCAAGCTGTTCGCCCAGCAGAGCGGCGAGAGCCTGATGGGCGACAAGGCCGTTGCGGAGCAGCTCGCCCGGAAGAACGACATCAACATGGTGCTTTCGTACGGTGAGATACTCCCCATGATGAACAATCCGATGCTCAGCTCGATGCCCATGATGGATGCGCTGAAGGGGACGACGATGGTCGGTTCGGTCAATTTCGAGAAGGGCCGGATCGTTACGGAGGCCGCCGTGTCGTACAAGGACAAGGAGAGCGAAGCCAAGATGATGGATTTCTACGCCTATGTCAAGCCCCAGACCGGAGCGCTGCTGCGCTATGTGCCGGCCGCTTCGATCGGCGCGATGTCGCTGGGACTCAACGGCGAAAAGCTCTATTCGATGCTCTCGGCGATGCCCGGTTACGGCATGCTGATGGCAAATCCGATGGTCAAGCAGGTGATGGAACCCTTCGACGGCGACTTCCTGCTTTCCTTCTCAGGAATGGGCATCGACGGCAAATATCCCGTGGCGTCGATGCTGGCGCAGGTGAAAGATCCTGCCGTGCTGCAGACGATCGTCACCAACATGGCCGGCATGCCGGTTCAGCAGACCGCCGAGGGTGAATACACGTTGAACATGGGCGGCGTGACGATCCTGTTCGGCGTGAAGGGCGACGTGCTCTACTGCACGACCGACGCGGTCGTGAAGATGGCGCTCGACGGCGGCGAAATCGCGTCGATGGAGTCGATGGATAAGATTTTCAAAGGTCAGTCCTCGACCTTCTACCTCGATTTCGAGGGGCTGAACGCGATGATCGCCCAACTGCTCGGCGGCAATGTCACTCCGCAGGCGGAAGCGGCGCTCTCCGTGCTCGGCATGTTCGACGACATGGAAGCCTATGGTACGATGAAGGGCGGCACGATGATCGTAAACATGGTGGACAAGGAGCAGAACTCGTTCAAGACCATTTGCGGCAAGACCGGCGAGCTGATTCGTCAGTACGTGCCGGAAGCGAATTTGTAATATCCGTGGAAACAGAGAAAAGCGGCCGTCCTCGAAGAACGGCCGCTTTTCCTGAAACAGATGATGTATGGAGTCGATTACTTTGCAGCAGGTGCTGCCTGACGCCTTTGCGGGCAATCCGGAGCCGCCGAAATCGGACTTGTGGCTGCATGACGTGACATTCCGCAAGGGGGAGTATTATCTGGTCGAAGCCGCTTCGGGAACCGGAAAGTCTTCGTTGTGCAGTTTTCTGTACGGGGCCAGAACCGACTATGCGGGCCGCATCCTGTTCGACGCTGCGGACTGCCGGACGCTTTCCGTGGCGCAGTGGGGCGAACTGCGCCGCCGGTCGCTGAGCATGCTCTTTCAGGACCTGCGTCTGTTCGGGGAGCTGACCGTGGCGGAGAATCTCGCGCTGAAGAACGAACTTACCCACTTTTTGACACCGGACCGGATCGAGCGCCTGCTCGAAGCTGCGGGGATCGCCGGCAAGCGGGATACTCCGGCCGGGAAGCTCTCGTTCGGGCAGCAGCAGCGCGTCGCATTCATCCGCTGTTTGTGCCAGCCCTTCGATTTCATCCTGCTCGACGAGCCGGTGAGCCATCTCGACGCCGCCAACGGGGAGGTGCTCTCTGCGTTGCTGCTGGAGGGCGCGCAGGCGCAGGGAGCGGGAGTGATCGTCACCTCGGTCGGCAGCCGGCTCCGGCTGCCGTACCATAAAATCTTTACGTTATGAGGTTGCTTTGGAAATTGCTGCGCTGTCATCTGAGCATGGCCCAGACCGTCGGATTCACCCTCGCCGGATTGGTCGGCATGGCGATCGTGCTGACGGCTTTGCAGGCATACCGCGACGTCCTGCCGGTTTTCGACCGGCCCGATTCGTTCATGCGGGGCGATTATCTGGTGCTGTCGAAGCAGGTCGGGGCGCTTCAGGCGATCGGTCTGGGCAGCAGCGACTTTACGGCTGAAGAGCTGGCCGACCTGCGGGCGCAGCCCTTCGTGCGCGAAGCCGGGGCCTTCACGCCTGCCGATTACCGGATAAAGGGAACGGTCGGCATGGGCGGCGTGGAGCTTTCGACCTACCTGTTTTTCGAGTCGGTGCCCGACCGCTTCCTCGACGTCGGGGCAGAAAATTGGGATTACAAGGCCGGGGACAGGGATATTCCCATCATCATTCCGCGCAACTACCTGAACCTCTATAATTACGGATTCGCCCGGTCGCAGGGACTGCCGCAGATATCGGAAGGCATCTTCCGCCGGGTCTCACTCGGCATCGAGATTGCGGGTAACGGACATCGGGAGCAGTTCCGCGGGCGGATCGTCGGGTTGTCCAACCGTTTGAATACGATTCTGGTGCCCGATGCGTTCATCCGCTGGTCGAACGGGCGCTTCGGGAGCGGAGCCGCGAAACAGCCGGCGCGGATTATCGTCGAGACCGACCGTCCGGTCGATGCGGCCGTGACGGATTACCTCGCCCGCAAGGGCTATGAAGCCGAGGGGGACCGCCGGGACGACGGCAGGGCGGCCCGCTTCCTGCGGATCGCCGCGGGCGGCGTGGCCGGCGTGGGACTGGTGTTCAGTGCGATGTCGTTCTATATCCTGATGCTGAGTATCTTCCTGCTGTTGCAGAAGAACAGCGGCAAAATGGAGAACCTGCTCCTGCTGGGATATGCCCCCTCCCGTGTGGCGCGGCCCTATCAGCTGCTGACGCTCGGACTGAATTTGGGCGTGCTGTGCGTGGCTCTGCTGGCGGTGTGGCTGGTGCGTCTCTGCTATTTGCCCTCGCTGGCCGCCCTGCAGGAGGGTTACCGGCCTGCGGGATTGGGGCTTACGGTTTTGTGCGGCGTTGCGCTTGCGCTTCTGCTTTCGTTGTTCAACGGGGCGGCGATCCGCCGGAAAATCAATAGCCTGAATCGGGTGAGGCGCTGAGGCGCGGCAGTCCGGGCGGTTTGTCCGGAAACGCATGGCCGCAGAGCCTGCCGAATTGTATATTCCGCGGCGCAATCCCGCTCCGGAGTGCGGGAATCCGCGAAAAATGACTATCTTTGTCTGTAGAACACGATATTAACCGAGCAATGAACAGAATAGTAGCACCTTCGATGCTGTCGGCCGATTTCGGCCACTTGGAGCGCGATACGCAGATGATCGACCGCAGTGCGGCCGAATGGGTCCATATAGACGTGATGGACGGCGTTTTCGTGCCGAATATCTCTTTCGGATTTCCCGTGCTGAAAGCCATTCGCAAGGCGACGGCGAAGTGTCTCGACGTGCATCTGATGATCGTCGAGCCGGAACGTTACGTGGCGCGCTTCGCCGAGGCGGGCGCCGACGTGGTGACGTTCCATTACGAAGCCACCTACAACCCCAAGGGATGTATCGAAATGATCCGCAACGCGGGTGCAAAGGTGGGGGTGTCGATCAAGCCGGCCACTTCGGTCGAGGTGTTGCGCGACATTCTGCCGCAGATCGATCTGGTGCTGATCATGAGCGTCGAACCCGGTTTCGGCGGGCAGGCGTTCATTCCCGCGTCGCTCGAAAAGATCGCGCAGCTGCGCGCATTGGCCGACGAGCTGGGGACGGAAACGATCATCGAGGTGGACGGCGGCATTTCGTCGCACAACGCGCACGAGGTTTTCGGAGCGGGCGCCGACGTGCTGGTGGCCGGCAACGCCGTGTTCGGGGCCGAGGACCCGCAGGCCGAGATCGTGAAGATGCTCAACGCCTGACGTGCCGTCCGGTCTCTTCGTCGAGTAGCAGCCGCAGATCGCTTAGCAGCGCTCCGTCGTCGAAGTATTCGCTTCCGTAGGTGAGGTTGAATGCGTAATCGAATCCGGCGGGATTGGCGCCCTGATTGTGCTGGATGATCGTTTCGGCCTTGTCGAGGGCCTTCACCCAGCGTGCCTCCGGCGTCTGGCAGGCTTCGTACTCTTCCCATATTTCCCGTATCGTGGCTCCCGCTTCCGGCGGGAGCAGTCGTGTCAGCCGCTCCATGGCCGCCAGTTCCGAGGCGGCTTTGACTCCGGGCGCGGTCTGCGCAATGGCCGGAACGTCGCCGTCGAAGGCTTCGCCCAGATCGTGAATCAGACACATCAGCACCACCCGTTGCATGTCCAGTTCGGGCCGCTCGCCGGTCAGCACGGCGGCCAGCAGCGCCAGCCGCCACGAGTGTTCGGCCGTGCTTTCGTGCCGTCCTTCCGAGGTGTAGGCGGTGCGCAGGACGTTTTTCAGCCGTTCGGCTTCGCGGATAAACTGCAGGTATCGGATCAATTTTTCCATGGCAGGACTTCGTTTCGGATTTCAAAGATAGCGAAAACCGGGAGACAGGGCCAATTCATTTTCGGGCTTCTCCGGGGAGTATCCTATCTTAGGACTTGCAAAGATAGCGATATGTCGGATTAAATCATTAACTTTGCGGTGATTTTACAGACACCATGATTTCGTTAGACAACCTTACTGTAAGCTACGGGGGCTGGACCCTCTTCGACAATATCTCATTTCTGATCAACCCGAAGGACCGCATCGGTCTGGTGGGCCGCAACGGTGCGGGAAAAACCACGCTGCTGCGCATCATCACGGGCGAACAGCAGCCCACGTCGGGTCATGTGACCCTGAACGGCGAATGTACGATCGGCTATCTGCCGCAGACGATGCGCGTGGCCGACACCACGACGCTGGCCGAAGAGACGGCCAAAGCCTTCGATGAGGTGCTGCGGCTGGAGGCGGAAATCGCTTCCCTGACGCGCGAGATCGCCGAACGCACCGATTACGAAAGCGCCGGATACGAACAGCTGCTGCATCGTCTGAACGACGCGCAGGACCACTACCATATCCTCGGAGGCGACACCCGCGAAGCCGACATCGAAAAGACGCTGCTGGGCCTCGGATTCAAGCGCACGGATTTCGGCCGCGCCACGAGCGAGTTTTCGGGCGGCTGGCGCATGCGTATCGAGCTGGCGAAACTGCTGCTGCGCCGTCCTTCGATCTTTCTGCTGGACGAGCCGACCAACCACCTCGACATCGAGTCGATCCAATGGCTGGAGGAGTACCTGAAAAACTACAACGGGGCGGTGCTGCTCATCTCGCACGACCGCGCTTTTCTGGATAACGTGACCAACCGCACGGTCGAGCTGTCGCTGGGCAAGGTTACCGACTACAAGGTCTCCTATTCGAAATACGTCGTGCTGCGTGCCGAGCGCCGGGCGCAGCAGATGGCCGCTTACGAGAATCAGCAGCGGATGATCGAAAAGACCGAAGAGTTCATCGAGAAGTTCCGCTATAAACCCACCAAGTCGAATCAGGTGCAGTCGCGCATCAAGCAGCTGGAGCGGCTGGAGCGGCTCGAAATCGAGGAGGAGGATCTTTCGACGCTCAACATCAAATTCCCGCCTGCGCCCCGTTCGGGACAGATCGTAGCCGAGATCAACGAGGCTGGTATGTCGTTCGGGACGAAGCATGTCTTCAGCGGTGCGAATTTTATCATCGAAAAGGGCGACAAGATCGCGCTGGTAGGGCGCAACGGCGAGGGCAAGACCACGTTGGCGCGCATGCTGATCGGCCAGCTGACGCCGACCGAGGGTTCGGTGCGGCTCGGCGCCAACGTCAATATCGGTTACTATGCGCAGAATCAGGACGACCTGATGGACGGCGAATTCACGGTGTACGATACGCTCGACCGGGTGGCGGTGGGGGATATCCGCACCCGCCTGCGCGATATTCTGGGAGCGTTCCTGTTCCGCGGCGAAGACATCGACAAGAAGGTCAAGGTCCTGTCGGGCGGCGAGCGGGCGCGTCTGGCGATGGCCCGCATGATGCTCGAACCGCGCAACCTGCTGATTCTCGACGAGCCGACGAACCATATGGACATGCGTTCGAAGGACATCCTGAAGAACGCCATCATGAAGTACGACGGCACGGTCGTGGTCGTTTCGCACGACCGTGAATTTCTGGACGGCATGGTGCAGAAGGTCTACGAGTTCCGCGACGGCGGGGTGAAGGAGTATCTCGGCGGCATCTATTACTTCCTTGAAAAGCGCAAGCTGGAATCCCTGCAGGAGATCGAACGCCGCGACGCTCCGGCAAAACCGGCGGCGAATCCGGCGGCGAATCCCGCGGCGAAATCCGCCGCGCAGCCCGCTGCGAACAGGGACGCCGCGGCGTCGGGGAAACTGACCTACGAGCAGCGCAAGGAGCAGGAGAAGCAGCTCCGCAAACTGCGCCGGGCGGTCGAGACGGTCGAAGCGGAGCTGGCCGAAATCGAGAAGCAGATCGCGGCGTACGATGCGAAATTCGCCGCCGCGACCGAATACAACGAAGCCGATTACAAGGCTTACAACGACCTGAAAGCCCGCTACGACCACCAGATGCACGAGTGGGAGAAGGCGTCGTACGAACTTGAAATAGTCGAAGAGCAGGGATAGCCTGCTCGGCCGCGTTTCCGGTATTCGGGATAAGCGATTGAAAAACAGTAAATCATACGGATATGGACAATATCATTTTCGGGATACGTCCCGTGGCCGAAGCGATCGAGGCCGGAAAACAGATCGAAAAGCTCTACATCCGCAAGGGCGCCGAGGGGCAGTTGATGTCGGAGCTGAGAGACCTCTGCTTCCGGCATAAGGTGCGTGTGCAGGAGGTGCCGGTCGAGAAACTCAACCGCCTGACGCGCGGCAACCATCAGGGTGTCGTGGCGCAGATCTCGGCCATCGAATATGTCGGGCTGGCCGATATTCTGGAGCGCGTGCCCGAAGACGAAACGCCGCTGGTGGTGATTTTCGACGGGGTGACCGACGTCCGCAACTTCGGAGCCATCGCCCGCTCGGCCGAGTGCGCCGGGGCGCACGGGCTGATTACGCCGCTGAAGAATTCGGCGCCGGTGAACGCCGAGGCGATCCGCTCGTCGGCGGGGGCGCTGACGGCGATTCCGGTCTGTCGCGTGGGTTCGATCCGCAATACGGTCAAACTGCTGCAAACCGAGGGATTCCAGATCGTCGCCGCGACCGAGAAGAGCCGCAAACTGCTTTACGACGCCGATTTCCGCAAGCCGACGGCTTTGGTGATGGGCGCCGAGGATACGGGCATCTCGAAAGAGGTGCTGAAACTCTGCGACGAGCAGCTGGCGATTCCGCTGATCGGCCATATCGAGTCGCTGAACGTCTCGGCGGCCGCCGCCGTGATGCTGTTCGAAGCGGTGCGCCAGCGAATTGCCGAATAATTCATCGAACCGTATAATTGACCGAAGACCATGAAAGCGAAACTGGAACGTTATCTGCGCTGGCTCCGGGAGGGGTTTCTGCAGATGCTGCGCCTGCATCCCGTCGAGAGCGCGCTTACTGTATACGCCTGCGCCGGATGCCTGCTCACCTATGAGTTGGATTGGGACCACTCCCTTCCGAAACTGGCCCTCGCGGCGTTGTTTTTCGCCGTCGCGCTGGTCGTCAATAACCTTGCGGGCCGCGGCCCGTGGCGGCGCGTCTACTGGGTAAGCTGGACACCGATCGTCCCGCTGTCGCTCTGGGGAGGACTCGAAGCGTGGATAGTCTCGGAGCCGGCTTTCCTGACCTTCGGCATACTGGTCCCGCTGGCGCTGCTGATGTGCCGCCGCGCCGTGCACAACGAACGTTTCGTCTGCGACGCGCTTTTGTGGCTGCGGTCGGGCGTGCTGGCGGTGTTCTTCGCCAATGTCGCCCTCGGACTGTTCGGGGCGATTCTCTTCTCCACGACCTATATCTTCGGGCTGGAGGGGGCGTGGATCGACCATGTGTGGACCTATGCGCTGATCGTTTTCGAGACCTTCGCCGTGCCGGTACTCTTCCTGATGATGGCGGACCGCTGGCGGGAAGCCGGGTACGAGAGCAACCGCATTCTCGAAATCCTGCTCAACTACATCGTCGCTCCGGCGCTGCTGATCTATACGGCCATTCTCTACCTCTATATGGCCAAAATCCTCGTTACGTGGTCGCTGCCCGAAGGCGGCGTCGCCTATCTCGTGTTCGGATTCACGCTTTTCGCGCTGGCCGAGAAGGCGCTGCAGTTCCTGATGCGGAAGCGGCTTTACGACTGGTTTTTCGACCGGTTCAGCCTGATCTCGCTGCCGACGCAGCTCCTGTTCTGGGTCGGTGCGATTCGCCGTACGAGCGAATACGGGCTTACCTCGCCGCGTATCTACCTGCTTGTCTGCGGCGGTCTGATGACCCTTTGCGTGGTGCTGTTCCTCTCCCGGCGCGCGGGACGCTATATGTATGTCTGCCTGACGGCTTTCGCGGTCTTCGCGGCGTTCGCTTACGTGCCGTCGCTCGAACCCGAACGGCTGGCCGTGCGCTCGCAGGTCGGCCGCGCCGTCCGCATTGCGGAATCCCTCGGACGGCTCGGCAACGACGGGCGTTTGATCCTGACCCCCGTGCCGCCGGCCGACAGCGTATATCGGGAGGCGTATCACGGACTTTATGAATCGCTGAAGTTCGTCGAGAGGCGCGATACTGCGGTCTTTGCCCGGTTCGGGACCGAACTTGACGAGTTTGCCGCAATATTCCCGGAGCGGATGCGCAGCTACGTGAGGTGGGGTTGCGATTACTGCAATTCATATTGCGTCAATAATATCATCGAACTGGAAGCGCCCGTCAATGCCCGGTTCGAGGTAAATGCCGAATATCCGCATTACTATATGAATCTTCGGGGCTGGAGCGACTGCAGCTATCATTTCGGTGGCGATACGCTCCGGCTGTTTCTGGGCGAGGAGCGTGCCGTGCACCGGATTCCCTGCCGGGAACTGCTCGAACGCCAGCTGAAAGAGAGCGGATTCGAACCCTCCGAAGGGTGTGAGCCGACGTCCGATCAACTGTTGCGGCTGCTGGACTACCGCGACGACCGTTGCCGGATTCTGTTCGAGAATATCAAGTTGGAACGTACGGATTCGGCCGTTGTAATACAGGGACTGTCGATCAATGCCGTGCTGATGCGATGATTTCGACCGTGACGCATCCCCGGCTGGGCGAGGTGACTCTTTCCCGGACGCGGCGCGCACGCCGTATCTCGATCAGCGTGCGCGGTACGGGGGCCGTGCGGGTCTCTTTTCCGTACGGCGTTTCGGTCCGCAGGGCCATGGAGTTCCTCGACCTGAAGGCCGACTGGGTCGAGCAGGCCCGCGTGCGTATGGCGGCCCGGATGCCTGTGGAACCCCCGCTTCCGCCCGCCGAGGCCAAAGCCCGCATCGAAGAGCTGCGCCGCGCCGCCAAAGCCGATCTCCCGGCGCGTATCGAGCGGCTGTCGCAGCTGACGGGGCTGAAATACGCCAAACTCACGATTCGGGCTTCGCGTACCAAGTGGGGGAGTTGTTCGGGGCGTAATACCATTTCGCTGAGCCTTTTTCTGATGACCCTGCCCGAACACCTGCGCGATTACGTGATCGTCCACGAACTCTGCCATACCGTCCACCACAACCATTCGCCGCGTTTCCATGCGCTCGTGGACCGCATGGTCGGGGGCAATGAAAAAGCCCTTAACCGTGAGTTAAGGGCTTTCGCAATCCGTTGAGCCTCGGCAGTCCTATTTCTGGCCGAGTATCTCCTTTTCACCCTTGTAGGTGAACGCCATGAATACGATCGAGAGGAAGCAGGCCGCGATGAGCAGGATAAACGTCCAGTCCCAGCCTGCGGCTTCGGCCACGGAGCCGATCACGATATTGGCCAGAATGGCCGTGCCGAGGAAGTAACCGAAGAATCCGGTCAGTCCGGCGGCCGTTCCCGCCGCGTTTTTCGGAGCGAGGTCGAGCGCCTGCACGCCGATGAGCATTACCGGACCGTAGATGAAAAATCCGATGGCGATCAGCGACATGGTGACGATGAAATAGTTCGACGAGAACTGCCAGTAGAGGAAGATGAATACCGCGACGATCGCCATGAAGAGGATCGTGGGAACGGCGCGCCGTCCGTGGAATACCTTGTCGCTCAGCCAGCCGCAGATCAGCGTGCCGGGAATGGCGGCGAACTCGTAGGCGAAGTAGGCCCAGCCGGCCTGCTTGATGTCGTAACCCTGCGCGTCGCGGAGGTAGGTCGGGGCCCAGTCGAGACATCCGTAGCGTACCATGTAGACGAAAGCGTTGGCGATGGCGATGAACCACAGCAGTTTGTTGTTCAGGACGTATTTGAAGAAGATTTCGCGGGTCGTGAGCACTTCCTCCTGCTTGGCGCTGTAATTTTTCGGGTAGTCGTTGCGCCATTTCTCCACCGAGGGAAGGCTGCACGACTGCGGCGTGTCGCGGATGAGCACGTAGGCGAGGATGGCGATGAAGATCGCGACGACCGCCGGGAAAAGATAGGTTCCTATCAGGAAATAGAGTTCTGTGTGGCTGCCGCAGAACCATGAGCCGAACCAGATGGCGCCGTAGACGGCCATCGGGCCGACCAAAGCCCCGCCCACGTTGTGGGCGCAGTTCCAGATCGACATCTTCGTGCCGCGCTCCTTGATCGAGAACCAGTGGGTCATGACGCGGCCGCACGGAGGCCAGCCCATTCCGTTGAACCAGCCCACGAGGAAGTTCAGGACCGCCATGATGAAAATGGCCAGCCGCTTGTGCTCCGGGCCGAGCAGCGTAACCGGAACGATCATGAACATCATCGACAGGGCGGCCAGCACCAGTCCCAGCGGCAGGAATACGCGCGCGTTGCTGCGGTCGGAGACACTTCCCATCAGGAATTTGGACAGGGCGTAGGACACGGCGTTCATTGCCAGCACGATGCTCAGTTCGCTCTGGTCAAAGCCGAGCAGGGCGAGCTCCGGGATCGCCATCGAGAAATTTTTCCGGACGATGTAGAATCCGGCGTACCCGATGAAGATGCCGAGAAACACCTGCAGACGCATGCGTTTGTATTTCGCATCGACCTTGTCGGCCTCCATTTCCGGTTTATAGGCAGGGGGTTGAAGAATTTTCCACATAATTGACGTGGGGCTCGACGCAGGAACCCGATTGAGTTGAAGTTGGTATTGGTTCATTCATGGCGACGTGCGTCCCTGCGTCGGACCCGCGTCGGGGCGTTCGGCTACGCCCGGTCATTTTCCAAATCCTCCCGAATCCCTCCTCGCGGAGAGGAGAAATTCGGGATTCTTCGGATTTGTTCCCTATAAAAGTTGTTTCGTTCGTTCGGTCTAAGCCTCGGCTTCTCCTGCAAAGATATAAGTTTTCGCCAATTCCGTGAAATCTTTTACCTGCCCGTCGATCCATGCCTGATCGCGTCCGAGTTCCTTGGCCATGAGCTGAGCCACCTTCGGAGCCGCGGCCATCGCTTCGCGGGCGTCGACGAAGAGCAGGCGTACGCGGCGCGAAAGCACGTCTTCGACCGTCATGGCCATCTCTTCGCGCACGGCCCAGAGTACTTCGGCATAGGTGTAGCCGTACTTCGGCGAGAGTTTTTCGCCCAATTCAGGCTGCTGCTTGATAAGCTCCAGAATCTTCGGCTCGTCGCTGCCGTATACGTACATGTGGTCCGTCAGATCGGGATTCTTGCGGTAACCGTGGATGTGCAGTTTCTTGGTGACGCACTTGCGGGCCGGAAGTTTCGCGACTTCGATCGCCTTGTCCACCGTGTCCTCGGCCATCAGACGGTACGAGGTCCACTTGCCGCCCGTGATCGTAACCAGACCGTTGTCCGATACGATGATCTTGTGGCTGCGCGAAATCTCCTTCGTGTTCTTGCCCTCCTTCTTGGGCGCCGCCAGCGGACGCTGGCCCGCGAAGACCGAAAGAATATCCTTGTAGGTCGGAGCCGGGTTCATGTAGAGTCCCGCCGTGCCGAGGATGAAGTCGATCTCCTCCTTGAGCGGGCGCGGGTCTTCCTCTGCCTTGGGACGCACGATGTCCGTGGTGCCGACGACGACTTTGTCGTGCCAAGGCACGGCGAACAGCACGCGGCCGTCCGAGGTCTTGGGAACCATGATTGCGTAGTCGCTCTGCAGGAACTTCATGTCGAGTACGATATGCACGCCCTGACTCGGCGTCACCATTCTGCGGTGTGTCGGGCTGTCCATGTGCATGATGTCGTCCACGAAGCAGCCGGCGGCGTTTACGACGCTGCGCGCTTTGAGCGTGTGCTCCTCGCCGGTGAGGTTGTCCACGAACTTCACGCCTGCGGCGCGGCCCGCCGCGTCATGCACGATGCCCGTGACGGTAGCCTGATTGACGACCGTGCCGCCGTTTTCGACGCAGGTCTGCGCGAGGTTCACGGCCATACGCGAGTCGTCGAACTGTCCGTCGTGGTACACCACGCCGCCTTTCAGTCCCTTCTCGACCGAAGTCGGGATGTATTTCATTACCTTTTTCGCCGAAATGTATTTCGAACGTCCGTAGCCGAAACCGAACGAAAGCATGTCGTAGAAGGTCAGACCGCAGAAATAAAGAAAATTATCCCAATACCTGTAGTTCGAGATCACGAAGGCTTGGTCTTTCACCAGATGGGGGGCGTTCGCCTTCATGCGGCCGCGTTCGCGCAGCGCTTCGAGCACCAGCATGACGTCGCCCTTCTGCAGGTAGCGGACGCCGCCGTGTACGAGCTTGGTACTGCGGCTCGAAGTGCATTTCGCAAAGTCGGTTTTTTCGAGCAGCGCCACGCTCATGCCGCGCGTCGCGGCATCGACGGCGACGCCGAGACCCGTTGCGCCTCCGCCGACCACGACGATATCCCAAACTTTGTCTTTTTCGGATAGTTTTTTGATTTGTGCAAGTCTTTCCATAGTTAGTGAATTTCGTTTCGCAACAAAATTACATATGATTTTTTGTATTTCAAAATAAAATATGTTTTATTTCATAATATTCCGTTTCGATATGCTTCCTTTGCGCAAGAATGGTTATTTCTTCTGCCCGTTCCGGCGGATTTCGAATTATTTTTCTTATCTTGCATTACGAAACGATTAAACTTTACTCACATGAACAAATCCGGCGAAGAGACTATTTTGAGCCTTCCGGAACGTCATAACCGGATTCTTGCGCTGCTTCAGCAGAACGGCTCCATCTCCGTGGCCCAACTGGCCGAACTGTTCAAGGTCTCGGAGGTCACCATCCGCAAAGACCTCTCCTATCTCGAACAACAGAAAAAATTGTACCGAACTCACGGCAGTGCGATTCTGATCAGTCCCTATATTAGCGACCGCCATGTCAATGAGAAGGAAAAAAAGAACGTCGCGGAGAAGCGGGCCATCGGCGCCAAGGCCGCCAGCCTGATCGCGCAGGACGATTCGATCATCATCGCGTCGGGAACCACCATGGCGTTTCTGGCGCGCGAAATAAAGCCCGTAGGCCATCTGACCGTCATTACGGCGGCGGTGCCCGTCACTTCGATCCTTTCGCAGGACGCCAACATCGACGTGATTCAGCTCGGCGGCATCACCCGCAGCAGTTCGGTGTCGGTCGTAGGGCCTTTCGCCGAGCAGATGCTCCGCCACTTCAATTGCAGCAAGCTGTTCGTGGGCGTGGACGGCATCGATCTGGAATTCGGCCTTACGACGACCAACATGCTCGAAGCGACGCTCAACGGGGCGATGATGAACGCCGCCCAGAAAGTGATCGTGCTGGCCGACAGTTCGAAGTTCGGCCGTCGCGGCTTCAGCAAGATCTGCGATCTGGAGGCCGTAGATCGCATCATCACCGACAGCGGCATTCAGCCCCTTTACCTCGAACGGCTCCGCGAGCGCGGAATCGAGGTGATCGTGGTCGATGCGTGACGAGCCTTTCGGCAACTTTTCCATGATCGTATGATTCGTTAAAACAAAAAACAACCGTGATTTTCACGGTTGTTTTTTGTTGTGTTTGAAGAACGCTTGATGGAGTTTCAGGAGATAAGGTGCATATATTCGGCGATTCGGCATGCTTCGATCGAAGTGTCGGCCTTCAGTTTGCTCAGGATGTTCTGGCGGTGGCGGTTGACGGTATGGATGCTGATGGAGAGCAGTATGGCTATCTCTTTGCTCATTTTGCCGGCACTGATTAATTGCAGGACCTCCTTCTCCCGGTCCGACAGCAGGTTGTCGGACCGGCGTGTTTCGGGTGATATTATTTCGCCCGTGGCAGAATTGACGAACGTGTAATCCGGCTGAACCGTGCAGACCGAGTCGTAGAGACAGAGCGCCATGCGCAGGCTGCCGTTCGGGGTGCTGCCGATGTAGAACATGCGGTGGCGGATCGGGACGTAGATGTCTGTTGCATCACGCATGCGAATTTGCCCGGAGACATAGTAGTTGACTCGCTCCGCAATCGGGATTTCTTGCAGGAATCCGAAAAAGCGGAGTTCCTGCGTGTGTTTTTCCAGCAGGTCGTCGGGATGTATTCGGTCGAAGATTTTTTCTTCCCAGATCGAAGCAATCGTTTCTTCGGTAGTGTGTTCGGCTAGCCCCAGCCGGACCGCGGTTCTGCCGTTGTAAATACGGCTCGTATTCGATTGCAGGTCACTCAACACGGCCAATGCGTTTTCTGTCCGCACGTATGCAAGTGCCGTCTGCCTGCACTCCTCCCATAGGAGGGCTTCGGAGTGTTCGTCGTCGAAATTCTGACGTAGTAGTTTTTCGTTCAGTGTGCTTACGATATTCATAGTTTGGGAATGGTTACTAATCAGTATTGCTCCGGTCGTTGGGATGCCGTACCTTTGCAAAGGTAATTTAATCATCAAAAAATCCGAACATATGAGGAAAATACTTTTGGCTTGCTTGGCTTTGGCGGTTGCAGAAGTCACATGCGCCCAGAGTCTTGAAAAGATTCAATGGTTCAACGAGCCGGAACGGTGGACGGCCGAGGACGGAATTCTTACGATGCAGGTTCCGCCGCATTGCGACTACTGGCGGGTTTCACATTACGGTTTCACGGTTGACGACGCTCCGTTCTGTTATGCGACCTATGGCGGGGAGTTCGAAGCGAAAGTGAAAGTGACGGGTGATTACAAAACCCGTTTCGATCAAGCGGGACTGATGCTGCGCATCGATGCCGAGAATTATATTAAGGCGGGCGTCGAATTCGTTGACGGAAAATTCAACCTCAGTACTGTCGTGACTCATGGAACCAGCGATTGGAGCATCATTCCGCAGGATGGAGCGGTTCCGTTTGTGTGGATCAAGGCCGTACGGCGGCTCGATGCCGTGGAGATATTCTATTCGTTCGACGATAAGGAGTATGTGATGATGCGAAATGCATGGCTGCAGGACAACACCCCGGTTATGGTGGGGCTTATGGCTGCCAGTCCCGATGGAGAGGGATTCGAAGCGAAGTTCGAAAACTTTTCTGTAAAACATCTGCCCGATATGCGGCGAATGGAATGGTTGAAGCGGAATGCCGAATAAGGCGGACGGGCTGGAAGTTGGCTCGTAAAACAAGAACGGTCCGGGAAAATCGGACCGCTCTTGTTGTATATAAGGCCACAATTGTTATTTCAGCAGCGCCTGCAGGCGTTCGGGATAGTCGGTGGTGATGTAGTCCACGCCGAGGTCGATGAAGTAGCGCATGTCCTCCTCCGTGTCCACGGTCCAGACGTTGACTTCGAGGCCCTCTTTGTGGGCCTGCTCCACCCACTTGGGATTTTTGCGGAGCACGCTCATCGAGTAGTCGATACCGGTCAGGCCGAGTTTTTTGATGCTGCGGGGAGCCAGATCGCCGTTGAGGTAGAAGATGCGGCCGTCGGGCATCAGCTTCTTGAACGCAAGACAGGCATTGATCGAGAAGGCGATGATGTCCGTGCGGTCGAGCAGGTTGTATTTGCGCAGGGCTTTGACGATCTTTTCAGTTGCGAGATCCTCGCGCTTGAGGTCCGAAAGCGACTTCATTTCGAGGATCAGGCGCGTATTGGGCTTGGTGGCTACCAAACGCAGGTAGGCGTCGAGCGTCGGAATGTTCTCGCCGTTGGGGAGCACGATCGAGGTGATCTCCTTGAGCGTCGATTTCTCCATATTGATGTCGGTGCCCTTGTAGACGCGGTCGTGGTTGACGATCAGCTTGTCGTCGGCCGTGAGCCATACGTCGATTTCCGAGCCGAAAACGCCGACCGAATCGGCCTTCGTGAACGAAGCCAGTGAGTTCTGGGCCGAATTGGGGGCGGTCCAATAGCCGCGGTGCGAAATTACTTTGGGTTGTGCGGCGACCGCGGCGCTTCCGGTGAGGAGCATGGCGGCTGCAAGGATGAGTTTTTTCGTCATATCGTTTGAAATGTTGGTTGAGTGCTTATAAAACGAAACTTTCACAAAGTTAGAAAACATTTCCGGAATAACAAGCTGAAAGCCCTGCAAAGCGTAATTTTTCGTAATGATCGGCCGCTTTGGTCTCTTTCGGTGCATTTTGAAACGAAACTGAAAATGACGAATAGATGGATTTTTCGGTCGGAAAATGCTGGAAATTCAGGATTTTTTTTCTATCTTCGTATGATGCAGAGACGATTTATTAACTTAAAAAACTTCAATAACCAATGAAAGAAAAAGTCAGTAAGAAGTTCGGAGAGCTTTACGGCTCCGGGGCTATCCTCTTCGCTTCGCCGGGTCGTATCAACCTGATCGGCGAGCACACGGATTACAACGGGGGCTTCGTTTTCCCCGGCGCCGTCGATAAGGGTATCGTCGCGGCCATCAAGCTCAACGGCACGGACAAGGTGCGCGCCTATGCGCTGGACCTCGGCGAAAGTGCGGAGTTCGGACTGGACGAGGCGGACAAACCCGCCCAGAGCTGGGCCTGTTACATCTTCGGCGTCTGCCGCGAGATTCAGAAGCGCGGCGGCAAGATCGGCGGCTTCGATACGGTATTCGCGGGCGACGTTCCGCTGGGCGCCGGCATGTCTTCGTCGGCGGCGCTCGAATCGACTTACGCTTTTGCGCTGAACGATCTCTACAGCTGCGGGATCGACAAATTTGAGCTGGCGAAGATCGGCCAGTCCACCGAACACAACTACTGCGGCGTGAACTGCGGCATCATGGACCAATTCGCTTCGGTGTTCGGCAAGAAGGGTAACCTGATCCGTCTGGACTGCCGCTCGCTGGAATATGCCTATTTCCCGTTCGATCCGAAAGGCTACAAACTCGTCCTGCTCGACTCGCGCGTGAAGCACGAGCTGGTGGGGTCGCCCTACAACGACCGCCGCGCGTCGTGCGAGCGCGTCGCCAAGATGCTCGGACAGGAGTTTCTGCGCGGAGCTACGATGGAGCAGCTCGACGCCATTAAGGATAAGATTTCCGAGGAGGATTACAAGCGCGCCCGCTATGTGATCGGCGAGGAGAAGCGCGTGCTCGACGTTTGCGAAGCGCTCGAAAAGGGCGATTACGAAACCGTCGGCAAACGCATGTACGAAACCCACTGGGGCATGTCGAAGGACTACGAGGTATCGTGCGAGGAGCTGGACTTCTTGGCGGAGGTCGCCGAGGCGTGCGGCGTCACGGGTTCGCGTATCATGGGCGGCGGCTTCGGCGGCTGCACGATCAATCTTGTGAAAGACGGGCTTTACGACAACTTCATCGCTACGGCCAAAGAGAAGTTCAACGCCAAGTACGGCCATGAACCCAAAGTCTATGAGGTGGTGATCTCCGACGGCTCGCGCCGGTTGGAGTAATTCCCTCGAAACCTATCAAGCAAAGGCCCCATCCGAAGATGGGGCCTTTTTATGTCGGTACGATCGTTTTATTCGGGCAGCAGGGACTGCGTGGTCAGCGGATGCTGGATATAAATGGGGTTGGTCAGGGCGATCATGCTGCCGTCCTCGGCGCGGAGTTCGGCCCGGACCCAGAGCGAACGCTCTGGAATGGGGACGACGACGGTGCCCGGCGCGATCGAAGTGTCGGAGAACCATCCCTGCTGGTCCGTCAGCCGCAGCCGGCCGGCGGTGTTGCTCCGGAACTCGGCCTGCATCCCGCCGCTGCGGAGCAGGGTGTCGCCGATGTCGGCATGCTGTACGGGCGTCGCCGAATTGCGGACCTGCATGCCGATCTCGGCCGAGGTGTCCCGCGCCACGTAGCTGCGGCCTGCGGCGATCGCGTCGATGACCGCCTCGGCGGAAAGCGCTTCGGCGCGGACGACCGTGTGGGGCGAGGCGATGTTGCCGCCGCGGTGGAAGTCGGTCGAAGCGACGGCGAATTTGCGGTTGCCGCCCACGAGCAGGGTATGCCATAATTCTACGGCCCGTTCGTTGGCGGGACTCCATGCGCTGTTCCAGACCTCGATGCCGTCCATCGGGGTTACGTCGTACAGGAAGTCGAGGTTGTAGGGGGGGGTGGCGACCAGCAGCCGTCCGGCCTTTCGGGCTTTGGCCACGACCTTGCGGTAGCGGAGCGTGTCGTTGTGGTGAATCCGGAAGTCGATCCATGCGTGCGGATCGAGACCGAAGATGTTCCAGTGTCCTTGTCCGTAGGTGACTTCCACGCCGTTGATCACGAGGAATTCCAGGTCCTGAACTTCGCCCCAGTGCAGGAGGGCCGAGGTGGTGTTGTGGTCGGTCGAAACGATGCCGTCGAGTCCCGAAGCCTTGCCGAGCGCGATGACTTCGGCCGGCGTCAGCCGTCCGTCCGAGTGGACCGTATGTACATGGGGGGCGATGCGGTACCAGCCGGGTTTGTCGTTCAATTGCGGAGCCGCGTACGACGGCGCGGGGAGTTTTTTTGCCCGCGGACCTTCCGTAAGGGTGATTTTCAGCGTCCAGTCGGTGGTGCGCCCTGCCGTCGTGGGCATCTGGATGACGGTCCACCGGCCCGGATTGATCCGTCCGGCGAGATAGCCGGGCGTGGCCTCCGTTTCGCCGATTTCGAAACTGCGGCGTGCGCCTCCCGACCAGCCGCGGAATCCCGGACCTTCGAATCCGGCTCCCCGCTCGTCGAAGATGCCGAGGTCCAGATTGCCCGGACGCGCTTCGCCCGAACCGAGATGCTGGGTTACGCTGATCTTTACGATGCCTTCGGGTACGGTGAACGAGGTGTAGACCGGAACATAGTATTGTCCGGGAGTAGCCTTGCCTGAGAAGGTGAGTTCATGGATTTTGGGTGCTTTGCCTGCGCCGAATGCGGCCGGGTGCGGCGTCAGCAGGCCCGATATTGCCAGCAGGAGCGCTGAAATCCGGATGCGGGTGTTTGTCATGGGTGGAGCGTTTATGGGGCGGATTGTATTGCGATCGTTTATTCGAGGATTTTTTGCAGCAGAATTTCATCGCCGTAGCCGCCCGGCCGCCATAGCCAGTCGCGTTTGATGCCGACTTCGGCGAATCCCGCTTTGGCGAAGAGTCTCCGGCTGGGGGCGTTGTCGGAACCGACGTTGCACCAGAGCTGGTGCAGGTTCAGCACCTCGCGGGCGTAACGGCATGCCGTCTCCACGGCATCCGACGCATAGCCTTTGCCGCGCAGCGCGTCGTCGTGGATCAGGATTCCGATGCCTGCCCGGCGGTTGATCGGGTCCAGCTCGAAAAAGTCGAGCGCCCCGACGGGGATGCCGCCGAGGGTTTCGATGACGAGCCGCTGCTGGCGGGTCTGAAAGATGTCGAACTGCTGTTCCTGAATGAACCGTTCGAGCGTGTGGCGCGAAAAGGGGGCCAGCGTGCCGCTGACGCTCCATACCGCCGTGTCGTTCTCCCAAGCGTACATCAGGTCGATGTCGCCCGGTTCCAAGGCTCGCAGCCGCGTTGTCCGGCCTTCGAGGTTCATCAGATGCCGATGATCTTGTTGCGGATAAGCATCGCCACGCCCCAAGCGTTGGCATTCTCGGTCATCTTCGATACGCGGAATTTGGTATCCTTGTAGACGAGGTTGAGCGAGTATTTGTTGGTCGCCGATTTGAGGGGCAGCATGATATAGTCGCCGGCCGCGGCCATGTTGCCGCCGACGATGACCGTTTCGGGATTGAACGTGTTGATGAGGAAGGCGACGGCCTTGCCGACCTTTTCGCCCGCTTCTTCGATCAGTTCGATCGAAAGGTTGTCGTCGTTCTTCGCCGCGGCGATGATGTCATCGATATGGATGCTCTTCTGCTTGTCGTACTTCTCCTTGAGGATCGTGTTCACGCCTCTTTCGATCAGGTGGCTCATCTTGTCCTCGATGGCGATGCCCGAAACCTCGGTTTCGAGACAGCCTTTTTTGCCGCACGAGCAGATGATTTCGTTGTCGAAGAACGGGATATGGCCGAACTCGCCTGCGAAGCCGCTTTTGCCGTAGTACAGCTGTCCGTCCACGACGATGCCGATGGCCACGCCGCGGCCCATGTGGAGGTAGAGCACGTTGCTCTCGTCCTTCGACTTGCCGCAGGTATACTCCGCGTAGCAGCGGGCGCGGGTGTCGTTTTCGAGCAGGACGCGGATGCCCACGCGCTCTTCGAGCAGGTCGCGCAGCGACTGTTCGCTGGTGGTGAAGTATTTGTAGCTGCGGCCCGTGTCGGGATTCACGCGGCCCGTCATGCAGACGCCGAGTCCCAGAATCTTGCCGCGGTCGATGCCGCAGGTGGCGATGAAGTTTTCGATGTTGGTGCAGATGCGTTCGATGCACTGCGGCCGGTCGAGCAGTTCGAACGTGTAGTCGTACTCCTCCTTGATGATGTTGTTCTGCAGGTCGGTGATCAGGAACGTCATGTTGTCGCGTCCGACGTTCACGCCCGCGAAATAGATAGCCGAGTTGGCGAGACCGAAGATGTTGGGACGGCGTCCGCCGGGGGTCTCTACCTTGCCCAGATCCGTGACGATGTTCTCATCGACCAGCTCCTGCACGAGTTTGGTGATTGTCGGCACGCTGATATGCAGCTCTTTGGTCAGCTCCGAAAGCGTGCATTCGCCGTTCACCGCCATGTGGGCGATGATGTTGCGCTTGATGATACTGTTCTTGTGTGAAATACCCTTCAGGGTATCGTCTTCGTGTTTGTTGAAAAATTCGGTGAGTGATGTCATCCGTGCTATCTCATTTTTAACTAAACCTTTGCAAATATAATAAGTATATTTAAAAAACACAACATGTTTTTAATAAAATTTAATAAATTTTGTTTCAAAAGTTTTTAAACGAAAAGGAACGGTCTGATTGTCAGACCATTCCTTTTGCCGCTGCGCCTTTTTATTTTATAGTGTCGATTTCGATTCGACCGTTGCTTCGGGGTTTACTTTCTTGATAAGCCCCTGAAGTACAGTGCCGGGGCCGAGTTCGGTGAACTCCGTCACGCCGTCGGCGAGCATGTTCTTCACGATGTAGGTCCAGCGTACCGGAGCCGTCAGCTGTGCGATCAGGTTCGCCTTGATCTGGGCGGGATCGGTATAGGGTTTTGCGTCCACGTTCTGGTATACGGGGCAGACGGGTGCTTGGAACGGCGCTTCGTTGATCGCCTTCTCCAGCTCCTGCTTGGCGGGCTCCATCAGCGGCGAGTGGAACGCTCCGCCCACGGGCAGACGCAGTGCGCGGCGGGCGCCTGCGGCTTTGGCTTTCTCGCAGGCGGCTTCAACAGCCTCTACGGCGCCTGAGATGACGAGCTGTCCGGGGCAGTTGTAATTGGCAGCCACGACCACGCCGTCGATCGACGCGCAGATATCCTCGACGGTCTTGTCGTCCAGACCGAGGATGGCGGCCATCGTGCCGGGCTGTGCCTCGCAGGCGGCCTGCATGGCCAGAGCACGTTTCGATACGAGTTTCAGGCCGTCTTCGAACGAGAGCGCTCCGGCGACGACCAGCGCCGAGAATTCGCCCAGCGAGTGTCCTGCAGCCGCATCGGGTTTTACGCCGAGCGCCTTGGCCATGATTACCGAGTGGAGGAATACGGCAGGCTGCGTTACCTTCGTCTGCTTCAGCTCCTCGTCCGTACCTGCGAACATGATGTCCGTGATGCGGAAACCGAGAATCTCGTTGGCTTTCTCGAACAGCTCCTTCGCTTCGGGTACGTTGTCGTAAAGGTCTTTGCCCATACCGACTGCTTGGGCACCCTGACCCGG
Organism: Alistipes sp. DJF_B185; assembly: GCF_964250025.1. Classification (NCBI taxonomy): domain Bacteria; kingdom Pseudomonadati; phylum Bacteroidota; class Bacteroidia; order Bacteroidales; family Rikenellaceae; genus Alistipes; species Alistipes sp. DJF_B185. Next base: position 67,672 of record NZ_CAXUDY010000014.1, read on the forward strand.
AAATACGTATGCGTGTTTCATAATCTTTGCTTAAATTTTTTGTTAGCGACGGCAAAGATACGAATTTATTTCCTAACTTTGCACCGCAATGGTTCACAAAGGGCCGGGCAAGGCCCCGTGTGATTAAATGGGAATGCCGTGTAAATCGGCAGCAGTTCCCGCTGCTGTAAGTTCCGTCAATTGCCGCACACTCTTTAGCCACTGGCTCCGGCCGGGAAGGCGTAGCGGCAGGAACGAGCCAGAAGACCTGCCTTGCGTCTCCCGGTGGGAGAATTCTCGATTTTCGGACAGGCTCTGCGGAGAACGGAGCGCTTCGGACGGTGGCACTGGGTGTCGGACGTTTGTTGTGAAGGCGGCATATATAATAGGTATGCGCCGGGCTGTGTAAAACGGGGATTCGATTCCGGGAGTTCGGGACCGGATTTTTTTATTTTATACAGATAACTTAAACAAACGAAAGATGAAAAAACTTTTACTGATCGCTTTTGCGGCGCTTGCGTTCGCGGCCTGCTCGGACGATGACAAGACGCCGACCCCCCCCCATGTTGAAACAATAACTTTCAGTGATGCCGAACTTGGTGCTGACGGATACTTGTGGGGTAAGAAGCTGGCTACTGATGAGGATGGCTCGTTGGTGTTCGAAGGGGTTATTTATAAAGAAGGCAAGGCTTCCTTCCTGTCTTATTTTTCAGATTTCGGCGGCGTATGGGATACTTGGTGCAAGTTTGCCATATCCGGCTGCCATGATAAGGTGACCGAGGGGACAGATAATCAATTTAGTGTTTATACGACAGTCGATGACGGTCAGAATAAATTTGCGGTTGCATACGATATGAAGGGAATGGGCCCCGGATATACATTTAATCCTGCAGTTGAGTTTTCGACGCCTGTTTCTCCTGTTTCGGTTCGTGTTGCCAATAATACGTGGACCTATCTCCACCTTAAGGGTGATTATAGTGATTACAGCGTGTCGATTATTGGCTTCGACGGTGAAACCCAGACCGGAAAAGTTGATGTCCCCCTTGCTGCGAATAACAAAATCGTTGCAGATTGGAATACCGTGGGACTGGATAAATTGGGAGTGGTGACAAAAATAATTTTTTCTGTCGAGTGTAGTGACAAGATGGCTCCGACGTATTTCTGTATCGATGATCTTGTTTATTCGGAATAATTTTTATTTATAGAATCGTGATGAAAAATTTAGTTTGAATTTTTATAGCTGCTTGCATTTTTGCCGCCTGCTCGGACGATGACGGCCCCAAGACGCCGCCCGTCGAGTACGATGTGATCTCTTTCGAACCCGCGGAGGGGATGCTCGACTTCAAAGGCAACGCCGCTGCGCTCCGGACCGTGACGATCGTCGGAGAATGGGCCGGCGGCTCCTTCGACGATGTGTTGTGCGGCAGGGAATACATGAACGAAGAGGATGCCAACGGTAATTTTTTCGACGGACTCCTCTTCACGACTGCTGACCGAAAGATCGGTTTCGGCTCCTATTTTTGCGACATGTCGAAAAACCAGTTCGGAGCCTATGACACTTGGGGCGGTTTTGCGCTTTCGAAGAACTATTCGCAGACTCCGACGGCCGACGGGTCGCCAGATTACAAAGGGAGCCATTTTTCGGCGTGGACCAAGTCGGGAGCCAACAATACCGCGACATTCGCCCTCGCTTATTTCAACGATTACGGCGCTTATGATTACAATACGCCCAAGATCGAATTCAGCGAGAGGCGGGAAGTCGCCCATCTGTATATGGCCAACGCGACCGTAACGGGACAGTCCCAATCCTCCCTGAGCGATTACTGGTTCAAGGTTTCGGTGACCGGATATAGCGGAGGTGTCAAAGGAAAAACGATCGAGCAGGTGCTTATCAGCGGGAAATCCATCGTTTCCGATTGGGTGAAGGTCGATTGCTCGTCGCTCGGTGCTGTCGATGAACTGCGTTTCGGTGTGATGTCGAACGATGTGAGCGGCGGATTTCTGAATTGCCCCTCCTATTTCTGCATCGACGAGATCGCTTTGGTGAAACAGACGAAATAAGTTGAGCCGCGCTGTTTGGAGATTAGTACAGCTCAAACGAATTCCCCGTACGGACTGCCTTGCCGTACGGGGAATTTTATTTGTATGGGAGCGTCCAGATGCCGGGGCGAAATCCCGCCGGAAATCCGGGCCTCCGAAATGTGCGGATACGGTTTCGGGGGGGGGGGGGGGGGGGGGGGGGGGGGGGGGGG
>NZ_CAXUDY010000015.1:0-68627 GCF_964250025.1 Alistipes sp. DJF_B185
TACGTCCGGTTCGGAGGCGAGTATTGGGAAACCTATCATAGAAATATGACAAGGCGCCGGGTACTTAGCCTACATAATCAGATTGTAAAAGCTGTCAATTCGCACTTTTCCAACGTCACGATTCCGCATCAGATCGCCGCATTGGAACAGCGCATGAGGGAATTGAAAGCCTTTAGTATCAAGATACTGAACCTTGCCAAACAAGCTAAGGAATGGTTGCGAATATAAGATCGCGCCCCTCGCCCAGTGGAGCGTTGTATTATAACAAGGAGAAAGTGGATAAGGATGAAGCCGAAGTGCTCCTCTGGCAGAAGATGCTCGAACCGTTCGATAAACACGGGCGAATGGATATCGACGCTTGTATGGATAGTTTCCGGCCATACCTCGAAGCCAACCGCAGAACGACCAATACGGTATTCCATGTTTTACTGAATCCTTCGCCCGAAGACAAACTGACAGGCGAACAGTTACGGGAAACCGCCAAGGAGTATATGGAACGTATGGGATATGGAGATCAACCTTATATTGTTTTCAAGCATAATGACATTTCCAGAGAGCATCTCCATCTGGTATCGTTGCGTGTCGATGAGAACGGACATAAGCTGTCGCATGATTTCGAAACAGAATAACGGAGAGCAACGGCAAAGAATCGGGACTGTGGCTTTTCCGCGGTTCCGTTTTTTGCGCAGCGGGACATTATAAGATCTTCGACATCAACCTGCGGCAGCATTTCTATTCGCCGGAGGTGGTCCACGACTCGCTCTGCCGCAGCAATATTCTGAAAACAAACGACGAGGAGTTGACCGTCGTAAGCCGGATGTTCGGCATACAGGCGCAGTGCCGCGACCTGCTCGAAAAATACGGACTCCGTACCGTGATACTCACCTGCGGCGCCGTCGGAAGCCATGTATTCACTCCGGACGGCATGTCGTACGTCGCCACGCCGCACGTCGAAGTGGCCGACGGTGTCGGCGCGGGGGATTCGTTCACGGCGCAGATCAGAAAGGAATAGGCGGCGGTCAGTTGACCGCCGCTTGTTCTGATGAAACACCCGGAGACTTTCGTTTGCAATAACGTTCGCACTGCCCGGCGATGTCGTAGCCGAGCATCGCGCCGAGCATGAAATCCTCCTCGGCGGAGAGTTCGTTGAGCGGCTTGTGGATGAATGTCGCCACGGTCTCCAGACACATGCGGTTGCCGAAGTAAAGATTCACCTTGCTGTCGGTCACCGACTGAATCCGGTAAGCGATACCCAGCCTTTCCAGCCGCTCGGAGAGCAGAGAAGCGCAGGTGCGGCACATCGTGCAGAGCACCAGACTCCGTACACCTTTCTGGAACTCGTAAATCTGGTGCAGGAACAGCTTCATCGAATCGTAACGGCTGAACTCCTCGGCGCTCATCGTTACTCGTTTTTAATCTGTTCGCACCATGCGGCAACCCGCCGGTCGGTCTTGTCGGGCGCGCTTTCATCGACGGCAAGTCCCACGAACTTTCCGCCGCGGCAGACCAGCGAACCTGTTTCGTCATACCCTTCGGGCGCATAGGCTCCGACGAACGTGCAGCCGCTCTGCTGCAAGCCGTCGTAAATCAGCCCGACGGCATCGCAGAACGTATCGGGATAGGAACCGCTGTCGCCGCAGCCGAAAAGCGCCACCTTTTTACCGCTCAGATCCTGCGCCTTCAGCTGATCCAAAAAGCCGTACCAGTCGTCCTGCAATTCGCCTGCGCCCCACGTCGAAGAACCCAGCACGAGCAGGTCGTATTTCTGCACTTCGCCGGCCGGCGTATCGGCCACATTGTGTACATCGGCGTCCGCGACGCCCAATTGTTTGGCAATATCCGCAGCCACGGCCTCGGTCGTGCCCATCGTACTGCCGAAAAAGATACCAGTCATAATTTCGTCGTTTTTGGTTTACGGCAAAGAAACAGCATTCCCACCGGATCGTCAATACCGGATTTTAGGGGTTTTGGCGCGGCCGGATAGCATTATGATGGGATGCCGCACGAACGCAACTCATTATTATTGGTGATGATTGCAATGCAATTTACCAAGATATGGCGATTGCCGCATATGCCGGGGCGCTATACTTTTGTCCCGTGAAAACAGAACTATGCGGCTACTCCTGAAATATTTGCTATTTATCCTGCTGCCTGCGTACACGTACGGGCAGTCCGGCCGGCCCGACGCCGGGATCACGTTCGAAGTTACCGATTCCCTGCACAATCCGCTGGCGTATGCTACGGTGGCGCTGACTCCTATGTCGGGGGGGGGAAAGGCCTACGCGACGACGACCGATGAGGAGGGCCGGGCACGTTTCACCCTGCCCGCGAATACCTACAATGCGGATATCTCATATATCGGATATGTCTCCCAACGGATGGAGGTACGGCCCGTCAGCGGCAGCGACATGCTGCGGACCGTCCGGCTCCGGACAAGCGACACGCAGATCCGCGAGGTCGTAGTCACGGCGACCCAAGTGCGGGGACCGGTCTCGGGCGTGCATATCGGCCGGGACGCGATGAACCACATCCAGCCGTCGAGTTTCGGGGACCTGCTCGAACTGCTGCCCGGCGGACGGGCCTCCGACCCCTCGTTTTCCTCCTCGAACCACATTCATCTGCGCGAGATCGGCACCTCGAACAGCGATTACCAGACTACATCGCTCGGCGTTTCGTTCGTCATGGACGGAATTCCGATGTCGAACGACGCGGGCATGACATACAATTCGGGAACGACCGTCGGCAATAATATTTCATTGAACAGAGGCGTCGACATGCGCACGATGCCGACCGATGAAATAGCTTCGGTAGAGATTCAGCAGGGCATTCCGTCGGTCGAATACGGCGATCTGACCAGCGGACTGATCAAGATCAAGCGCAAGGAGGGAGGCCGCAACCTCGAAGCCCGCTTCAAAGCGGATCTGGGCAGCCAGCTGCTCTATGTCGGCAAAGGATTCGAATGGGGCGCTCCGGCCGACCTGCTGACGATGAACGTCGGCGCGACATGGCTCAACTCCCACGACGACCCGCGCAATACGCGCCAGAACTACCAGCGTGCGACCGGATCTTGGCGCATGAAGAAACGCTGGGAAAGCACCTCGGCCTACCGTTACACGTTGGGCGGATCGCTCGACTACACTGGCTCTTTCGACCGCCAAAAAAGCGACCGGGATATCGACGAAGGCCCGGCGGGCATCCCCCTCGAACGCTACAAATCGAGTTACAACAACGTCGTCGCGGCGGTGAATTTCACCGCCGAATCCAAGGGTGCGAATTTTTTCCGCAGCTTCGATTTTTCCGCTTCCGTCTCTTCCGAATTCGACCTGATCGACCGCTGGCGTTACCGAGCGAACAGCGGCAACGTCCCTATACGCACGGCAGTCGAAGAGGGCGTCTTCGATATGGAAGTGCTGCCGGTCCGCTATGAAGCGACCCTGCAGGTGGACAACAAACCGTTCTACGCCAACGCCAAGGCGGCAGCCCTGCTGGGAGCCGACACCCCGCTGAGCCGCAACACGATCCGCATCGGAGCCGAATGGAACATGTCGAAAAATTACGGTGGCGGTCTGCTTTACGACGTGACGCGCCCATTTACCGACCTGATGAGTTCCCATCCGCGGCGTTACGACGCCCTGCCGGCGCTGCACCGGCTCTCGGCGTTTCTGGAGGACAATACGACGATTACGGCCGGCGAGTGGCGGATCGAGATAATGGCCGGACTGCGTACGACGGCCATGGCCAATCTCGGAAGCCGTTACACCCTGCAGGGCAAATTCCATTTCGATCCGCGTGCCAACCTCTCGGTGACGCTTCCGGCGTTCGACATGGCAGGCGACCCGATGCGCATCACATTCGCGGGCGGCGCGGGATGGCACACCAAAACGCCTACGCTCGACCAGCTCTTCCCCGAACCGGACTACTCCTATTACACGCGGCTCAACTATTTCCCGGCGGACGACGAATCGAAACGCCGTATCAATGTGGAAGTCTTCAAGCACGACCCCACCAATTACGACCTGAAGGCGGCGCGGAACTTCAAATGGGAGGTGCGCGGCAATGCGGAGTGGAACGGATACGGATTGTCGGTAACCTATTTCCGGGAGAATATGACCTCGGGATTCCGCACCTCGACCGACGTACTCACCCGGACCTACCGCGAATACGACACCGGACCGCTCAAGAATATGGAGTTCACCGGACCGCCGCAGCTCGAATGGCTTCCCTACAAGGACAAAACGGTATTCCAGACCGTCGGCGTCAAGACCAACGGAAGCCGCACATTCAAGCAGGGCATCGAATTCTCGCTCTCCACGCGGCGCATCCGGGGGCTGGCCACGAAACTCATCGTCTCGGGCGCCTATTTCAAAACCCGCTATGAGAACAGCGAACCCCAGTACGTCCTGACGACCGTACAGCTCGCAGAAGGGACGCCCTATCCTTACATCGGGCTTTACGATCAGGACGACAACACGTTTCACGAAGTATGCAACACCAATTTCCTGCTCGACACCCAGATTCCCAAACTGGGGCTGATTTTCTCCACGTCGTTCCAATGCCAGTGGTTTTCCGGCATGAAGGCCGAATGGTGCAATCCTGCGCCGACCAGCTACCTCGACCTGCAGTTACAGGAACATCCGTTTACGGCCGAGTCGGCAGCCGACGGTATTTTGCAGCATATGATCCACGACAACGTATCGAAAGAAGCCTATCTCTACCGTCTCACGCCTTTCAGTATGAACGTCAATCTCAAAATCTCGAAACGGCTTTACCGCGACCGGCTCAACATTGCGATTTTCGTAAACCGGCTGTTCACATACAGTCCTTCGTACAGAAACGAGACCAGCGCACTGGTACGCCGCTATTCCAGCCCCTATTTCGGCATGGAACTCAACTTCAAACTGTAATGCGATGATGATGAAATCTACCATACGGACCCTGTTTCTGCTCTCCGCACTGCTGTTTTCGGCCTGCGAAAAAGACGATTCGATTTTCACCGAACTGTCCATCCGGTTCGTGATGCCGGACAGCCGCCCCGTCGAAAAGCTGGAAATACGCACGGACATCTCCTACTTCGACAATATCAACTCCGGAGAGCGGGTGCCATTTCCCGCCGCCGAACAGAACAGCGCGACAATACGGCTCCGCAAAGGGGTTTACACGTTCATCGTCGAAGCCGACGCGACCTATTCGACCGGAGAAAAGAAGATTCTGCGCTGCACGGATTACAATCAGATTCCAGCAGCAATGACTTGGGTAGAGGACAGCGAATCGATCGTGTTGTTACTAAAATCGATCTGACGATGATGAAGGCCCTTTTTCTGTCGATACTGGCGCTGCTGCCCGCCGCCGCTTCCGCCCAGCGCGATACGCTCGGCGTATTGGAGCGTTCTTCCGTTTTCAGCGCGGAGGACGAACGGGCCGTAGCCGGATTTCATACGGAGTCGCCCGCGATGATGCTCTACCGCAGCGAACAGTCGCTTTCGCAGATCTCGCTCCGCATCGACCTGCGCCGTGAGCAGGAGGCGCTGCTGCAGCCGCTGGGCGACGGAGCCTTCGACGGGGGATTTTATGCCGAAAGCTACCGGCGGCTCAGCGAGCGGTCGGCAGCGTGGGCAGACGCCCGGTACGTCCGCGGCAACCGCCGCAACGTCTGCTGGAACTCCACGGCCGACTACCTGCTGCTCTATCCCTGCATCACGGCGGATTCCGCCGGAGGAAACCTCTCGACCGAGGAATATGCTTTCGGCGGCGGCTATGTCCACCGGGTGGGACGCTTCGACCTTGCGATCCGGGGCGACTACCGCGCCGGACAGGAATACCGTCAGGTCGATCCGCGGCCCCACAACGTCGTGTCGGATTTCACGATCAAACTCGGCGTAGGCATGCAGTTCCCTCAGTACGTTTTGGGGCTGGACCTGCAGGGGCGGCTCTATAAACAGGATCAGGACATAGACTTTTTCTATCCGCCCGGCGCCAGCTCTTCCGAGCTGTATATGACCGGACTGGGCAGTTATTACACCCGCTATTCACTGAACAGCGAGAGTTTCAACATCGGCTATGACGGAAAGGGTTGTCTGCTGGCGGCACAGCTCATGCCGCGGCACGCGAAAGGCTGGTATGCCCGTGCCGCATTCGAAAGCCTTACGACGGAGCGGCTCAACAAATCCAACAACACGGTCCCCATAACCCGGCTCAAAACCCGTCAGGCGACCCTCTCCGCAGCCTACCGCAGCGGCCGCTGGAGCCTGCGCGCCGGAGGCGGCTATGAACTGCGCCGCAGTATCGAAATGATAGCCGACCGTACGGGACACAGCGTCATCGTCGATGAACAGGCGATGTATAAGAACCGTATCTGGCACGCCGACGCCGAAGCGACCGTCGAATGGCGGCGCGGCACGGTGAATTACATGCTCAGTCCCCGCGCGGAATGGCGGCAGTCCACGGCCACGTACGCCTATCCGGCACGGCGGATGCGGCTCGCGCAGTTCTGCGGAGCGGTACGCGGCAGCGCAGAATGGCTCCGTCCGCAGTGGCGCGTGAAAGCGACGGCAGGAATCGGCTGTTACGTCTCGCCCGACGAGGAGGTTTCGCTCAGCAACGTGCTGAACAACATTTCGGAATACCTGACTTACACGGCGGCGCGGCTGAGCGGCCGGGCCGTCTCCCCCGAGGTGTCCCTGCGGGCCGAACGCCGCCTGAGCCGGAATCTGGCCTGCTTCGCCGAGGCGGGGTGGACGCCCCGGTTTTACAGCGGAGGATTGTCCGAACACGTTCTGACGGCGACGTTCGGCATCCTGTTCTAAACGATCGAACCAATATTTGTCAAACCAATAATAAAAACCAATTATGAAAAAGCTTTTCTTAATTCTCACCACGGCCCTCTTCGCAGCGGGCTTCGCATCCTGCACCGACGATCCCGAAGAAACGGTCAATCCCGTCGTCGTATCCGAAATCTTGCGCGCGCTCGGCGGCAATGTGCTGGTAAACGTGCCCGAGGAAAATTTCGACGTGAATATTCCCGCCGATGCTGCGTCGTGGGTTCAGATCAATAAAGCCGAATCTTCGGGCAAAGCGCTGGTGCTGTCCGTCGATGAGAACGAAACGGGGACGGAACGTTCGACCGTCGTGAACGTGACGCGGAGCGGCAAGAGCACCGTTCTGGCGACCGTAACCATCAAACAGAGCGACATCACGCTGCAAGCCGGCGAATTCGTGATCGAGGAGATCTACTTCACAGGCACGGCGCTTCCCGAAACGGGAAAGCCTGACAAGTGGCTGGGCGACCAGTACATCAAGATCCGTAACAACTCCGACGAAGACCTCTATGCCGACGGCATGATGCTGATCCTTTCGAGCGGACTCAATTCGGGCATGAACAGCGAGATGATCGAAGGCAAGGACTTCCGCAAGGAGTGTTGTGCGGGCAATGCGTTCTACTGCATTCCCGGCAACGGACAGGATGTGCTGGTCAAAGCCGGCGAGTCGCTGATCGTCGTCAACAACGCCCAGAACCACACCATCGGCAACCCGAACTCGTGGGACGCCACGAAAGCCGATTTCGAGTGGTACGACGTTTCGTCGAACGAGAACTATCTGGATATCGACAACCCCGACGTGCCCAACCTCGACAAATGGTACGCTTCGACATTGACGGTCCAAGTGCTCCACAACCGCGGCTTCAACGCCGTGGCTATCGCCATGCCGCCCGTCGGCCTGACTGCAGAGCAGTTCCTCGCCGAATACCCGCTCAAAGACGCCCAGTATATCTTCCACTCCCCGAACGGCTCGGACTACACGCTGCCGCTGCGCAACTGCTACCGCGTGCCTAACGAATGGATACTCGACGCCGTGAACACAGGCTGCCGCGACGCATACTACATCGCCCCGTGGGACGCTTCGCTCGACGCAGGTTACGCATGGTGCGGTACGGCCGACGGAGATGCCGGCCGCTTCGGCAAGTCGGTGATCCGCAAGAGCGGTTCCAGCGGCAAACTCATCGACTCGAACAACTCGACCAACGACTTCGAGTCCAATACGAAGGCGTCGCTGATCAAGTAAGCCGGAAGAACGACCATTCTTTATGACCGATTCTGTCATCGAATGCCGCAACCTCACCCATTGTTACGGGGAGCGGCTGATATACAAAGACCTGAGTTTCGAGGTTCCGCGCGGGCGGATCCTCGGACTTTTGGGTAAAAACGGCACCGGAAAAACCACGACCATCAACATTCTGAGCGGCTATCTCCAACCGCGCGCCGGACAGTGTCTGATCTTCGGCGAGGATATCCGCACGATGCGGCCCGAAACCCGCGCCCGGATCGCCCTGCTGATCGAGGGACACGTGCAGTACGCCTTCATGACCATCGAGCAGATCGAACGGTTCTATGCGCGGTTTTATCCCCGCTGGAACCGCGACGCCTATTACGGACTGATGGAAATGCTGAAGGTGGCGCCCCGGCAGCGCATCTCGCGCATGTCGTGCGGACAGCGTTCGCAGGTGGCCTTAGGGCTGATTCTCGCCCAGAACGCCGATCTGCTCGTGCTCGACGACTTCTCGATGGGGCTGGACCCCGGTTACCGCCGCCTGTTCGTGGAATACCTGCGCGACTATGCGCAGAGCGAGGAGAAGACCGTTTTCCTTACCTCGCACATCATTCAGGACATGGAAAAGCTCGTGGACGACTGTATCATCATGGATTACGGAAGCATTCTGGTACAGATGCCCGTCGGCGAACTGCTCGGCACGTTCCGGCGATACACCTTCACGCCGGGCGCCGACGTCACGATCCCCGCCGGCGACGGCCTCTACCACCCGAGCGTCGTGAACGGGCGCGCCGAACTCTATTCGTTCGACTCCCCTGCGACGGTACAGGGCGTGCTGGAGCGCGCGGGCATTGTCTGCAGCGACCTGCGCGGCGAAACGCTGAACCTCGAAGACGCTTTCATCGGACTGACCGGAAAATACTAAACCCGAATTATGATCAAAGCCATATTCTACAAAGAGTGGATCAAAATGCGCTGCTTCTATCCGCTGAGCGCATTGTTCCTCTTCGGAGCCACCGCCTATGCGCTGCTGCGCGTCCAACGGGTGATAACCTTCAAGGGTGCGGCGCACGTCTGGGAGGTGATGCTCGAAAAGGAAGTTGTCTTCATCGACATTCTCCAATACCTGCCGGCCCTGCTGGGCGTATTGCTCGCAGTGGTTCAGTTCGTCCCCGAAATGGCCCAGAAACGGCTGAAGCTGACGCTTCACCTGCCCTTTCCACAGTGGAAGATGATTCTGCTGATGTCAGGCATCGGGCTGGGAGCGCTGGCATTGCTGTTCATCGTGCAAACCGCCGTGCTGTGGGGGTACTTCCACGCCCTGCTGGCGCCCGAACTGGTCGCGCGGATTCTGCTGACGGCGCTGCCGTGGTATCTGGCCGGGCTGACGCTCTACCTGCTGACGGCATGGATCTGTCTCGAACCCACATGGAAACGGCGGCTGGCGAATCTGCTGATCGCCGTGGGCGTCTGCCGGATCTTCTTCCTCTCCGACACCCCGCAGGCCTACGACGGCATGCTGCCGTGGCTGGCGCTGCTGCTGGTATGTTCGCTGTTCTTCCCGCTGCTTTCGGTATACCGTTTCAAGCAGGGATGTCAGGATTAACCCGCAAAACGACAAATCTATGATAAAGAGTATCAAAACCGGAATAATCCTCCTTGCGGCGCTTCTGCTGGCATGGCTGCTGCCGTGGTGCTACGCGTTCGTGTTCGCATCGCCTTCGTGGTCGCCGTTCACGCTCTACAGCTGCGTGACGCACGGATTCGCATCGGTGGATTTCGACCGCGAAAACAACGTCGCCGGACGCGATCTGCAGGGCAACACCTACACCCAGCAGCAGTTCGACAGTATCCTGCCGACGTTCTATTACCGCCAACTCGCCGCCGAAGGGAGGTTTCCGTCCGAAATCGAGGGCGTGGCGGTCGAATCGCGCGACGTGGAGCGCACGAACTTCATGTTCCGCACGTCGCCCGGCGAAATCAACCGCCGCAGACCGACGGTCTATCAACTGCTGGAATCGATGCCCGACCGCATCGATTTAGAACCGGCGACGGACGTGTTCCGCATCACCGGCGAGGGAATCGAGTTCGTCGATATGGAGACCAACACCATCGACCAAAAGAAGAGCGCGGCATTCACCAAAGTCCTGCGGGACAAGGGATTTTCGTTCCCGGCCCGCGTCGTCTCCGGCAACCCCTCGACGCGCAAGCGGTACGACAACGGCTACCTGCTGGTGGACGACGCGCAGCGCGTCTACCACATGAAGCAGGTCCGCGGCCGCCCGTTCGTGCGCCGTACCGACGTTGCGGACTCGCTGCAAATCGGCCAGATTTTCGTCACGGAGTTCGCCGACCGCAAAAGTCTCGGTTTTCTGGTGGACAGCAAAAAGCGTTTCTATACGCTCGGTGCGGAGGATTACAAACTGCACGAGATTCCCGTCGGGAAATTCGGCCCCACACGGGAGAACATGATGATCATCGGCGACATGTTCTACTGGACGGTCACCATCCAAGGCGCCGAATCGAAACGCTATGTCGCCGTGAACGCCCGCGACTATTCACTGGCGGACGAATACCGCCCCGAAGAGAAACCGCAGGCATGGGCCGAGTACGCAAAATACCTGTTTCCCTTCGAACTGTCGTTCACCTCGCCGCTGGACGGCTACGTAAAGCCCCGGATTGCGGAGGTGTCGTTTCAGGCCCTCTGGCTGGGACTCGCGCTCGGCGCGTTCTATGCGCTCATCCGCCGCAGATCGCCCGGCGGACGGCTCTGGCAGACCGTCGGCGTCGTCTTGTTCGGACTCTTCCTCTTCGTCCCGCTGCTGGTATTCGGCACGGCAAAACGATGACAACAAACCCATACGCAAGAGAAGGGCGGACGTTTTCGACGTCCGCCCTTTTATCACACGCAGTTTCCCGGATCAGGTCAGGAAAATAAACAGCAGCGGAATCAGAATCCCCGCGATCAGCTCGACGCCTCCGCGGCCCCGCAATCCTTTCGGGCCGCGCATCATCACCAGCCCGGAAAGCACGATTACGATCAATCCCGCTAAAAAGACATCCGAAAAGACCGTCCACCAGCGCGACGGATTGTAATGCAGCCGGTTCAGACTGCTCAGCACGGGCCGCTTGCGGATCGACTCGTAGACGGCGTGTCCCGACGCCAGATCGACCGTCAGCGAACTGCCGCCCCGGATAAAGACTTTCAACCGGTCCGGTTCGGGAAAGTAATGTTTCAGGTAATTGCCCTCCTCGCCGACGCGCAGGAGCAGTTCCTCGGCCCGCGCACGGGTCCACTCCTGCTCGGCGCGCGGTATCTCCTGTGCGAAGACCAGCTCGGTCCGGCGCACCGAATAATCGGAATTGAAATCGCGTTTGTGGTTGAGCATGAAGCCCGAAACCGCATAAATCAGCAGTACGCCCGAAAAGAAAAAGGAGAGGTCGCGGTGAACGGGCCTGCTCCATTTCCTCACGGCGGACATAAACGACCGTGTCCCCATGACGTGCAAAACTTCTTATTTCAAAACTTCATAACTCCCGCCGTCCACATGGTAGAACGAAAGGTATTCCTTGCCTTCTTTGGCTTTGCGGTCGGCGATACGGGCACGGAAGTCGGCGATACGCTTTTCGGTGCTGCTGGCAACCGATTCGCCGCGGGCCTGATGTTCGGCGCTGCATCCGGCTTCGCCCTCGCCGTGCTGCCGGGCGATCTGGTCCTTGAGCCGCAGCTCCCACTCGGCAAGGTAAGCCTCGTCGATCCGGTCTTCGACCAGCGTGCCCGTCACCCGCACGACGTTGTTCACGCATTCGGGCTTGAAGCTGCCGATCTTCTCTCCGGCTTCAATGCGGATCACCTGCGTATCGTCGGTTCCCATTAGGAAAATCTTGCGGCCCCCGTGGCGGCAGATATGCGTGCAGACGCCCTCGACCGTCACCTTGCCGCCGGTCAACTTCTCAGCATCGGCGAGCAGGTTATCGACCTCCATGACGGAACTCTGCGTTTCTGAGGTTTGAGTCTCCGAAGCGTTCTTTTTATTCGGGTTCCCGCCGCACCCAGCAAGGAAAAATACGGCGGCTGCAAGCGCCGCACAATAAACGAAATGTCTCATAATCGGTTTGAATTTTTTCTTCGTTTTCCGCATTCGGCGCAACGGGCCGTCCCGCAGCGTCTCGGCAGATTTTAGTAATACAAAGAAACGACATTACGCCGGGAACGGCAATACCTAATTTTAGGGGTTTTCAGGAGCCGCAATACCTTTATAGATGGATAGCGGCCGCTCCGAGACCGGGGTTTCAACGCTCCGTGATCTTATAATCTTCGCTCAGCACCCGCTGCAATTCGGCCAGCTCCGGCTCCCGCCCAGTGAATTCGACCGTCGCGGCAGGAGGATCGAGAGTAACAACGGCACGGAGACCTTCGATGCCGTTCAGGGCCTTTTCGACATGCATTCGGCAGTGGTTGCACATCATTCCTTCGATACGATACTCTTTTTTCATGGCTGTTTGTTTTTTGGTTATAAATTCTGTATTTATTTTATGGACGGCTTTCGTGCCGAGCCGTTTTGTACTCAGCTGCAGGCTATTGGCTACAACGCTCACACTACTCAGGGCCATGGCGGCCCCGACGAGCATCGAATTGAGCAGAAACCTGGTCAGCGGATAGAGCACGCCAGCGGCGACAGGCACGCCGATCAGGTTGTAGATAAACGCCCAGAAAAGGTTCTGCCGAACGGTGCGCACGGTCGCGGCCGAAAGGCGGACCGCCGCGGCGATCTTCGTCAGGTCGGACGAAAGAATCGTGACCTTCTCCACGTCGATCGCAATGTCGCTCCCCTGCCCCATGGCAATGCCCAGATCGGCCTGCGCCAGCGCCGCACTGTCGTTGATGCCGTCCCCGACCATTGCGACACAGCGACCATGGCAGCGAATTCTTTTGTCATAAGAAAATTGCAAAAACTATCGGTACAAAAGTATGTTTTGTCGATTCATATGCTTCCCCTGACAGAAAAGAGGCAATTGAAAATCAGAATAAACCATCAGACAATATATACTGAATGGGGCAGATTTCTTTGTGTTAACGGAAGAGTTTATTAAACAAGTGCAATACAATGAACAGAAGACATCGGGAAAATTAAAATTTTCTTCGTCTAAAAAAGTTCTTTAAACTAATTTCTTAAAATTGCACTCGCCGGTTGACCCTGCCTAATTTGCCCATCTCGAAAATTTTTCGTATCTTGCGATAGGTTATTTGAAATGCGGTATTTGAGCGCAAGAAGCTGAAAACAAACCGTTGCCTTCTCGTTACCTACTCTCCTATACAAAAATGTAACTACCATATAAATCAAGTCGTTACATTACTTTAATCCCGCACCCGAAAAGGCCGGGGATTTTTTGTGCAGTTCCCGGTGGGGCGGATCGGTCTGTCGGGTATTGTTTGCGACGAATTTGGGGATTGAATTTCTGTTTGTCAGATGCAAACTATATTTTTTAGTTTAAAAACTATGTAAAATAGTTGGATGTGAATTTTTTTTAGTTACCTTTGCTGGCGGACACCGGGATATACTCGTTTGCCCGGTTTTAAAAACAACCGACGCTATGGAAAAACTGACACGAAGGGAAGAGGAACTGATGCGCTGTTTCTGGGAACACGGCCCGCTGTTCGTGCGGGAACTGGTCGCGCTGGCCGCTGAGCCTAAACCCCATTTCAATACGCTTTCGACGATGGTCCGCGCTCTCGAAGCCAAGGGCTATGTCGGTCACAAGACCTTCGGAAGCACCTATCAGTATTATCCGGTGGTGACCGAAGAGGAGTTTTCCCGCCGCACGCTTGGCGGTGTCATCAGCAAGTATTTCGAGAATTCCTATCTTGGGGCGGTTTCCGCGCTGGTCGAGGAGGAGAAGATTTCGGTCGAGGACCTTCGAGAGCTGATCGACCGCATCGAAAATCAAAACCGCCGGTAGCCATGTACGCCCTGATGATCTACAGCCTGAAGGTCGGCGCCTGTCTGGCGGTGTTTTACCTCTTTTTCAAACTGCTGCTGAGCCGCGAGACCTTCCACCGCCTGAACCGTATCGTGGTGCTGGCGGCTATGGTGCTGTCGTTTATACTGCCGTTCTGCGTCATTACGATCTACCGTGAACTGCCTGCCGCACCGGAGATGCCGGCTGCGGAGCAGCTCTTCGAGGCGCCTGCCGAACCGCAGCCCGAACCGTTTCCGTGGGATAAGGCCGCGGCCCTTGTTTTTCTGACCGGAGCGGGGGCGACGCTGCTCTGGACGTTCGGATCGGTTTTCGGCGTGATCCGCATGATCCGCCGGGGACGTCGTGAACGTCTGGCCGACGGAACGGTGCTGGTGCGTATCGGCCGCTCGGTGACGCCTTTCAGCTGGTATCGTTATATCGTATTGTCAGAGAAGGATTTGGCCGAAAACGGCGACGCGATCGTCCTGCACGAAAAGGCTCATCTGCGTTTGCGCCATTCAGTCGATCTGCTGCTCACCGATCTCGCGGGCTGCCTCCAGTGGTTCAATCCCGCGATGTGGCTGCTTCGCCGCGAACTGCGGGCCATTCACGAATACGAAGCCGACGAGGCTGTCCTCGACAGCGGCGTCGATGCGAAACATTATCAACTATTATTAATAAGGAAAGCTGCCGGCGGGAGGTGGTACTCAGTCGCCAACAGCTTTAATCACAGTAAACTTAAAAACCGTATTACCATGATGTTACGTAAAAGATCGTCGCGGTGGGCCGTAGCCAGAGTGCTTTTCGTGCTGCCGCTTGCGGGACTCGCCCTCGGAGCGTTCGCCCGCACCGCCTATGTGTTTCCTGATGACAAAGGTAAAAAAGAAAATGTTACGATTCTCATTCGGAACGCAAAAATCGACCCTTCGGACGGAAAATCCGGCAATCCGCTGATTCTGGTGGACGGCCGCGAAGTGAGATCGATCGATTCGCTGTCGCCCGACCGGATCGCTTCGATTTCGGTGCTCAAGGATGCTGCGTCGGAAGCCCAGTACGGTGAAAAGGGCCGGGACGGCGTGATTATCGTCACGACGAAGGAGGGCGGTGCCGACCCGCAGATGCAGACGTTCACGTACGGCGGCAACAGCAGTTCGACTGCCGTCGTGGTGCGCGGAGCCGGGACAGAGCCTGATTCCCTTGCGGGGAGGGTGCGTACGATGACCTACAGGATCGACGGCAGGCGAGACTCGCTCGGCGGAGACATGGTCTGGAAAATAAACGGGCGGGACGTCGATGCCGGCGACTTGGAAGAGTTGTCCGGAAACGTCCGGTCGATCCGCATTACCAAGGACGCCGCCGTGCAGGGGGAAGATTCCGCTGCTGCGGAGGGGATGATGCGCATTATGACCGGACAGACGATGCAGGCTGCGGACGCCGGCCTGAAAGCAGCCGAAGCGGGGATGCAGGCCGCCCGTGCCGGGCTGGATGCGGCACGCCGGTATATGTCGGCCGAGGAGTGGAAGCAGGCGCAGAAACAGCTCGAAACGGCGCAGAAGCAGCTGGACGAAGCCCGCGCGCAGGCAAAGTCGGAAATCTCCTTCTCCGAGGCGATCGCAGTCGATATGCAGGACTCCTCCGCCGATACTGCTGACGGCGGGGCGGTCGTCGCGGGTGCGGTCGGCGGGACGGCGTCGGAAACGCCGTCTTATTGGCGCGTTACGACCGGCGAAGGCACGACGCGCGTGGATCATTCGAAAACGGAGTCCGGCAAAACGGTCTTTACGGGCCGCGTCACGCTGCACAATCCTTCGGAGATACCGGATAACTACGTGATTTTCATTAACGGCGAGCAAGCGTCCAAAGCGGACGTGCTTCGGCTTGCACCCCAGAAAATCAAGCGTATGGAGGTGTTGCGGGGCAAGGAGGCCGCCAAGGAATACGGTGCCGGCAGCGAGGGCGTAATCAAGATTACGACGCGCAGATAGCCGCAGGTAACCGCAGACAGCCGGAGGGGGACGGATTGCCGGGTTGAGACGATAAAATCCGTTGCCGTCCGGTTGTACACGACGAAAACCAACCGCCATAAGCATAAAAAGTTCGCGCCCGGAACGGTTCTGCCGTTCCGGGTTTTTTCGGCGTGCGGGCAATGCAGGCCCGAAACTTGCGGAAATCGTCCGTGACAAGTTGTCCTTGCCGGCGTAAATTCCGGTTGGCGGCAGTCTCGGCGGGTGTCGGCGCGGTGAATTTTCAGCCCGGCCGCCGTCGGTTTTGCCGGGACGACGCCTTCCCTGCGGAGAACCGTTCCGTGCAAAACCGAAAAATTTGGTTCTGCGCCCGGCTTGCGCTATCTTTGCATGGGAAACACAAAACAGAAGCTATGAAACGCCTGCTATTTTTTCTTACAGTCGTAACGCTCGTCTCGTGCGGCCGGTCGTTCGAGAAGCGTACGGCCAAATATGCCGAAGTAGGGGAGGTGAGCGACAACCGCGCGGCCGTGCTCGACATCAACGAGGGCGTAGGCCGCTGGGGCTATGTCGATGGAACGGGGCGGCTGGCGATCGAATGCCGCTATGCCGACGCCCGCCGATTTGCCGACGGACTGGCTGCGGTGCAGGTCCCCGAAGGAGCTTGGGGATATATCGACACCGTGGGACGGCTCGTGATCGCTCCGCAGTTCGTGCTTGCCGAACCGTTTGAGGACGGCATGGCGTGGGTGCAGGCCGCGGGCGAGCTTTGGGGCCGCGTTGATAAGTCGGGGAAGATGGTTATTCCCTGCCTGTATTCCGAAATCGGCGAGCCGGACGAGCGGGGCTGGATGCGCGTGCTGCGCGACGGCAAGTGGGGCTATCTGCGCGAAAACGGTGAAGTGGTCGTGCCGTGCGACTACAACCTGATCGGCGAGCCTAACGCATACGGGCTGATTCCCGTGACGAGCGGCGGCAAGCACGGCTTCTTGGACGCCGACGGTCGCGAGGTGCTTCCCTGCTTTTTCACCTACATTTCCGATTTCAAGGACGGCTATGCCCGGACGAACTACGGCGGCAGCATGGTGCTGCGCGACGAGCCTTACGGCGGGCAGTGGGGATTGATCGACACGCTGGGCCGCGAGACGATTCCCTGCCGGTACTACTACCTCGATACGCCGGGTGAAGGACTTGCGGCCTTTATGCTCGAACAGTTCGGCAATTACGGCTATGTGGACGTAAAGGGCAATGTGGCGATTACGCCCCGTTTCGCCGTGGCGCGGCCCTTTTCGGGCGGTGTCGCCGTGGTGAGCTACAACAATGTCAATTACGGACTGGTGGACCGCAACGGCAATGAAGTCAGCTCGTTCCGCTATAAACGCATCGGGGAGTTCCATGACGGTCTGGCGCCGTTCAATACCAACCTTTACGGCATGAATTTTCAGGGGATGGAGCCGCGCTGCGGGTATATCGACACCGAAGGGCGCGAAGTGCTTCCCGCCAAGTGGGACGATGCCGGCGAGTTCAGCGAGATGCGCGCCCCGGTGATGCGTTTCGGCGTAAATTCCGAGGATTTCTACGACGCCCGCTGGGGCTATATCGCCACGAACGGCCAGCTCGTCGTACCCTTCAAATACCACGAGGCATATCCTTTCAGCTGCGGTCTGGCCCGCGTTTTCGTCAAGGGGCTGGGGTACGGCTATATCAACCGCAAGGGCGAAGAGGTCGTTCCCTGCAAGTATCAGGAAGCCGAAGATTTCCACGACTTTACGGCGAAAGTGAAACAGTACGACCGGGTGATGACGATCGACGACAAGGGGCAGATCGTCGAAGGGCAATAAAAAAACGGAGGTCCGAGACCTCCGTTTTTTTGTTGGCTGTCCGGTCCGCCGACTTATTTGAATCCCACGATTTCGGGCCGTGTCGGACGGTAACGGTATTGTTCGATGCGGGTCTGGTTCGATACGCGGACATATTCGCTCTCGACCAGTCCGCGTTTGCCGAAGGCGAGTCCCAGACGTATCTGTATCGTGTTGAAAATCAGCCTTTCGTTCTTGATGCGCACGCCGAAGCCGAACGAAGTGAAGAAGTCGTTCTTGAAGATGTTGGGGGAATAGCCGATCAGTCCGAAGTCGGCGAATCCGAACAGGGCGATACGGAAGCCGAGGGGCTGATAGGGCGTGAAAAATACGGTCTCCGTGTTGAGGATCATGCGGTTGGTGCCGGTGACATGCTCCTTGAGCGCCTGCAGTCCGTTTATGCGGGTCATGCGGATTATTTCGTCGCTGCCCGTGCCGCGGTTCCAGCCCTGCGTATAGTTGAAGGCCAGAAACTGGCGGATGCGGCTGCGTTTGAACATGAACAGGTTCGAGAACCACTTCAGGTCCACGTCCACCGCACTATGGCGCCACATGCCGGTTGCGAGGTCGATATAGCTTCCCAGCGTGATACTTCCCATGACATAGCCCACCGAGCGGAATCCGCCGGTCGTATAGGTCATGCCCAGATACATTTCGTCGTTGAATTCGCCCCACGAGTATCCGCCGACCAGCTCGGCCTTGTAACCCGTCGCAAGGTACTCCCTTGTGCCGAATCCGTAGATCATGTTGGCCGAATAGAACTTCTCGCGGTAGAGACCGGCCCCGAAGAGCATGGCGTCGTAGTCGTGCAGCGCGGGGTTGTGGTTGGGGGCTACCAGCGGCCGCCGGCTGAAACGGGCGTAGCTGTAGCGTCCCGTGAAATATATGCTCGAATTGATGGAGCGGATATAGCGCGACTTGCCGCCCCATGCGTCCAGATTGCGGACCTTGATGAGCAGCGAAGTGTCGAGGTCGATCATGTAGCGCTTCGACTTGACATCGCTGTACGTAAGGCCGATTTCATAGTCCGTCGGACGTATGAACTCCTTGCGCAGCCCCATGTTCAGCTCCGAGTTGTAGAAGTCGCGTCCGGCCGAAAAATCCGCCGTGTAGAAACTTCCCAGAACGTTGGGGATTTCGTATTCGACGATGTTGCCGCCGTATGAGAAGTCTTTGCGGCTGAAGTTGGTATTGAACTTCAGGGTGTTGCCCCAGCCGAAAATGTTGGCGTCCGACAGTCCGACCATCGTGCGGCCCTCGCCGTGGATGGCGCCGTCGACGCTGATCGTCCAGCTGTCACGGGTGCATATGACCATATTGACGCGTGTCGAATCCAGCGAATCGGGCATCAGGGTGATATCGACGTCGGAGATGTAGGGGCGCGAGCGGAGCAGCTGCTTGTTGCGCACGATCAGCTGCGGGTCGATCTTGTCGCCCGGCTTGAAGAGCAGGTCGCGGCGGATGACCCGGTCGCGCGTCAGCATGTGTATCTTGTTGCCCGTGCGTTCGAGCCAGTTGCCGTCGGAGTCGAAGGGATGCTGACGCTCGATGGTGATGTCGCCCACGGTTTTTCCCGCATAGGGTTCCAGCAGGCGGCTTTCGTCCACTACGCGGCCGCTGAATGTGGTGTCCAGCACGGGCTTTACGAAAAGCATTCTGTAGAGCATGCGCGGCACGGCGCGGCGGTTAGTCTTGGACTGGATGCTGTCATATAGCCTTTGATTGCGCTCGGAGGTGGCGGTGTTCAGGCTGTCGGGCTTGAATCCGTCGGGCGAGTTTATGTTGGGCGAAGTTATTTCGGGACCGCGCATGCCGGGACCGGCCGTTCGGGCGAAACAGACGCTCACTGCCGCGAGGACGGTTAGTACGAGTATGCAGATCCGGCGATACATGTCATCAAAGATAACGTAATTTTTCGGCAAAACGTATAAAAAAGCGGCTCCCCGAAACAGGAAAAGACGGCCGTGACGGTCGTCTTTTCCTCAATATACACTCTCTGCGGATGTTATCTCCGGGCATGTCCTGCGATTTTTCCGCCTTCCGGAATCGTACCGGGGCCGTGACGCCACGTCGGAGTCCGTCTGCGCGCCCTTCCGGTTCTACCTGCGTCCCTCCTTGGCCTCGATACACTCGGTGGCGTGGGGCACTTTCATCAGGCGCTCCTTGGGAATGAGCTTGCCCGTGGTTTTACAGATGCCGTAAGTCTTATTCTCGATACGCACGAGCGCCATTTCCAGATTGCGTATGAACTTCATCTGGTGCGCCGCCAAGCGTCCGCTCTCCTCTTTCGAGAGAGTCGCTGCGCCCTCTTCGAGGACCTTGAACGTCGGCGAGGTATCTTCCGTGTCGTTGTCTGCCGTGTGGGTGATAGTGGCGCGCAGCAGCTCGTAGTCCGCACGCGCGTTCTCCAGCTTCTTCAGGATAAGCTGCTTGAACTCTTCGAGTTCGGCGTCGCTGTATCTCGTTCTTTCGTCTGCCATAGTCGTCTTCTCCTTAATTAGGTTTTATGTAAAATTAACTATTTTTTTCGTAAATACCAAATTTTACATCTCATTATACGATTCCGCCCGGACATACCCGCGCATCGTGCTCAGCATGAAACGCTTGCCGTTCCAAATTCACCGAAAAAGGGACTTGGAGACGTTCCGGACGGGCTAAATCCGCGTTACGGCGATCCGTACCGGCTCGTCATCGACATCCGAATCGACGATCACTCCGCCCGCAGGTTGTGCCGCGGTCTTGACCTCGACGGCCAGCGTCTGCGATGCGATGTAACCGGCGTATTTGGCGACGGCGTCGGCCACAAGCTCCTTCTGCTCGATCTCGACCCGGATCTTGTCCGTCACTTCGAATCCCGAATCCTTGCGGATATTCTGGATGCGGTTTATCAACTCGCGTGCCACGCCTTCCGCGCGCAGCTCCTCCGTTACGGTGATGTCGAGCGCCACGGTCAGCTTGCCTTCCGACGCCACGAGCCAGCCCGGCATGTCCTCCGAGGTGATCTCGAAATCGGCGGGGGTTACGGCGATCTTCTCGGCGCCGAGGTCGAGGATCGTCTCCGGAGCGGCTTCGATTTCGGCGATCCGCTCCTGCGTGAACTCCGCGGTCATGGCGGCGATCTGCTTCATGTATTTGCCGTAGCGCGGTCCCAGCGTCTTGAAGTTGGGCTTGATGCGCTTGGTGATAATGCCCGCCGTGTTCTCGATCAGCTCGATCTCCTTGACATTCACCTCGTTCATGATGAGCGTCTTCACGGCGGCGATATGCTGCGCCATTGCCGGGTCGAGCACCGGAATCAGTATTTTGGTCAGCGGCTGGCGCACCTTGATCGAGACTTTGCGGCGCAGGGCCAGCACCATCGACGATACGCGCTGGGCCAGCGACATCATCTCTTCCAGATCGGCGTCGATCAGCTTCCCGTCGGCCTTCGGGAAGGTCGAGAGGTGTACCGATTCGTCCGTATGGCGGCCGCTTACGGCGTTCAGGTCGCAGAAAATGCGGTCCGAGATGAACGGTGCGAACGGCGCCGCGAGCATCGAAACGGTCTCCAGACAGGTGTAAAGCGTCTGATAGGCCGCCAGTTTGTCCTCGTTCATGCCGCCGCCCCAGAAACGCTTGCGGTTGAGGCGTACGTACCAGTTGGAGAGGTTTTCGCCCACGAACTCCTGAATGGCGCGCGCCGCAGGCGTCGGGTCGTAATCTTCGAGCGAACGCGTCACGTCCCTGACCAGCGTGTTGAGCAGCGAGATGATCCAGCGGTCGATCTCCGGACGCTTCTCCACGGGAACCTCCGGCTCCCGGCCCGTAAATCCGTCCACGTTGGCGTAGAGGGCGAAGAACGAATAGGTATTGTAGAGCGTTCCGAAGAACTTGCGGCGCACTTCGTCCACGCCGTCCCTATCGAATTTGAGGTTGTCCCACGGCTGCGAGTTGGAGATCATGTACCAGCGCGTGGCGTCGGCTCCGTAGGTGGCCAGCACCTCGAACGGATCGACGCCGTTGCCCAGGCGCTTGGACATCTTGTTGCCGTTCTTGTCGAGCACAAGACCGTTCGAAATGATGTTCTTGAAAGCCACCGAGTCGAACAGCATCGAGGCGATGGCGTGCAGCGTGAAGAACCAGCCGCGCGTCTGGTCCACGCCTTCGGCGATGAAGTCGGCCGGATAGACCGTCTTGAAATGCTCGCCGCCGTTCTCGAACGGGTAGTGCAGCTGCGCATAGGGCATGGCTCCCGAATCGAACCACACGTCGATCAAGTCGCTTTCGCGCTTCATCGGCTCGCCCTTCGACGAGACCAGCACGATGCCGTCCACATAGGGGCGGTGCAGGTCGATATTTTTGGTCGAATAGTTCTCCGCCGACATGTCGCCGACCTTGAAATTTTTGTAGGGATTCTCCTTCATGAAGCCTGCGGCGACCGACTTTTCGATTTCGCCCGTCAGCTCTTCGATCGAGCCGATGCACTTCAGCTCCGAGTAGTCCTCCGTCGCCCATACCGGCAGCGGGGTTCCCCAGAAGCGCGAACGCGAAAGGTTCCAGTCCACCAATCCTTCGAGCCACTTGCCGAAACGGCCCGTGCCGGTCGATTCGGGCTTCCAGCGGATCGTCTTGTTTAGTTCGATCATCCGCTCGCGCAGGGCCGTGGTGCGGATGAACCACGAGTCGAGCGGGTAGTAGAGCACCGGTTTGTCCGTACGCCAGCAGTGGGGGTAGGAGTGGGTGTGCTTCTCGATCTTGAAGGCCTTGTTTTCGGCTTTGAGCATCACCGCGATGTCGATGTCGAGCGTCGTCTCGGCATCGCAGGCGATATTCGGATCGTATGCGTTTTTCACATAACGGCCCGCATACTCCCTGTATTTTGCGGCGTCGACATTATTTTTCACGAATTCGGGATCGAGCTCCTCCAGCAGAAAGAATTTGCCCTGCCTGTCTACCATCGGCTGATTTTTGCCGGCCTTGTCCACCATGAACAGCGGCGCAATGCCTGCGGCGCGGCCTACGCGGTCGTCGTCGGCGCCGAACGTCGGCGCGATATGCACGATGCCCGTACCGTCCGAAGTGGTCACGTAGTCGCCGACGATCACGCGGAACGCGTCGCCCATCGGCTTTACCCACGGGATGAGCTGCTCGTAGCGGATGCCTTCCAGTTCGGGACCCTTCCAGCTTTCGCCCGTGATCTCATAGGTTCCCTCCATCTTCTTGGTGAAGTATGCGGGCACGAGCTCTTTGGCGAGGATGACCGTCTGCGGACGGTCGGTATAGGGGTTGCGGCATTTGACCTTGACGTATTCGATCGCGGGACCTACGGCCAGCGCCGTGTTCGAGGGCAGGGTCCACGGCGTGGTAGTCCAAGCCAAGAAATAGAGCGGTCCCTCGACGCCGGCGAAAAGCTTCTCGCTCTTCTGGTCGCGGATGACTTCGAACTGCGCCGTGCAGGTCGTGTCCTTCACGTCGCGGTAGCAGCCGGGCTGGTTCAGCTCGTGGGTCGAGAGACCCGTTCCCGCCGCCGGCGAGTAGGGTTGGATGGTGTAGCCCTTGTAGAGCAGCCCCTTGTCGAAGAGCTGCTTGAGGAGCCACCACAGCGTCTCGATGTATTTGTTGTCGTAGGTGATGTAGGGATCGTCCATGTTGACCCAGTAACCCATTTTGCGGGTCAGGTCCTCCCACATGCCCGTAAACTCCATGACGGCTTCGCGGCAGGTGCGGTTGTACTCCTCGATGGTGATCTTTTTGCCGATGTCCTCCTTGGTGATGCCGAGCTTCTTCTCGACGCCCAGTTCGACCGGAAGTCCGTGCGTATCCCAGCCCGCCTTGCGGTGCACGAGGTAGCCCTGCTGCGTTTTGTAGCGGCAGAAAACGTCCTTGATCGTACGGGCCATGACGTGGTGGATGCCCGGCGTGCCGTTGGCCGACGGGGGGCCTTCGTAAAATACGAACGCGGGGTGTCCTTCGCGCGTGGTGATGCTTTTATGGAATGTATCGCGGGCGTCCCACTCGCCGAGCACGTCGGCGGCCGTCTGCGCCAGATCGAGACCTTTATACTCTTTGAACTTCATGGTGTATGTGTTTTGTTTTCGTTCGGATCCTGCACCCGGAGCAAAGCCGGAACTGCCGGAAACGTCATTCGTTTTCCGACAACTCGCAAAGATATAAAAAAGATTTGAAAATCTGCAAAATTCCGCCGATTAGGCCGCCGCCGCAAAAACGGCGTGGGCTTATTCCGCGATCGGCATTTCGACCCGGAAGCAGGAACCTTCGCCGACGGCGGAATCGACGCCGATTTGTGCGCCCATCTGCTCCGCGATGCTCTTGCAGATCGAAAGTCCGAGTCCGGTGCCCTGCGTGAAGGTGTCCACCTTGTAAAACCGTTCGAAGATTTTGTCCAGCTCTTCGGCCGGAATGCCGATGCCCGTGTCGCGGACATAGAGACTCAGCCGGTCCCGTTTGCGTTCGAATCCCACCGTGACGAATCCTTTTGGTGTGAATTTCAGTGCGTTGCGGATGAAGTTGGCCAATATCTGCATCAGCCCCTGCCTGTATTGGCAGACGGTGCAGGAGGGCAGTCCCTTTTCGACGTCCAGCACGACTTCCTCCGGAGTCTGCAGGCGGAACGTTTCGACGGCCTCGCGGCAGAGCGTCCGCAGGTCGAAACGGCTCTTGACCGGATCGATGCGTCCCGATTCGATGCGCGAGAGGTCCAGCACGTCGGATATGATCTGCAGCAGCAGTCCGTTGTTGAGCGACACGATGTCGTTGTACTCTTTGCGCACTTCGGGGTCCTCCTCGGTGGTCAGCAGCTGCGAAAAACCTACGATGGCGTTGAGCGGCGTACGGATTTCGTGGCTCATGTTGGCGAGGAACGCCGTCTTGAGCTTGTTGGACTCCTCGGCCCGCTCCTTGGCGGCGATCAGCTCCTGCTCGGTCTGCTTGAGCGCCGTGATGTCGTAATTGATCCCCAGCATGTCGATGACCTGCTCCTGCGGCCGGTAGTCGCGGCAGATGAGGTGGATTTTGATCCATGTCGTCCGGCCGTCGTCGTGCAGGACGCGGCAGGAGACCGATGCCGACTGTATCTCCCCGGACTCGAACTGCGCCAGCCGGTTCAGCAGCACCGTGCGGTCGTCGGGGTGGATATGACGGTATTTGCCGATGACGTCGCCGATGGCGGCCGTGTCGGCTTCGCCGTAGTTGCGCAGCCAGACGCTCTGCGCATAACCCTCTTTGTTGCAGAGGTTGTAGTTGGTGTATCCCACCTGCGCGTATTCGGAGATAAGGCGGAACAGCGCTTCGAATTCCGTGAGCCGGTCCTGCGTCTGGCGGAGTTCCGTGTTGTCGATGTTGATGAGCAGGTAGTGGGTGATTTCGCCCGTGTCGTTGTAGAGACACCGGATGCGGGCCGTCCAGTCGATGTAGCCGCTCCGGCTGGTGTCGTAATAGCTTCGGGCTTTCGAAAAATCGTAGCGTGTGGTGAAGTCCGTACCCCGGCCTTCGCGGATGCAGTCCTTGATCTCGGCCGAGAAGTTGGGGTTGTCGAAAATGCTGAGTCCCCGGATGCCTGCTGGATCGGTTACGCCGAACATTTCCAGATCGCGGGCGTTGATGTCCACCAGATGCCCTGTGCGGTCGTATATCTCGATGCCGATCGGGGCGTTCTGAATGACGTTGCGCAGCAGTTTCTCCTTTTCGTCGAGCGCCTGATGCGCCGTGACGACGTCCGTGATGTCGAGGATCAGGATCACGATCTCCGTCGCGTCGTTGGGGGTGTTGTAGAGGAAGCTGCGGCAGTAGCGGCCGGTTTTGGAGGCATGCCACTGGTCCATCTTGTAATCCCCCAGCCTGATGGCCGCCAGCTCGTCGATGTGCCGGTCTACGGGGATGTCTATTTCGCGGGCGGTCTTGTCGAGGTAATCGGCGGCGTCTACGCCCAGAATCTGCTGCGCCGTCTGGTTGACCGAGAGGAAAAGGTAGTCGGTCGCCCGGCCGTCGTCGTCGTAGAGCAGCCGGATGCGGAAGTAGCCGATCGGCAGGTGGTCGAGCAGCTCGTCCATGTGTTTGTTCTCCTTCAGCACCGCGTAATAGTTGCTTTCGAGCGTGAGGACGTCCGCCTCTTTCCGGCCGGCGACCGGAACGCGCTGGAGGTAGCCGAAGAGTTTGATGCCCTGCTGCGGGTCCGATTGTTTGCGGACGAGCTGCGTATGGATCCATATTTCGCCTTCCGGCAGTACGACGGGGAACGTTTCGTCGAAATGGTTTCCGACCTTGAGCGACAGGAATTCGTTGTGTATCCGTGTCCGGTAATCTTCGCGCGTCAGCGGCATCAGTTCCCCGACTGCGGCCCGGTTGCTGCCGAGTCCCAGCAGATCGACGATGTAGTCGGAGAAGAACAGTTCGCCCGTGCGGAAATCCGCCTTCCACCACCCCATTTGGGCCGCGTCGAGCAGCTGCATCAACGATTGAAGATCGGGAGCGCCGGAGGTAAACATAACGGAGTCGCAGTTAAGTGTGTGAAAGCGTGCGGGTGACGCGGGCCGGATTGCCGACGGCAACCGAATTCGCGGGAATGTCGCGCGTAACTACCGAACCCGCTCCAATTATCGCGCCGTTGCCGATCCGGACGCCCGGACAGACGATGACGCCGCCGCCCAGCCAGCAGTTGTCGCCGATGGTGATGGGCTTGCCGGCTTCGCGGCCTGTCGCGCGCAGGTCGGGGTCCAGCGGGTGGTGCGGGGTGAGCAGCTGTACCTTGGGCCCTATCAGCGTATTGCGCCCGATACGGATCGGAGCCAGATCGAGGAAGACGCAGTCGAAATTGACGAAAGAGCCTTCGCCGATATGGATGTTGTAGCCGTAATCGCAGTAAAAGGGCGCGCGGATGAATCCGGCTGCATTGGGACAGAGCTCGCGCAGAGCGGCGCGGTATGCTGCGTCGTGGCCGGGACATTCGGCGTTGAGACGGTGCATCAGCAGCGTGGCGCGGTCGCGGTCGGCCGTCAGCTCCTCGTTGCGCGGGTCGAACCATTCGCCCGCCAGCATCTTCTCTTTCTCGCTTTTCATACGAGCGGGATATTCGTTTTATTCGAACGACTGCAGTTCGATCAGTTTGGCGTAGATTCCTCCGCGGGCCATCAGTTCGGCGTGCGTGCCCTGCTCGGCGATGCGTCCGTGATCGACGACGATGATCTTGTCGGCGTTGTGGATCGTGCTCAGCCGGTGTGCGATGACTACCGAAGTGCGGCCCTCCAGCAATTTGTTGAGGGCGTCCTGCACGAGTTTTTCGCTCTCGGTGTCGAGAGCCGAAGTCGCTTCGTCGAGAATCAGGATGTCGGGGTTTTTCAACACGGCGCGGGCGATGGAGAGACGCTGCCGCTGGCCGCCCGAAAGTTTCACGCCGCGGTCGCCGATATTGGTCCGGTAGCCTTCGGGCGCTTCGGTGATGAAGCAGTCGGCATTGGCGATTCGGGCCGCCTCGACGATCTCCTCGTGCGAAGCTCCGGCCTTGCCCATGGCGATGTTGCCCTCGATGGTGTCGTTGAAAAGCACGGTGTCCTGCGATACGACGCTCATGTGGGCGCGCACGCTCTCCTGCGTGTAGTCGCGGATCGAAACGCCGTCGATGAGGATGTCGCCCGCCGTAACGTCGTAGAAACGCGGGACAAGCTCGCTGAGCGTCGATTTGCCGCCGCCCGACGGTCCCACGAGCGCCACGGTCTCCCCGCGTTTGATGTCGAACGAAATGCCGTCGATCACCTCGCGGCTGCCGTCGTAGGAGAAGTGTATGTCGCGGAATTCGATCTTGTCTTTCAGGCCGTTCAGCTCCAGCGCGCCGGGCTTGTCCTGAATTTCGCTCTGGGCGTCGATGATCGAGAAGATGCGCTCTCCGGCCGCGATGCCCTGATTGATGTTGGCGAACTGGTCGATGAAGGTGCGCACGGGGCGCGTGATCTGCGAGAACATGGCGACGAAGGCGATGAAGCCTTCGGGGCTGAGCGACCCCTTGAATACGAGCGAACCGCCGAATACGAGGATGACGCCCACGGCCGAGATGCCGAGGAATTCGCTCATCGGCGAAGCCAGCTGCTGGCGGCGCGCCATCGAGAGGGTCAGCCGGGCCAGATCGGCGTTCAGGTCGTAGAACTTCTGCTTGATATAATCCACGGCGTTGTAGCTCTTGATGACCTTGATGCCCGAAAGGGACTCGTCGAGCGTCGATACCAGCTCGCCCATGCGCTGCTGGCTCGTGCGGGCCGGGTGGCGCAGGCGTTTGACGATGCTGCCGATGATGAGGGCCACCACGGGCAGAAACAGCACCGAGAAGAGGGCCAGCTCCCACGATATGGCGACCATCATCACCGTGTAGCCGATGATGAGGAACGGCTCGCGGAAAGCCACCTGCAGGGTGTTGGTGATGCAGAACTGCACCACGCCGACGTCGGAGGTGATTTTCGAAATGATGTCGCCCTTGCGCTGGTCGCTGAAAAAGCCGACGTGCATGTCCACCACCTTCGAGAACATCTCGTTGCGCATGCGCTGCAGGGTGCGGGTGCGCATGTTCTCCACCGTCCACGAACCCAGATAGCGGAACAGGTTGCTCAGCAGGCTCACGAAAATGGTCACCACGGCGAGCATGAGCAGTACGTTTTCGGGGTTGTATTCGTTGAACAGATGCGAGTAGGTGAAGTTGAACAAGGCTGTCAGGTATTCCTGATTGAAGGCCAGCGGGGGAAGTTTCTCTACATATACGAACGTGTAGTCGGCGTCGAACATCGTCTTGAGGATCGGCATGATCAGCAGGAACGTGAGCGAGTTGAACAGCGCGTAGAGCAGCGAGTAGAAGAAATAGGGAATTGCGTACTTCTGGATGGGTCGGGCGAAACCCAAGAGCCTCATGTATATTTTAAGCATTACGGGCGGATTATTTGCAGGTTATGTGATAATCGGGACAAAGATAGGAATAATAATGATAAAATCGGACCCTGCGGGTCAAAAGTGCGAAGTTTAGGAGAAATAAGGGCCGAAAAAGGAAAAGAGGCGGGCGTTGCCGCTCACCTCCCTTCCGGTTCATAACCAGTGTCTTCCGATAAATGCGCCTTGTCGTTGGCGGCGGCCACGGCCAGTTGGTCGCAGCGGTTGTTCTCGACCGTATCGGCATGCCCCTTGACCCATACGAACCGCACGTTGTGGCGTCGGTATATGCGCAGGAAACGCATCCACAGGTCGGGATTCTTCTTGCCGGCGAACCGTTTCTTCTCCCAGCCGAACACCCAGCCTTTCGTCACGGCGTCCACGACGTATTTCGAGTCGGAATAGACCGTGACGTCCGACCCCTCGAACTTGAGCGCTTCGAGCGCCGCGCAGACGGCCGTCAGCTCCATGCGGTTGTTGGTCGTCAGGCGGAATCCCTGCGAAAGCTCCTTGCGGTGAGGGCCCGAAAGCAGCACCGCGCCGTAACCGCCCGGTCCGGGATTCCCCAAGGCCGAGCCGTCGGTGTATATGGTGATTTGTGCCACGCCGGATTATTTCAGCGCCGCCAGCTGCTCCCTGATGGCCGCGATTTTCGCTTCTGCGTCCGCCTGCTTGGCGCGCTCGTTCATGACCACCTTTTCAGGCGCCGACTGCACGAAGCGCTCGTTCGAGAGCTTCTTCATGACGCTTGCGAGGAATCCCTCGTAGTAGGCGAGACTCTCCGTCAGTTTCCCGATTTCGGCTTCGACGTCGATCTTGCCCGCCATCGGCACGAAATACTGGGTCGTCTTGACGATGAACGCCGCTGCCGCGGGGTCTTTCTCCGTCACGGTTTCGACGGCCGTCAGGTTGGCCATCTTCCGCATCACGGGAGCGTATTCGGCGGGGTAGTTCTCGTCGGCGATCACCTTGAGCGTCAGCGCTTCCTTCTGCGGCAGGTTCTTCTGGTTGCGTATGTTGCGCACCGAGGAGATCGCCTCCTTGGCCAGCTCGAACCGGGCCAGCAGGCGCTCGTCGGCTTCGACCGGCTGCGGCATGGGGGCCGTGCAGATCGACTCGCCCTCTTTGCGGGGCGCGAGGTCCTGCCAGATCTCCTCCGTCACGAACGGCATGAAGGGGTGCAGCACGCGCATCAGTTCGTCGAAGAATCCGCACGTCGCGGCGAACGTCTCCGCATCGACGGGCTGTCCGTAGGCGGGTTTCACCATTTCGAGGTAGAGACCGCTGAAGTCGTCCCAGAAGAGCTTGTAGGCCGTCATGAACGCCTCC
The DNA here is from genome assembly GCF_964250025.1 of Alistipes sp. DJF_B185. NCBI lineage: Bacteria > Pseudomonadati > Bacteroidota > Bacteroidia > Bacteroidales > Rikenellaceae > Alistipes > Alistipes sp. DJF_B185. Next base: position 30,059 of record NZ_CAXUDY010000015.1, read on the forward strand.
GAAATGCGGTACGACCTGAAGTCCTCGTCGATCTGGCGCAGTGCGCGGCCCAGCGTCTGGCGGAACCATTCGACCGCCAGCCGGTTGTTGTCGTCCTGCGCGGCCTTGTCGTCCGCCGACCAGCCGTTCACCAGCCTGTAGGCGTTCCATATCTTGTTGCCGAAGTTGCGGCCCTGCTCGCAGAGCGCTTCGTCGAACATCACGTCGTTGCCGGCCGACGACGAAATCAGCATCGCCATGCGCATGCCGTCGGCGCCGTATTTGGCGATCAGGTCCAGCGGATCGGGCGAGTTGCCCAGCTGCTTGGACATCTTGCGGCCGATCTTGTCGCGGACGATGCCCGTGAAGTATACGTTGCCGAAAGGCTTTTCGCCGCGGTATTCGTAACCCGCCATGATCATGCGGGCCACCCAGAAGAAGATGATGTCGGGACCTGTCACCAGATCGTTGGTGGGGTAGTAGTAGCTTATTTCCTGATTGTCCGGATTGCGGATGCCGTCGAAGACCGAAATCGGCCAGAGCCACGACGAGAACCAAGTGTCCAGCACGTCCTCGTCCTGACGCAGGTCGCTCGGCTGCAGCGAGTCGTCGCCGGTCTTCGCACGCGCCTTTGCGAGCGCCTCTTCGGCCGTCGGGGCCACGACGTACCCGCCCTTGGGCAGGTAGTAGGCCGGAATGCGCTGTCCCCACCACAACTGGCGCGAGATGCACCAGTCCTTGATATTTTCCATCCAGTGACGGTAGGTGTTCTTGTATTTTTCGGGCACGAAGCGGATCGCATCCTCCATGACGGCTTTGGTCGCGGGCCGGGCCAGCTCCTCCATCGAGAGGAACCACTGCATCGAGAGCTTCGGTTCGATGGCCACGCCCGTGCGCTCCGAGTATCCCACGTTGTTGGTGTACTCCTCGGTCTTTTCGAGCAGGTCCGCCGCGGCGAGGTCCTTCTCGATCTGTTTGCGGACGTCGAAACGGTCCATGCCGACGTACATGCCGACCTTGTCGTTGATCGTGCCGTCGTCATTGAAGATGTCGATCGTTTCGAGACCGTATTTTTCGCCAAGCATGTAGTCGTTCACGTCGTGCGCCGGGGTGACCTTCAGCGCGCCCGTACCGAACTCGATATCGACGTATTCGTCGCGGATCACCGGGATCGAACGGTTCACCAGCGGCACGATGACGCGCGCATCGGCCGGCAGGGAGGCGTAGCGCGGGTCGTTAGGGTTGACGCACAGCGCCGTGTCGCCCAGAATGGTTTCGGGGCGCGTCGTGGCGACGATGATCGCCTTGTCCGTGCCTTCGATCTTGTAGCGCAGGTAGTAGAGTTTGCCGTGCGACTCCTTGAAGACCACCTCTTCGTCCGAAAGCGCCGTTTTCGCCGCGGGGTCCCAGTTCACCATGCGTACGCCGCGGTAAATCCTGCCCTTTTCGAACAGGTCGCAGAAGACTTTGATGACGCTCTCGGTGCGCGGCCCGTCCATCGTGAAGCAGGTCCGCTCCCAGTCGCACGAGGCGCCCAGCTTGCGCAGTTGCTTGAGGATCATGCCGCCGTACTTCTCCTTCCATTCCCAAGCGTATTCGAGGAACTTTTCACGCGAGAGCGACGATTTTTCGATGCCCTTTTCGTGCAGCATCGCCACGACCTTGGCCTCGGTGGCGATCGACGCGTGGTCCATGCCCGGCACCCAGCATGCGTTCTTGCCCGACATGCGGGCGCGGCGCACCAGCACGTCCTGCAGCGTGTTGTTGAGCATGTGACCCATGTGGAGCATGCCCGTTACGTTGGGGGGCGGAATTACGATCGTATAGGGTTCGCGCTGATCGGGTTCCGAGTGAAACAAGCGTTTTTCGATCCAGTAGTCGTACCATTTCGACTCGATCTCCTGCGGCGAGTATTTGTCTGCGATTTGCATAGGGATGAAATTGTTTTACTTCGTTATTTGACCTGCAAAGTTATTAACATTCTGTCAAAGATGAAATAAATATGACGAAAAAATCGTTACCTTTGCGACATTATATATTTGTAAGCTATGAGTAAAAAAGATAAATTCGAAACAATCGAAGTCGAAGACGTGAACCTGCTTCCCGATCTGCTCGACGGCAATCACCGCGTGATCCCCATCGTGACGGGCGGTGACGAAGTCGTCGAAGAGGTGGAGGTTCCTGAGATCATTCCGATTCTCACGCTGCGCAGCTCCGTGCTCTTTCCCGGCGCCATCACCCCCATTACGGTGGGCCGCGACAAGAGCATCAGTCTGGTGCGCGCCGTGAATGCCGAAGGCGGTATTCTGGGCGCCGTGCTGCAGCGCGAAAGCGACGTCGAAGACCCCGCGCCGGACGACATGTACAAGGTCGGTACCGCGGCGCGCATCATCAAGATTCTCGAAATGCCCAACGGCAACCTCACGGTGATCCTGAACGGCTTGGAGAAGGTCGAGATCCGCGAATACATTACTACCGAACCCTACTTCCGGGCCCGTGTCACCGCACTGCGCGATACCACGCCCGATCTGAAGAGCGTCGAGTTCGAAGCCCTCATGGACTCGATCCGCGACGTGGCGCTCAATATCATCAACGTCTCGCCGTCGATGCCCAAGGAGGCGGCGTTCGCCATTAAGAACATCGACTCCAAGCGCGGCATCATCAACTTCATCTGCTCGAACATGGAGCTGACGGACGAGGACCGCCAGTCGCTGCTGGAAGCCCCCGGCCTGCTGGCCCGCGCCCGCAAGCTGCTCGAAATACTGATCCGCGAGCAGCAGCTGGCCGAGTTGAAAAACCAGATTCAGGAGCGCGTGAAGCAGGAGATCGACAAGCAGCAGCGCGACTACTACCTCCAGCAGCAGATGCGCACGATTCAGGACGAGCTGGGCGACGGCGCCGACGCCGACATCGAGAAGATGCGCGAGGAGGCCAAGAAGAAGAACTGGCCCAAGGAGGTCGGCGAGACCTTCGAGAAGGAGCTGCAGAAAGTCGAGCGGCTGAACCCCGCCGTAGCCGAGTATTCGGTGCAGATGACCTATTTGCAGCTGCTGCTCGAACTGCCGTGGAACGACACGACCAAGGACAACCTCGACCTCAAGTGCGCCCGTGAACAGCTCGACCGCGACCATTTCGGTCTGGACGAGGTGAAGGAGCGTATTCTGGAGCATCTGGCCGTCATCAAGCTCAAGGGCGACCTCAAGTCGCCGATCCTCTGCCTCTACGGCCCTCCGGGCGTGGGCAAGACCTCGCTGGGCAAGTCGGTGGCGGCGGCGCTGGGCCGCAAGTTCGGCCGCATTTCGCTGGGCGGCCTGCACGACGAGTCCGAGATTCGCGGACACCGCCGCACCTACATCGGCGCCATGCCGGGCCGGATCATCCAGACCATCAAGCGGTGCGGTTCGTCGAACCCCGTGATTATCCTCGACGAGGTGGACAAGGTGACCGTTTCGAACCACGGCGACCCGTCGAGCGCACTGCTCGAAGTGCTCGATCCGGAACAGAACACCACCTTCCACGACAACTATATCGACATGGAGTACGACCTGTCGAAGGTGCTCTTCATTGCCACGGCCAACAACGTGGCCAACATCGCCCCGGCCCTGCGCGACCGTATGGAGATGATCAACATTCCGGGCTATCTGGTCGAGGAGAAGATCCGCATCGCCTTGGACCACCTGCTGCCCAAGCAGCGCGAGGCCCACGGCATCAAGGAGCAGGAACTCGTGATGACGCCCCAAATCGTCGAGGACATCATCTCCGGCTATACCCGCGAGTCGGGCGTTCGTTCGCTCGACAAGCTGCTGGCCAAGATCGCCCGCGCCCGCGCCAAGCAGATCGCTTTCGACGAAGCTTTCGCGCCCGAAATCACGGCCAAGGACGTCGAGAAGATTCTCGGCATGCCCAAGTTCCTCCGCGAGGAGTACGAAGTGGGCGGCATGACGGGCGTGGTGACGGGCCTTGCGTGGACCGAGGTCGGCGGCGACATCCTCTACATCGAATCGGTGCTGACTCCCGGCAAGGGCAAAGTCAGCCTGACGGGTAATCTGGGCGAGGTGATGAAGGAGTCGGCGACGATCGCCCACGAGTGGGTGATGGCCCACCACGCGGAGCTGGGAATCGACGCTTCGGCGTTCGAGAAGAACGACATCAATATCCACGTGCCGGAGGGGGCGATTCCGAAAGACGGGCCCTCGGCCGGTATCACGATGGTGACCTCGATCGTCTCGACCTATACCGGGCGCAAGGTGCGGGAGCGTATCGCCATGACGGGCGAAACGACCCTCCGGGGCCGCGTGATGCCCGTGGGCGGCGTCAGGGAGAAGATTCTGGCGGCCAAGCGCGCCGGCATCACCGAACTGATCCTTTCGGAGGAGAACCGCAAGGACATCGCCGAGATCAAACCCGAATACGTCGAAGGGCTGACGTTCCATTACGTGAAGACCAACGACGAAGTGCTGAAACTGGCGCTCGTCTGAAGCGAAGATGCAAGTAAAAGGTGAAAAGTTTTGATTTTCACCTTTTACTTTTTATTTTTATGGCTAAATAACCGAGACGATGAAATTTATCGCAATCATACCGGCGCGTTACGCCTCGACGCGCTTTCCGGGCAAACCGCTGGCGATGCTGGGCGGCAAGCCCGTCATTCGGCGCGTCTACGAGCAGGTGGAGGGCGTGTTGGACGACGCCGTGGTCGCCACCGACGACGAGCGTATCTACGACGCCGTGCTCGCTTTCGGCGGCCGGGCCGAGATGACCTCGCCGGACCACAAAAGCGGCACCGACCGTTGCTGGGAAGCCTATCTCAAACAGGGCAAGACCTACGACGTGGTGGTCAACGTGCAGGGCGACGAACCTTTTGTCCGGGCCTCGCAGCTGGAAGCCGTGAAACGCTGCTTCGACGATCCGGCGACCGACATCGCCACGCTGGTCAGGCCTTTCGCCGCGACGGACGGTCTCGAAGCCCTTGAAAATCCCAACTCTCCGAAAGTGGTGCTCGACGCGCAGTCGCGCGCCCTCTATTTCTCGCGTTCGGTGATCCCCTACCTGCGGGGCGTCGAACGGTCGGAGTGGCTGGCGCGCCATACGTTCTACAAGCATATCGGTCTCTATGCGTTCCGCACGGAGGTCCTGCGCGCGGTTACGGCCCTGCCGCAGTCCGCGCTCGAAAAGGCCGAGTCGCTCGAACAGCTCCGCTGGCTGGAGAACGGCTATAAGATCGGCGTGGGCGTTACCGATGCCGAGACCATCGGCATCGACACGCCCGAAGATCTGGAGAAGGCCGAAGCCTTCCTGATCAGGCATGGAAAATGAAAAGTCGGGAGTCGAAGCCCGGCTGCTTGGCGGGCGGCGGCTTCCCCGGCCTTTGTTCTTAACTCATAATCGAATCTTATGAAGATCAAATTTATCGCCGGACCGTGCGTCATCGAGTCTGCCGAACTGCTTGACACCGTGGCGCAGCGTCTTGTGGCGATCAACGAAAGACTCGGCGCGGACATCATCTTCAAGGCGTCGTTCGACAAGGCCAACCGCACCTCGATCTCGTCGTTCCGCGGCCCCGGACTCGAAAAGGGGCTTCGGATGCTCGCCGACGTGCGTGCGAAGTGGGGGCTGAAGCTGCTGACCGACATCCATGAATCGTGGCAGGCCGCGCCCGTGGGCGAAGTGGTCGACGTGATCCAGATTCCCGCGTTCCTCTGCCGCCAGACCGACCTGCTGGTCGCTGCCGCGAAGACGGGCAGGACGGTGAATATCAAGAAGGCGCAGTTCCTGTCGGGCGCCGACATGCTCTATCCCTACGAAAAGGCCCGCGATGCGGGCGCTTCGGAGATATGGCTCACCGAGCGCGGCAATATTTACGGCTACAACAACCTCGTCGTCGATTTCCGCAATATTGCGGACATGCTGCGCATCGCTCCGACTGTGGTGATGGACTGCACCCATTCGGTGCAGCGTCCCGGCGCCGCAGGCGGCAAGACGGGTGGCAACCGCGAATTCGTACCCGCCATGGCGCAGGCCGCCAAAGCCTTCGGCGCCAACGGCTTCTTCTTCGAAGTGCATCCCGACCCGGACCATGCCAAGAGCGACGGCCCGAACATGCTGCAGCTCGACGAACTGGAAAACCTCATTAAAACTCTGCTATAATGACCGATACCACGAAAGCCCAGATTCTCGATCTGGCCCGCAAGGCGATCAACACCGAACTGCTGGCGCTCAAGCGCATGAAGGAGACGTTGGGCGATAACTTCGCCGACGCCGTCGAAATGATCCTTTCGGGTCAGGGCAAATGTATCGTTACGGGCATGGGCAAGTCGGGGCTGGTGGGGCGCAAGATCGCCGCGACGCTCGCCTCGACCGGTACGCCCAGCTTCTTCCTGCATCCCGGCGAAGCCTTTCACGGCGATCTGGGCATGATCTCGAAAGAGGATGTCGTGCTGGCGCTCTCCTATTCGGGCGAGACCGACGAAATCCTGAAAATCGTGCCTTTCATCCACTCCAACGGCAACAAGCTGATCTCGATGACCGGCAATCCCGAATCCGCGCTGGCCAAGAACTCCGACGTGCACCTCGACGTGAGCGTCGAAGAGGAAGCCTGCATCCTGCACCTCGCGCCGACGACCTCGACCACGGCGCAGATCGCCATGGGCGACGCGCTGGCCGTGTCGCTGATGCAGATGCGGGGCTTTACGAGCGTCGATTTCGCACGCCTGCATCCGGGCGGAAGCCTCGGACGCCGCCTGCTGATGACCGTCGGCAACGTGATGCGTTCGCATGATCTTCCGGTCGTGGCGCCCGACTGCTCGGCGACGGACATGATCCACGCCATCAGCAAGGGCGGATTGGGACTCATCATCATCTGCGACGGCGACCGCATCGAGGGTATCGTGACCGATGGCGACGTGCGCCGCGCCATGGAGCGCCGCCGCGCCGAGTTCTTCAACATCAAGGCCGCCGATATCGCCACGCCGAATCCGAAGACGATCTCTGCCGACCGGAAGCTGATCGAAGCCGAGAAGATGATGACCCGCAACAAGGTCACCTCGCTGCTCGTGACCGACGAAGCCGGCAAATTGCAGGGCGTGATCCAGATTTACGACATAAAACTGTAGCGGGTGTTCATCGTACTGCTGACTTACAAACTGCCGCTTGCGGAGGTCGAACGGCACCTCGCGGCGCACCGCGAATACCTCGACCGTCAGTATGCCGCAGGGACGTTTCTCTGTTCGGGGCCGCAGAATCCCCGGACGGGCGGCGTCATTCTCTGCCGCGCCGCGGACCGTGCTGCGGTCGAGACCCTGACGGCGGAGGACCCGTTCCGCATCCACGGCGTCGCCGATTACGAGATCATCGAATTCTCGCCCGTCAAACGCCTGCCCGGATTCGAAGCTTTCCTTTGATTTAACCGTTTGCTTAACCCGACCGATATGAAATCCTTCCTCTTCTCTCTTGCCGCGCTGGCCTTGTGCGGAGCCTGTTCGCAAAATACCGGGGTTACCTCCCCCGACGGCACGATCCGTCTGGCGTTCGCCGTAGACTCCGCCGGACGCATGACCTATTCGGTTACGGACGGCGGTGTCCGGCTGTTCGAACCTTCCCGACTGGGATTCGAAGCCGCCGAGGCCGATCTCGGCGGTGGTTTCGCCGTCGAGCATGTGTCGCGCACGAGCGTCGATGAGACGTGGACCCAGCCGTGGGGCGAGAACAAGGAGAACCGCAGCCGTTACAACGAAATGGCCGTGCGGCTGTGCAACGGCGGCGGCGTGCGGCTGACGCTGCGCTTCCGGGTATTCGACGACGGGCTGGGATTCCGCTACGAATACGAAGCGTGCGGGGCGGATTCGCTCCGTGTGACGGACGAACTGACCGAATTCCGTTTCGCCGCCGACGGCGATTCGTGGACCATTCCCGCCAGCTTCGACACCTACGAACTGCTTTACCGCAAACTTCCGCTGAGCGAACTGGCCGACGCCAATACCCCCGCGACGTTCAAGGTCGGCGGCCTCTACGGCAGTATCCACGAAGCGGCCTTGTACGACTTTCCCGAAATGACGCTTCGCAAGACGGACGGACTTGCGTTCAAATCGGATCTCGCGCCTTTGCCCGACGGCACGAAAGCGCATGTCGGCAATAAATTTACGACCGCGTGGCGCACCGTGCAGCTGGCGCCCGATGCCGTGGGGCTGATCAATTCGTCGCTGATTCTCAATCTGAACGAACCTTCGAAGATCGGGGATACGAGCTGGATCCGTCCGATGAAGTACGTCGGCGTGTGGTGGGGCATGCACCTCGGCGTCGAGACGTGGGCGATGGACGACCGCCACGGCGCGACGACCGAAAACGCCAAACGCTATATCGACTTCGCGGCGGCTAACAATATTCAGGGAGTGCTGTTCGAGGGCTGGAACGAAGGCTGGGAGAACTGGGGCGGCAGCCAGTCGTTCGACTTCACGAAGCCCTATGCCGACTTCGACATTGCAGAGATCGTGCGTTACGCTCGCGAACGCGGGATCGAGATCATCGGCCATCACGAAACGGGCGGCAACATTCCCGATTACGAACGCCAGCTGGAGCGCGCCGTCAAATGGTACGCCGATTTGGGAATACACAACCTCAAAACGGGCTATGCCGGCGGTATCTCCGGCGGCAACAACCATCACGGGCAGTACATGGTGCGCCATTACCAGCACGTGGTCGAGACGGCCGCGAAATACCGGATGACGGTCAATGCGCACGAACCGATCAAGGACTGCGGCATCCGTCGCACGTGGCCCAACATGATGTCGCGCGAAGGTGCGCGCGGCAAGGAGTGGGACGCTTGGAGCGCGGGCAATCCGCCGTCGCACGAAGTGACGCTTCCTTTCACGCGCCTGCTCGCCGGGCCGATGGACTTCACGCCCGGCACGTTCGACATTCTCTATGAAAATACGCGCAACTCGCCGCGCCGCAAACTCTGGAACTGCGGTCCTGAGGTCGATATGCGCGTGAATACGACCCTTGCCAAGCAGATCGCCGAGTGGGTGATCATCTATTCGCCCGTGCAGATGGCTTCGGACCTGATCGAAAATTACGAGGGGCATCCCGCCTTCCGGTTCTTCCGCGACTTCGATGCGGACTGCGACTGGTCGCGCGCGCTGGCGGGCGAACCGGGCGAATTCGTCGCCGTGGTGCGCCGCGCGGGGGAGAATTATTTTCTGGGTGCGGCGACCGACGAACAGCCCCGCACGCTGTCGCTGCCGCTCGACTTCCTGAAACCCGGCACGAAATACCGCGCGACGATCTACGCCGACGGTCCCGATGCCGATTGGAAGACGAATCCCACTTCCTATACCATTTCGGAACGCGAAGTCTCGGCCGCCGATACGCTCGAAGTGGCGATGGCTCCGGGCGGCGGGCAGGCCGTGAGCTTCATGCCCGCGATGTAGCGGCGCAAGTCGTCGGGAACTCTCGGCCCCGAAGCCCTCAGCCCCGGATGTAATGCGGCATCTCGGCGGGTATTTCCATCGAAATCTCCACCAGACCGCCTACCTTGTCCCCGGTCCGCCAAGCCGTCTGATAGATCATCTTGCGGACTCCCTGTTTCTCGATGGTGTAGGCGTTCGAACCGCCCTCGGCCGTCAGGCGGCGGATGATTTCGCGCGAACGTTCGTTGTGGCAGCCGAAAAGATTGCTGCCGATCAGATTGCCGTGCCGGATATAGGTCGCACGGGCTTTCTCGTTCATGTAAAGGATCACGCCTTCGGTGTCGCAGACCGTGACGGCGCAGTTCATGCCGTCGGCCCAAGGGAAAGGATTTTCTGTCGTCATGGCTGTTCGTTTTGTGTCGGTGGGAAGAGAGCCCCTCTCCTTGCGGAAAGAGGACGGCTGCATCTGCGCGGGCCGAGGGTCACTGCTGTATCTTGACCAGCTGTTCGCGGTAGGCGTTCAGGATGCGGGATTTGGAGATGAAGCCCATGTAGCGGTTCTGTTTGTCCACGACGGGCAGCATCCACGTATGTTTGTCCTCGAACTTCTGGACGACGCTCTGGATGGCTTCATGCTCCAGAATCTTGTCGGGCGGCTGAATCATGTAGTCCGAAATCGGATGGCCGTATTTCTCGCGTTTGAACATGTCTTCGCGCAGGTCGTCCAGCTGGATGATGCCGAGCAGATGCCCGAAGTTGTCGATCACGGGGAAGATGTTGCGGCGCGCCGTCGAAATGATGTGTACGATGTCGCCCAGCGTGAAGTTCTCCCTGATGCGCAGGAAATCGGTCTCCATCAGTTCGTCGAGTTTCAGGAAGACGAAGACCGACTGGTCCTTGTCGTGGGTCAGCAGCTCCCCGCGCAGGCGCAGCTGCTTGGTGTAGATCGAATCCGGATCGAGGTAGTAGTCCACGGCGAACGAGATGCAGGCGGTGATCATCAGCGGAATGAACAGCCCGTAACCGTTCGAGAGTTCGGCGATCAGGAAGATCGAAGTCAGCGGCGCCTTCATCACGCCCGACATGACGCCCGCCATGCCGACCAGCGTGAACGAGACGATCGACACGTCCCAGTCGAAGAAGGCGCTGCACAGCAGGGCTATCGACGCGCCCGTGAATGCGCCCACGAACAGCGACGGGGCGAATGTTCCGCCCACGCCGCCCGCGGCGTTGGTCGAAGCCATGGCGATGACCTTGAAGAACATCGTGGCGATGACGAAGAGTATGACAACCCAGTCGATGTCGCTGAAACGGTAGAAGAGCGAATTGTCGAAGAGTTTTTCTGCCTGTCCGTGCATCAGCGAGGTGAATCCTTCGTAACCCTCGCCGTAGAGCGGCGGGAAAATGAAGATCAGGACTCCGAGCACGGTGCCCCCGACGATCCACTTCTTGTACTGCTTGTCGATCTTCTTGAAAAGCGTGCTCACGCGCAGGTTCGTCGAGGTGAAATACCACGACATCAGTCCGCAGCATACGCCCAGCAGGATGAAGAGCGGTATCTGCCAGAGTTCGAACGCATCTGCGGGTGCCAGCGTCACGGCCAGAATCGGGTCGAAGCCCCGCAGCATGAAGGCCATCGTCGTGGCCGTGATCGAGGCGATGAGCAGCGGAATGACCGATCCTGCGGTGATGTCGAGCATCAGGATTTCCAGCACGAACACCACGCCCGTGATCGGAGCCTTGAAAATGGCGGCCAGCGCCGCGCCGGCGCCGCAGCAGAGCAGCAGCGTGGTGTGCTTGTAGTTGAGCCGCGCGATCCGTCCGACATTCGAGCCGATGGCGGCTCCCGTCAGCACGATGGGGGCCTCAGGTCCCACCGAACCGCCGAATCCGATGGTCGTGGCGCCGCCGACGATCGAGGTCCAGCAGTTGTGGCCCGCGATGCGCGAATTGCGGCTCGACATGGCGTAGAGCACGCGCGTGACGCCCTCCGAAATATTGTCCCGGACGATGTATTTGACGAACAGCGTCGCCAGAATGATGCCGACGGCGGGGTAGATCAGGAACAGGATGTGGGCGCTGTCCACCGGAAACCAGTTGGTCAGTCCGTATTTGATGCCGTACAGCAGCATCTCGAACAGATAGGTGCCCACTCCGGCGAGCACGCCGACGACCACGGCTAGAAGCATCATGATCTGGCTGTTGCTCAGCCGCCTCGTAAGGCGGAGGAACGTGCGGTAGATGTGGTCGGCGCGTAAGTTCAAATCCGTCGCGGTTTTATTGCTGTTGCTGTTTTATTCCTTGTGTGCGAAATGTTCGGCCTGACTTGCGATCAGCTCCTTGTCGTCGAAGTAGTCGATCTTCATGGCGCGTTTCACGTCGGCGAGCGTTTCGGCGGCGACTTCGCGGGCCGCTTCCGACCCCGCGCGGAGGATTTCGTACACCTCGCCGATGCGTCCCTCGTAATATTTGCGGCGCTCGCGGAACGGCTCCAGCATCTCGTTCAACACCGCGATCAGGAACTTCTTGACCTTCACGTCGCCCAAGCCTCCGCGGCGGTAGTGGGCTTTCAGCTCCTCCAGCGAAGGGTAGTCGGGCAGGTATTTCGGGAAGTGTTCGGGACGGCTGAAGGCGTCGAGGTAGGTGAATACCATGTTGCCCTCCACCTTGCCCGGATCCTCCACGCGCAGGTGGTCGGGATCGGTATACATGCCCATGACCTTCTTCTTGATCTCATCGGCGCTGTCCGACAGGTAGATGCAGTTGCAGAGCGACTTCGACATCTTGGCTTTGCCGTCGGTTCCCGGCAGCCGCATGCAGACCGCGTTTTCGGGCAGCAGAATCTCCGGTTCGACCAGCGCGGGGCCGTATACCGTGTTGAATTTGTGGACGATTTCGCGCGTCTGCTCGATCATCGGCTCCTGATCCTCGCCCGCGGGTACGGTCGTGGCCTTGAAAGCCGTGATGTCCGCCGCCTGACTGATCGGGTAGGTGAAGAATCCGACGGGAATGCCCTGACGCTGCTGGGTGTCGCCCTCCGTGTTGTTCTCGGCAAAGCCGCGCAGCTGGATTTCGGCCTTCACGGTCGGGTTGCGCTGCAGGCGCTGTACCGTGACGAGGTTCATATAGTAGAACGCCAGTTCGCACAGTTCGGGAATCTGCGACTGGATGAAAAGCGTCGATTTGTTCGGGTCGAGACCGACCGAAAGGTAGTCGAGGGCGACTTCGATGATGTTCTGGCGCACCTTTTCGGGGTTGTCGGCGTTGTCGGTCAGCGCCTGCGCGTCGGCGATCATGATGAAGATGCGTTCGAACTCGCCCGACTCCTGCAGTTCGACGCGGCGGCGCAGCGAACCCACGTAGTGTCCCAGATGAAGCCGGCCCGTCGGACGGTCGCCGGTAAGAATGATTTTTCCCATAAAACGATTAATCCTCCGCTTGACGAATTTAAGTTATCTATGGCTTCGGGGCAGCTCCAGAGATGCGGAATTCGCCAAGCTCGCATTACGGCATCCTCGATGCCGGTTCCACATCCGGAATCCTGCCCAAACTCCCTTTCTGCCGGGAGTTCCGGCTTCCCCGCGGCACTGAAACTGCGGTGAAAATCAGTGCCGGCTCTCGTTTTTTCGGTATTTTGTGGACAAACATACGAAAAAGCGCGCGGGCGACCTAATAAAGTTGTTGTTTATAGATTTTTTTTATATTTTTGCTCGTCGGAATAATTGTCTACTATGACTATAATTCAGCTTGAATACCTGTTGGCCGTAGCCAACTGCGGCAGTTTTTCGCTGGCCGCCGAACATTGTTTCGTGACCCAGCCCTCGCTGAGCATGCAGGTCAAAGCCCTCGAAGAGGAGCTGGGCGTGGTGCTGCTCGACCGTTCGAAGAAGCCCGTGATCCCGACCGAAGCGGGCGACGTGGTGCTGGAGCGTGCCCGCGAAACGCTGCGGGCCTATAACAACATCCGCGAATCGGTGGCCGAACTCAAGGGCGAGACGTCGGGTAAACTCCGGCTGGGCGTCATCCCGACCATTGCTCCGTACCTGCTGCACAAATTCATCCCCGCTTTCGTGCGCGATTATCCCAAAGTCGAACTGGAGATCTCCGAGATGATCACTTCCGACATCGTCGAGGCCCTCAAGCGCGACCGTATCGACGCGGCGCTGGTGGCCAGCGGCACCTGCGGCGAGGGGATTCTGGAGCAGGAACTCTTCAACGACCGTTTCTTCGCATACGTTTCGCCCGAAAACGCCCTTTATGAGCGCTCAAACATCCGCATCGAGGACATCGACCTGCGCGATCTGGTGATTCTGAGCGCAGGAAACTGTATGCGCGACCAGATCATCGAACTCTGTCAGGCCAAGCGCGACATGCCGTCGCACTACTCGTTCGAATCGGGTTCGCTCGATACGCTCATGCGCATCGTGGACTGCACGTCGTGTCTTACGATCATTCCCGAAATGGCTGTCGAATACATTCCCGCGGATCACCGCGACCGGCTGAAGATGCTGGCCAAAGGCGCCACGTCGCGCAAGATCGCGGTCGCCGTGCGCCGGACCTATGTCAAAAGTTCGATCATCAAGGCCCTGACCGATACGATTATGGCCAATGCCCCGGAGGTCGGGAACTGACGTGCTTTTCACGAAATGAATGCGCCCGGCGGTTTTTTCTGCCGGGCGCGTTTTGTTTTTCGGATCCTGTCTTTTCGTTCCGGTCTGTGGCGCGTTGCTGCTCCGGTCTGTGCCGCGCCGCTGTTCCGCCCTATGCCGCGTCGTCATCCTCAGTCTGCATCGGTCGCCGTCCCCGTTTGTGCCGTGTCGCCGCTCTCGCCTTGTGCCGTGCCGCTGTTCCGCCCTGTGCCGTGTCGTCATCCTCGGCCTGCATCGGTTGCCGTCCCCGTTTGTGCCGTGTCGCCGCTCCGATTTGCGTCGCATTGTAATCCGCTGTCTGCGTCGTGTCGCCGTTCCGGTTTGCGGATGGCGGCCGCCACCGCAGAATTCCGCGGACGGTCTGACGGGGATTCTGCCCCTGCTGCGGGTCTCTTGCGGCCTTTCCCTGCTTTGCGGCGATTCCGGTCGGGTCGCCCGTCCGCTTTTTTGTAGCTCTTAATTTTCAAATCTCATTCTATTTTCGTACCTTTGCAAGGTTATAGACACCTATTGAAGATTTATGGATAAACTGATCGAAACTATCGTAAGTGCGATTGAAGATAAAAAAGGTAAGGATATTGTATCGTTGGACCTCTCAGGTTTCGACGGAGCCATATGCTCCCGGTTCATCGTGTGCAACGCCGATTCCACGACGCAGGTATGCGCCATCGCCGCGAGCATCGAAGAGAAGGTGCTCGAAACGCTGGGCGAGAAGGTCTGGCGCATCGAAGGCCAGCAGAACGGCGTATGGGTCGCCATGGACTACGTGGACGTCGTGGTGCATATTTTCCAGACCGAACTGCGCAGTTTCTACAAACTCGAAGAGTTGTGGGCCGACGCACCCATGACCAAATACGAATACGAAGAGTAATTTTTTAGTATGGCACAACAACGCAAAAACAATAATAGGATGAATATGAACATGCCGAGGCCCTCGATGCTGTGGATCTACGGTCTGATCGGCGCGTTCATCATCGGCTGGTACGTATTCGGCGATGTCAACGACACGCCGCTGCCCAGCGACTGGACGACGGTCCGGGAGATGGTCGAAAAGGGCGACGTGGAGAAAATTCAGGTCGTGAACCGCGATCAGGCGCAGGTTTTTCTGAAGAAGGAGGCTGCCGAACAGTACCGCAGGGATACGGTGGACAAACGTTTCAAGCGGCTGCCCGAAACGGGCGTGCAGCTCACCTTTACGATCGGATCGGTCGATTCGTTCCGCGAAGATTTGAAGAACGCCGAGCAGCAGTCGGGACAGACCGTGCCGGTGGTCTATGAGAACAAAGCCAACGACTGGACCAACGTACTTATCAACCTGCTGCCGTGGGTGCTGATTATCGGCGTCTGGATTTTCATCATGCGCTCGATGTCGCGCGGCGCCGGAGGCGGTGCGGGCGGCGGCATCATGAACGTCGGTAAAGCCAAGGCGCAGGTCTTCGACAAGGACGCTTCCAAGCGTGTGACGTTCAAGGATGTGGCCGGACTGGAGGAAGCCAAGGTCGAGATCATGGAGATCGTCGATTTCCTCAAGAAGTCGGAAAAGTACAAGGAACTGGGCGCCAAGATTCCCAAGGGCGCCCTGCTGGTAGGCCCTCCGGGAACGGGCAAGACGCTGCTGGCCAAAGCCGTGGCCGGCGAAGCCAACGTGCCGTTCCTTTCGATTTCGGGTTCCGATTTCGTGGAGATGTTCGTGGGCGTGGGCGCATCGCGTGTCCGCGACCTGTTCGAGCAGGCCAAGCAGAAGGCTCCCTGCATCGTCTTCATCGACGAGATCGACGCCATTGGCCGCGCCCGCGGCAAGAACGCCGGATTTTCGGGCAACGACGAACGTGAAAATACGCTGAATCAGCTCCTCACGGAGATGGACGGCTTCCAGACCAATACGGGCGTTATCGTCCTCGCGGCGACCAACCGCGCCGACATTCTCGACAAGGCGCTGATGCGCGCCGGGCGTTTCGACCGTCAGATCGAGGTGGGGCTGCCCGACGTCAAGGAGCGCGAGGCGATTTTCAACGTCCATCTGCGTCCGCTGAAACTCGATCCGCAGCTCGACCGTGAGTTCTTGGCGCGCCAGACGCCCGGTTTTTCGGGCGCCGACATCGCCAACGTCTGCAACGAAGCGGCGCTGATCGCCGCGCGGCACAACAAGAAATTCGTGTCGAAGGAGGATTTCCTCGCGGCCATCGACCGCATCGTGGGAGGTCTCGAAAAACCCAATATGCCGATGACGGCCGCCGAGCGGCGCGCCACGGCGATTCACGAAGCGGGGCACGCTACCGTCATGTGGTCGCTTCCCCAATGCGATCCCGTGCTGAAGGTCACGGTGGTTCCGCGCGGGCGGAGTCTGGGCGCGACGTGGTATGTGCCCGACGAACGCCGCATCCACGTTACCAACGAAGCCCTGCAGGAACGGCTGGCCGGGTTGCTGGGCGGCCGGATCGCCGAGGAGGTCAACTACGGAACGCTGGGCGCAGGCGCGCTGAGCGATCTGGAGCGGGCGACCGAGACGGCCTATGCGATGGTGGCCTATTACGGCATGAGCAAGAAGATCGGCCCGATCAGTTATTACGACTCGTCGGGCACGCGCGATACGTTTACCAAGCCTTTCAGCGAGCAGACGGCCCGCGACATCGATACGGAGGTGCGCCGCATCATCGAAGAGGCGTATGCCAAGGCGCGTGGCATCATCGAACGGAAAAGCGAACAGATCAACCGGATGGCGGATCTGCTGCTGGAGAAGGAGACGATCTATGCCGAGGATATCGAACGCATACTCGGCCCGGCGGCGCAGGTGCCGCGGGAGGATGACGACCCGAAAAAGGGTGTCGTCGTCGCCGACGACGATGCCGCGTCCGGAACGGCGGCTGCGCCGCCGGACGCTCCGACAGCCGGGACCGGAACGACGCAGGAAGGCGATGCCGGAAGTGCGTCGGGAACGAAAACCGCCGCTTCGGGAGCCGCGAACGCCGAAAAATCCGAACTCAAGTAACCGACGAATCTAACCCGCTGATATATCTGATGAGTGAAAAAATGAAGAACCTCATGGTGCGTACACTGAGCGGCGCAGTCCTCGCAGTGGTGGTGCTGGGGGCCGTAATCTGGTCGCAGTGGAGTTTCGGCGCACTGTTGCTGGCGATGCTTGTCGCCGGCATGCTGGAATTTTACGGGCTGGCCGAAAAGCAGGGCAATGCCCCGCAAAAAATCGTGGGAATGGCGGCAGGCATCGTGCTTTTCGCGCTTAATTTCGCGTTCGTGTCGGACGACATCGAAATTCTGGGCGGCGCCAGTCAGGCTTTTGCCTGCGGAATGGCGTTTATGCTCCTGCTGATACCCGCGATGTTCATCTGCGAACTTTACCGCAAACAGCAGAATCCGGCTTCCGGAATCGGCACGACGCTGATGGGCGTCTGCTACATAGCATTGCCCCTTTCGCTGATGTGTTATATTCCGATCATCGGAAGCGAGGTGTGGACTCCGTGGGTGATGATTTTCTACATCTTCATCATCTGGGCCAACGACGTCTTCGCCTATCTGGTGGGAATGTCCGTCGGACGGCACCGCATGTTCGAGCGTCTTTCGCCCAAAAAGTCGTGGGAGGGATTCTTCGGCGGGCTGGCCGGCGCCGTGGCGATGGGCTATGTTGCCGCGCGGGTATTGGATGCCGATGTATGGGCGTGGCTCGGTCTGGCGCTGGTAGCGGCCGCAACGGGCGTGCTGGGCGATCTGGTGGAGTCGATGTTCAAACGCGCCGCGGGCGTCAAGGATTCGGGCAATCTGATCCCCGGACACGGCGGTGTGCTGGACCGCTTCGACGCCTTGCTGCTCTCGGCGCCGTTCGTCTTCGTCTATATGCTTTTTGTTATGTAACTGCAATCCTAAATTAAGTTATGAGAATAAATAAAGAAGGCTACAAAATTATCGGCATTTCCGGCGCCGTTTGCGTATTTTTGTGGTGGTTGATCTATCACCTGCTGGTCAGCGACGCGAATATTTCGCTGTTGTGGGTGAGCGCCGTGCTGTTGCTGCTGTTCTGGTTCTTTATCGTCGCGTTTTTCCGGGAACCCCGCCGCGTGCGCATCCACGATGCCGACCTCGCCTTTTCGCCCTGCGACGGCCGCGTCGTCGTGACCGAAGTCGTGAAGGAAAACGAGTATCTGAATGAGGAGATGCTCCAGATTTCGATCTTCATGTCCGTCACCAACGTCCATATGAACTGGGTTCCCGTGGGCGGTACCGTCGAATATTTCAAATACCATCCGGGCCGTTTTCTGGTGGCGTGGCATCCCAAGTCCTCGACCGAAAACGAACGCACCACGACCGTGGTGAAGATGGCTTCGGGACAGAAGGTTCTCTTCCGTCAGATCGCAGGCCTGATCGCGCGCCGTATCATCTCCTATATGAAAGTGGGTTCGCCTGTGGAGCAGAACAGCGTCTGCGGCTTCATCAAATTCGGGTCGCGCGTCGATGTGCTCGTTCCGAAGAACAGCGAACTGCTGGTCGAGATCGGCGATCCTGTGGTGGGTTCGCAGACTCCGATCGCACGCCTTCCGAAAGCTTAATTCATCCGATGTATGAGGGCGACACCCCAGACCTTCCTGCGGTTTATTGCGGGCGCGGCGGTTGCTGCGGCCGTCCTCTTTCTGGTCTGGTACTTCCGGTCGATCGTCGTCTATGTGCTGATCTCGGCCGTGCTGGCCGTCATGGGCAATCCGCTGGTCAAACGGCTCGCGGCATTGCATATCAAGGGCTGGAAAGTGCCCCGCTGGCTGGCGGCGCTGGCGACGCTGATCGTCATCTGGGTGGTGCTGGCGACATTGTGTTCGCTGTTCGTGCCGCTGGTCTTCAATAAGATCTACCAGTTGTCGAACGTCGATTTCGCCACCGTCGTGGCGAGCATCGAAGAACCGATAGCCCGCGCCCAAAGCTACCTGCACGAATTCTTCGCCATGCCCGAAAGCACCTTCTCGCTCTCGGAGGCCCTCGCGTCGGCGCTCAAGCAGGTGATCGACATCGAGTCGCTCAACACGGTCTTTGCGTCGATCGTCAATGTCGTGCTCTCCTCCGTGATCGCTATTTTCTCCATCACCTTCATCACCTTCTTCTTCCTGCGGGACGAGGGGCTTTTCTATGCTATGATTACGGCGATGTTCCCCGAACGTTATCACGAGAACATCACCCGTGCGCTCGACTCCGTAACCCTCTTGCTGGCGCGCTATTTTACGGGAATCCTCTCCGAAAGCCTGCTGTTGATGGTCGCCGTGTCGCTGACGATGATGGCCTTCGGGATGAAAGCCGCCGACGCGGCGTTCATCGGGCTGGTCATGGGCGTGATGAACGTGGTGCCCTATGCCGGGCCGCTTATCGGCGGCGTGGTTTCGGTCTTCGTGGGCATCGTGACCCCGATCGGGGGCATGACCGTGGGGCATACGGCCGTCGTCATCATCGGTTCGCTGCTGATCCTCAAGGGACTCGACGACTTCGTGCTGCAGCCGACGCTCTATTCGTCGCGCGTCAAGGCGCATCCGCTGGAGATCTTTCTCGTGATTCTGATCGCCGGGTCGCTGGCCGGAATCCTCGGCATGCTGCTGGCGATTCCCTCCTATACCGTACTGCGCGTCTTCGCCAAGGAGTTCTTCTCGCAGTTCAGTCTGGTGCGTAAACTGACCGAAAAAATCTGATGGAAAAGGTGATTATCGAGGGCGTTGTGGAACACGGACGCCGGCTCGGACGCGAGCTCGGATTTCCGACGGCGAACGTGGCCGTTCCCGATTCCGTCGCCGCGAAGGACGGCGTTTACCGTTCGCGCGCCGAGGTGGACGGAGCGGTTTACGACGCGATGTCGAACCTCGGCCGCAATCCTTCGGTCGGCGGGACGGCGCGGCGTCTCGAAACGCATGTTTTCGGGTTCAGCGGCGCATTGTACGGCCGTATGCTGCGCGTGGAACTGCTCGAAAAGATCCGCGACGAGCGGCGGTTCGATACGCTGGAGGAGCTGCGGGCGCAGATCGAAAAAGACAAGGAATATATTTTGAAATTAAAATAAACAGTTATGTATTTAGACTTGACAATGCCCTACAAGGTAGCCGACATGTCGCTGGCCGGGTGGGGACGCAAAGAGATCGAGATCGCCGAGCACGAAATGCCCGGACTGATGGCCGTGCGCCGCAAGTACGGCCCGCAGAAGCCGCTGAAAGGCGTGCGCGTCATGGGTTCGCTGCATATGACGATCCAGACCGCCGTGCTGATCGAGACCCTCGTGGAACTGGGCGCCGACGTGCGCTGGTGTTCGTGCAACATCTTCTCGACGCAGGACCATGCCGCCGCCGCGATTGCCGAGACGGGCGTTCCCGTTTTTGCATGGAAGGGCGAGACGCTGCCCGAATACTGGTGGTGTACGGCCATGGCGCTGTCGTTTCCGGGCGGCAAGGGCCCGCAGCTGATCGTGGACGACGGCGGCGATGCGACGCTTCTGATTCACAAGGGCTTCAAAGCCGAGGACGACGCTTCGACGCTCGATTACGCCCCCTCCTCCTACGAAGAGGAGGTGATTATCGACACGCTGAAGAAGGTGCTTGCCGAGGACAAGGATAAATGGCACCGCACGGTGGCCGAATGGAAGGGCGTCAGCGAGGAGACCACTACGGGCGTACATCGGCTCTACCAGATGCAGGAGGCGGGCGAACTGCTCGTTCCGGCCATCAACGTCAATGACTCCTGCACCAAGTCCAAGTTCGACAACCTCTACGGCTGCCGCGAGTCGCTGGCCGACGGTATCAAGCGTGCGACCGACGTGATGATCGCCGGCAAGGTGGTGGTCGTGTGCGGCTACGGCGACGTGGGCAAGGGCTGCGCCGCGTCGATGCGTTCGTACGGAGCGCGCGTTATCGTGACCGAGATCGATCCGATTTGCGCCCTGCAGGCGGCGATGGAGGGCTTCGAGGTGAAGACCGTCGAAAGCGCCCTCGACGAAGGCAATATTTTCGTGACCTGCACGGGCAACTGCGACATCATCACGCTGGAGCATATGGAGCGGATGCGCGATCAGGCGATCGTCTGCAACATCGGCCACTTCGACAACGAGATACAGATGGCGCGGCTCGAAAAATCGGGCGCCGTCAAGACCAATATCAAGCCGCAGGTCGATAAGTTCACCTTCCCCGACGGACATTCGATTTTCGTGCTGGCTGAAGGCCGTCTCGTGAACCTCGGCTGCGCGACGGGCCATCCCTCGTTCGTGATGTCGAACTCCTTCACGAACCAGTGTCTGGCGCAGATGGAACTTTGGCAGGAGAAGCTCGAAGTGGGCGTTTACCGCCTGCCCAAGCATCTCGACGAAGAGGTGGCGCGCCTGCATCTGGACAATCTGGGCGTGGAGCTGACCCGCCTGACCGAAAAACAGGCGGATTATATCGGCGTGAGTCCCGACGGTCCCTACAAGGCGGAGCATTACCGCTATTGAGACCGGCGGCATCCGGCATGGAAAAAGAGGATACCTTGTTGGGTATCCTCTTTTCGTTTTCAACCGTTCCGCAGATCAGCGGCGGCGGGGAAGGGCCTGCGGATGTGCGAGCCGGTTGGCTGCTGCGACGGCAGCCTTATATGCCGAAGGTGTCTGCTGGGGCGTTACGGCGGGTATCTCCGCGGGCAGGGTCACCGTGTAGCAGGCCGGGACGCCGGGAACCCCGTCGGCATCGTAGGCCATGTAGATCACTTCGAAGGTTTCGTTTGCCATCGAAACGTCCCAGAACGTGACGTCGTAGTAATAGAACCCGTCGGCGCTCACTTCCAGATCCATGCTGCTTTTCCAGCCGGAGTAGTAGCCGTCGTAGTCTTCGCCGTAGGCGTTTGCGAGCGACGAGAAATACTGGCGCCAGTAGGAAGTCTCCTTTTTGGCGAAATCGCCCTTGTAGTAGCCGTCCTCGTAGCGGAATGCGCGGGCGCCGGCGGTCGGTTCGAAACGGTACACCGTTGCAAAGCAGTTTTCGGGGGCACCTTCGAGTTCGGAGGAGTTGACCACCACGTGCTGGATGCGCAGCGCGGCCTCGCTCTGGCCCTGATCGCCCGACGACGAGCGTGCCGGAGTCTTGAGTTTCGCCCAGTTGAGCTTGCCGAAATTGCCGTCGGCATCGACGCCGACTACCGCGAGGATGTACTCGGTGGAGTATCCCCAAGACGATTCGGTCAGCGTGTTGTTGGAAATGGGTTTTTGGGCGCTCAGATACCCGATCATGTCCTCTTCGGTGTTGGGCTCGAAGTCGGGATCGTCCGGGTCGTCGTCGAAGTAGCTGCCGTATACGCACGTGGCGTAATAGGCGACGGTCTTGTCGTTGGGGGTAAACGTCGCCGTGATGCGGCAGTAATAGCTGGTGCGTTCTTCGTAGTTGACTTCGAACGTCACCCACGGACCGGAGAGATATTCCGGTTCGCCGGTCGTTACCGGGCATTCGCACCACTCCGAGTCGAGCGTCTTTTCGCCGTCGCCCAGCGCCTTGATGCGGAAAGTGTAGGCTGTCGATGCTTTCAGTTCGGTGAAAGCAGCCGAGAGCGCATCGGTGTTGGTTTCGGGAACGATCACCGTGATTGCGCCGTGGGTGTTCTTATGCAGCAGGGTGTAGGTGTAGGATACGGCTCCTTCGACCGCTTCCCATGAGATTGCAAAGGAGTCGGAGGTGATGTCCGATGCGGTGGGGGCCGGCGGCATCACGGCTTCCGGTTCCGGAACGGTCGGATCATCGTCGGAGCAGGAAACCCCCCCCCTGCCAATATGAAAAGCAGCAGATACGGTAATAATTTTTTCATAACGTGTGGGATAAAAGAGTTGAAGATTTTTGATGAGTTTAAAAAATTGCGAAACGAATTTACAGGTTTTCTCCGAAAATTCCAATACCCGTTCGCCCTCCGCGGAAGGGCTCCGAAAACGGATTGTAACCGTAATATTCGGTTTGTTTTATAATTTTTTTCTTTTCCTGCGGCTGAAATTTGCAGGCTTTTTTCGAACCGGGGCCTGAAAATTACGAATCGTAATTTTATTTTTTTTCGAATATTTTTTCCGGCCCGGTGCGGATTGGAAGCGGGACGTACGCACTGCCGCTATCTGTCTGCCGGGCGGAATTATCCGGAAACTTCATCCGTCAGCCGTGCGCAGATGCTCCTTTTTCGGGCAGTTTTTTCGGACGGCTGTTAAATATTGTCCCTTCTGTTTTCCCGATTGATTGGTTTTTGTCATGAAAATACCTATCTTTGAACAGGTTTACCGATTCTGCAAGTTATTTCTATCCGTATATAATTATTGTCGGCTGTCGCTTGATGCGGCGCCGTCATGTATCCGACCCTACTTTTGTTTAACTTAAATAAATTGCTATGAGATTTTTTACGATGCGGAGACTGGCCGCCTGCATGGGCGCACTGCTCCTTGTTTCCCCCCCCCTGCTGACGGGTTGCGACGACTATGACGACTCGGAACTGTGGCAGAATGTGAACGACCTGAAGAGCCGGATCGAGGCTCTCGAAACCAAGATCGGCCAGATGAACACCGAGATTGCGGCCCTCCAGAAAATCGTGGACGATGCGGTGACCGTCGTCAAGGTCGAAAAGGGCGCCGACGGCTATGTCATCTATTTTTCGGACAACACGACGGCCGAGATCAAGAACGGCACGGCCGGAGCCGATGCACCCGTTATCGGCGTCAAGCAGGATACGGACGAGGTCTACTATTGGACGATCACGACCGACGGCAAAACCGAGTGGCTGATGGCCGGCGGCGCGAAACTGCGCGTGACGGGCGAAAGCGTCAAACCCGTGATGTCGGTCGATGACGAGGGCTACTGGACGATCAGCTACGACGGCGGCAAGACCTCCGAGCGGATTCTCGATGCCGCGGGCGATCCCGTTTCCGCCGTGACCGAGGGCAGCAGCATCGGTTCGCTGTTCAAGAGCATCAATTACGACGACAACAATGTCTATTTCGAACTGAGCGACGGTTCGATCGTGACGGTGCCCGTGCGCAGCAATTTCTACATGCTGATCCGCAAGGCGCCCGAAGTCGCGACTTTCGTTTTCGGCGAGACCAAGGTCTGGGACGTCGAGTCCGCCGGGGTGACGAAAACCCTTGTTTCGAAGCCCGACGAGTGGAAGGTGACCTATGCCGACGGCAAGCTGACGGTCACGGCCCCGACCGAAGCGCATAAGGAGTGCGCCGATCTGCGGGGTACGGTGGGCATCACCTACTTCAGCGCCAACGGTCAGGCCGACGCCGTGATGATGGACGTGGTGGCCGACGCCGACTACAGAGGCGAGACCGTGGGTGAAGATTTCACGGTCAATATCACGGAGATCACCGACAAGATCGTTACGATGGCCGTTACCCCGAAGAATACCGAGACATATTGGTATGTAGGATATGGTACGAAAGAGGAGATCGACGCTAAAGGGACTGATTATCTGGTCAAAGCCCCTAACGGTTACCTTTCGATGCTGGGATTCTATGCCACCATGGGCTGGCTCGACAATTATGCCAGCAAGGGGATGAAATCGGACCTTTCGTTAAGTATCGGGTTGCAACCCGCTACGGAATATTATGCCGTGATATTTGGCTTTGAAGCCAATGCCGCCACTTCCAGCAGCACCCTTACCACAGGTGTGATGACGGTTCCTTTCAAGACTCAGGAGCCGGTCGTAATCAATACCGTTTACCGCATCGACGTCTCCGACGTGTCGTGGTACGGCGCCAAGTACGTCTGCGTTCCGTCGGACGATCTGGGGTACCTCCACGGTTTTATCCGCAAGTCGGAATTCGACACTTATGACGATGACGCCGCCTTTATGACGTCGCGTATCGAGATTTACAAGAAGGCCTACAAAGACGAACTGGAGAGCGGCGCGCTGACATGGGCCGATCTGACCTTCACCGAAACGCAGACTGTCGTGGCTCCGGCCTATATCGAAGAGGCAGGCGCTACGCGCATGGGACTGGTCGATGATACGGAGTACTATGTCTATGCCTTCTCCTGCACCGACGGCAATGCCACCTCGCCGTTGTCGAAGGCAGCCTTCAAGACCGGAAAATTCACCCCTTCCGAGGAGTGTACGTTCGAAATCACCACCACGGTCGAGCGTCAGGACGTAACGGTGAACGTCGTGCCGTCGAACAGGAACGTCACTTATTATTTCAGCGTCACCAGAGCCGCGCAGCAGGAGCAGTTCGACGCCGACCTGCAGTTTGCCGTGGACGACCTGATCTGGACCAAGATATGGGCCGAGTCGCAGCAGATCACGCTTTCCAGCCTGCTTTCGAAGGGTGAGGACAGCAACAAGTGGACCGACCTCTGGGCCGCGACGGCTTATATCGTTTGCGCCTACGGCGTTTCGGAGGACGGGGCGATCACGACGCGTCCGACCCTCGCCCGCTTCGTGACGAAGGGGACGATTGACCAGACGAGCGTGAAAAACGCCGCCGCGAGCGCCATGGGCGGCAAGGTCTTCCGCCGTTAGCCGTTCCGGACATACTGAAAACGGGAACGCCGCAGGAGATTTCCTGCGGCGTTCTTCGTTTCTGCGGATTCCGGCGCGTCAATAGCCGAAAATCTCCTCCTGCGATACGGTCTGAATGGGACCGAGGGTTTTCAGGTAGTTGAGATCGAGGTCCTGAATGTCGCCCAGAATGCCGTAGACGTATTTGCGGCCTTTGACCCACTTCTGCTGGGCGGCTTTCACGTCGTCGAGCGTCATGGACTGGACCTTCTCGAAAATCTGCTTGTCGCGGGGGGCGTCGAGGCCCAGATCGCGGGCGCGGAGATAGCTCCACAATACGCCGTCTTTGACCGTGCGCTCGGTGCGCAGGCGGGAGACGAGCGCCTCCTTGGCGATGCCGAACGCCTTCTCCGATTCGGGCATGTTGTTGATGATGTCGTCGAACGCTTCGACGGCTTTTTGCATCTTGTCGTTCTGCGTGGCGATGAAGGCGTAGTAGCTGTAATCGCCGTTGGCGTTGCTCGGCGTAGCGAGGGTGGCCCATGCCGAGTATGCCAGACCGCGCGCTTCGCGCATCTCTTGGAAGACGATGGTGTTCATGCCGCCGCCGAAATATTCGTTGTAGAGCGTGATTTCGGGATCGGCCGCCACGTCGAATTTCTCGCCGCGGTTCGAGAACTGCAGGTAGTAGAGCTGCTTGGCGTCGTACTGAGCCAGTACGACCTTGTTCGCGTCGGTGGGCAGCAGGGCGCTGAACTTCTTCTCCAGCGGCTGCAGGTCGGCGGCGACCTTGTGGTGTTCAGCCAGCGCACTCTTGATTTCGGTCTCTTTCTGCGGGCCGTAGTAGAGCACTTCGTGTTGTTTGCCCATCAGACCGCCGATTTTGGCGAGCAGCTGCTCCGAGGTCAGCGCCTGCAGCGCCGGGTCGGTAAGGGTCGTGCGGCGGATGAAGTCGCCGCCGTAGAACAGATAGCGCTGGAGTGCGCCGAAACAGCGGCTCTGATTGAGCTTCGCATCCGCACGGCTCTTGAGCATGTCGCCTTTGAGGTTCTCCAGAATCGCTTCGTCGGGCTTGGCGCCGGCGATCAGCCCTTCGACGATCTCCATGGCTTTACCCATGTTTTCGCTCAGTCCGGTGATCTGGATAGAACTCTGGTTGGCCCCGGCGTTCATGTAGAACGAGCAGGCGATGTCGTACATCTCCGATGCGATCTCTTCGGCGGTCATCTTGTCGGTCCCCAGATAGCTCAGGTAGTTGAATGCCAGATTGAGCGCCGGATCGTTCTCCGTACCGGTGTTGAAGACGTAGATCAGCGTGAAGATATCGTTGGTCTCGTTCTTCTTGTAGAGAACGTCGATGCCGGGCTGCGCCTCGAACTGCGACATGTCCTTCTTGTAATCGACGAATACGGGTTCGATCGGCTGCACCTGCGAGGTCTGTATCTCGGAGAGGAATTCGCTCTGTGAGTCGCGGTTGGTCACGATCGGGGTGATCTTCGGGGCGGCGATTTTCTGCTCGTCGGGGTCTTTGCCCTCGCGTTTGTAGATGATGGCGTAACTTTCGGGACCGAGGTATTTGTTGGCCCACTCCACGACGTCCTGCTTGGTGATCTTCGACATGCGGTCGATCCGTGCGACTTCGTCGGCCCAGTCCGCGCCGCTGATGAACGAATAGACATAGAGTATCGCGCGGCTGTCGTTCTCCTCGAACGAGCGCATCAGCTGCATTTTGTAGTTGTTGATGGTCGCTTCGATGAGTTTTTCATCGAAGTCCCCCTCCCGCAGTTTTGCCACCTCCTCCAGAAGCAGGTCGCGGACTTCGTCGAGCGACTGTCCCGTCTTGGGGCGTCCGGCCACGAGGAACGAACTGTAATCGGGCTGCGTCGAGGCGTAGCCGTAGGCCGAGAGCACCTTCTGCTGCTGGTTCAGGTCGAGGTCGATCAGTCCGGCTTGTCCGTTGTAGAGGATCGAACCTACGATGTCGCTGATGTCGGTCGATTTGTCGTTCGCGCCCGGCAGACGCCAGCCCAGCATGACGTTGGCCGCTTCGAGTCCGTAAACCTCCTTCACCACGGGAGTCGTGATCGGCTTTTCGGGTTCGAACTGCAGTTCGGGCAGGTTGGGATTGGGCTGCATGTCGCCGAAGTACTTTTCGATCGTGGCCACCATTTCGTCGGGTTCGAAATCGCCCGAAACGCATACGGCCATGTTGTTGGGCACGTAGTAGGTCTTGTGGTAGTTTCGGACGTTGGTGATCGACGGATTTTTCAGATGTTCCTGCGTACCCAGCACGGTCTGCGTGCCGTAGGGGTGGTTGGGGAACAGCGCGGCGTCCATCGCTTCCCAGACTTTGCGGCTGTCCTGCGTCAGGGACATGTTCTTCTCCTCGTAAATGGTCTCCAGCTCGGTATGGAAGCCGCGGATCACGGGATTCTTGAAACGGTCGGCTTGGATTTTGGCCCAGTTGTCGATCTGGTTCGAGGGAATGTCCTCGACGTAGACCGTCATGTCCTGCGACGTGAAGGCGTTGGTGCCGTTGGCGCCGATGGCCGACATCAGCTTGTCGTACTCGTTGGGAATGGCGATTTTCGAAGCTTCGTAGCTGATCGAGTCTATGCGGCGGTAGATGGCCGCGCGCTCGGCCTCGTCGGCGGTCTTGCGGTAAACCTCGAAGAGATTTTCGATCTCGTCGAGCATCGGTTTCTCCGCGGCGTAGTCCGAAGTGCCGAACTGCTGCGTGCCTTTGAACATCAGGTGTTCGAAGTAGTGCGCCAGACCCGTGGTCTCCGCGGGGTCGTTCTTGCCGCCGACCTTCACGGCGATATAGGTCTGGATGCGGGGCGCCTCCTTGTTTACGCTCATGTAGACTTTCAGTCCGTTGTCGAGCGTGTAGATGCGGGTGTTCAACGGATCGCCCGCCACCGTTTCGTACTTGTACTTGGAACAAGCCGCGGCCAGCATCGCTGCGATGACTACCGCAAATAGTAGAAACTTTCTCATTATCGATAGGGTTAGAAAAGAGTTGCGAACCAGTCCCGGACGGCGGGGTAGGTGTCGGCCGTCACATGGACGAACATGCCGATCGCCGCCGCGAGTTTGATGCCCGTGCCGACGACGAACGAGAGGAACGAGCCTATGCCGACCAGAAACGCCTTGCCCGCGTCGCGGCGGTCGTTGAGCAGCTCGCCGAGCACGGCGCCGAAGAAGGGGCCGAGGATGATGCCGACGGGCGGAAAGAAGAAGAATCCGGCGAAGACGCCGACCGTGGCGCCGATGGCGCCCGAACGGGAGCCTCCGAAGCGGCGGGTCATCCACGCCGGCAGGAAATAGTCGGCGACGCTGACCGCCACGGTAATGGCCAGCCATAGCCAGATGGCCGCCGGCGACATGCTCGAATAGGAGGTGAAGTAGGCGCAGAGAAGTCCTGCGTAACTGAGTACTACGCCGGGCAGGGCGGGGACGATACAGCCGACGATGCCGACGATCGAGAGCAGAAATGCTGCGACGGAGAGTGCTATGTCCATAATATTCAGCAGTGGAAAAATATCCGTTATTTAACAAAGGTAAGCATTTATAGCAAAAAATCTCCCTGAAACGGGAGATTTTACATTACTTATGACGGTTTACCGCCTTGCAGGACGGTGAAGCCGTTATTTCACGAGCCGGTTCGTCGCCGTGTCGGGGAATACGATCCACGGCTTGAACTGTTTGGCGTCTTCGAAATCCATCAGCGCATAGGAGGCGATGATGATGACGTCGCCGACCTGCACCTTCCGGGCCGCGGCGCCGTTGAGGCAGATGCAGCCGCTTCCGCGTTCTCCCTTGATGACGTAGGTCTCGAAACGCTCTCCGTTGTCGATGTCCATAATCTGGACCTTTTCGCCCTCGATGATGTTGGCCGCCTCCAAAAGCGCCTCGTCGATGGTGATGCTGCCCACGTAATGCAGATCGGCCTGCGTGACCGTTACGCGGTGGATCTTGGATTTGATGACTTCAATCTGGAATTTCATTATCGGATACGGATGTTGTCGATTAAACGAATGTCTCCCGCTTGCACGGCGATACAGCCCTGAATATGCTCGGCGTCGCTCCATGCGGCGACCTCCTGCATCGTCCGCGCATCGACGGACTGGTAGTAGATGACCTTCAGCAGCGGATTGCGCTCCACCTCGGCCGTGACCCATGCCTTCAGCGCTTCGGGCGTCAGTTCCTGCGACTTTTCGGCGGCGGCGCGCAGGGCGGCGTAGATCTGCGGGGCTGCGGCGCGGTGCTCCGCGTCGAGCAGCGTGTTGCGCGACGAGAGGGCCAGCCCGTCTTCGCCGCGGACGATCTCGCATTCGACGATCTCGACCGGAAGCGACAACTGGTCCACCATCGCCTTGACGACGGCGATCTGCTGGAAATCTTTTTCCCCGAAGTAGGCGCGCGCCGGGCGTACGATGTCGAACAGCCGGCTGACGACCTGCGCCACGCCGTTGAAGTGACCGGGGCGTGTGGCGCCCTCCATCACCTTGTCGATCTGTCCGAAGTCGAACTGACGGCCGTCCGGTTCCGGGTATATCTCCTCGACCGAAGGCATCAGCACGAAATCCGCGCCGGCCCGCTCCAGCAGACGCGCGTCGGCCTCCGGAGTGCGGGGATAATGTCTCAGGTCGTTTTTGTCGTTGAATTGGGTGGGATTGACGAAGACGCTCACCACGACGGTGGCGTTCTCCCGGCGGGCGCGCTCGACCAGCGAGCGGTGTCCCGCATGCAGGGCGCCCATCGTCGGGACGAACCCGATTCCGGACTGCTCCGCAGTCTCCAGCTCCGCGCGGAGCTCTTTGACGCTTGTGAATATTTTCATCTCTTCTGAAACGAACTTGCGGGGCAAAGGTATGAATTCCCGCAAACATAACGAAGAAAAAACGGAAAAAAAGCGCCGGACACTCCGGCGGCGGCCTTTCCCCGGCCGAAAACGCTTCTGCGGGGCGTTTTGCCGCTTTCGGTCGGGCTGCTGCCGCGCTGCGGACAAGCCGTTCGTGCGAAAAGATGTGGAATTCGTTGAATATATTTCGGGGAATGGCAAAAAGCGACTATATTTACAGATATTTAGACCCAAGCGGGAATGCCCGTCGCCCGCATCTGCCGATGCGGGAGTCCGGGGGCCTCTGTTTCCGCAATACACTGATAACCGCTCTCTCCGGGGCCGGAGACGATTTTTAATTGACTATGAAGAAAATCTTACTGTGTCTGCTTGCCCTTGCGGCCGGTCTGACCGCTTTCGGACAGAACGAAAGCTCGTTCGGCGTTCGTGCCGGTCTCAACGTGGCGAATCTCCATCTCAGCGCAGGGGGCCTGAGCGCGTCGCTGGACTCGCGCGCCTCCTATCATGTGGGCTTTGCCTATCAGCAGCCCGTGCTGCGGGTGCTTCCCCTCTATTTCGAAACGGGACTTTACCTCTCCGGACGCGGGGCGTCGGTGACGGCGGGCGATCTGGATTTAGACGTGGAAGGAAAGGCCAAATTCAACATGCTGTACCTGCAGGTTCCGGCTATGGTGAGCTGGCACTTCAATATTAAAAGCGTCTCGATCCAGCCAGCCGCCGGCGTCTATTACGGTTTCGGCATCCACGGCAAGCTCAAGGGCGACGCCGCGAAAGTCGATCTGTTCAAGGAGATTTCAGTGCCCGTCGAGGACGGCTCCGTCGAAGGCCAAATGTTCAAGCGTTCCGATTTCGGACTGCGCTTCGGCGTAGGGGTTACCGTCATGAAGCATTACTATGCGGGCGTCGGCTACGATCTCGGCCTGCTCAATATCTCCAAGGATTCGGGCGAGGGTAAGATAAAGAACGGCAGCTTCTTCATTTCGCTGGGTTACAACTTTTAACCCCGCTGCCTGAATGAACGGTGCGCATGTCCTTCGGGATGTGCGCATCTTTCGTATTGTTTTGTCCGTTTTTTGCTATCTTTGCCGAAGCGAAACCCCGGCTTGGACGGACGGTGTCCCGGCAGGGCCGGTTTGCGGCTCTGCATTCGGCTTGCGCTGTCCTTGCACGGCAGGCGCTTTCCGGCGGAATCCGGTTCCGGCCGTTTGCCGGGAGCGTGCCGTTTTTGGCGAGAAATTCCAAACCCGAACGATATGAAAAATTTATTGACGTTTGCATCTATGACTGTTACCGCTCTCGCACTGACCTCGTGCGGCGGGGCTTCCCGAAGCGAAACCCCGTGGATCGTCGACCGTTTCGACGACATCAAGGTCATCCGTTACGAAGTCCCCGGCTTCGAGCAGCTTCCGCTGGAGGAGAAGGAGCTGATCTATTATCTGGCCGAAGCGACCAAATGCGGCCGCGACATCCTGTTCGACCAGAATTTCAAATACAACCTCGCCGTGCGCCGCACGCTCGAAACGGTGTATGAGAATTACGAGGGCGACCGCACGACGGCCGAGTGGAAGGCGTTGGAGAAATACCTGAAAAAGGTCTGGTTCGCCAACGGCATCCATCACCACTATTCGAACGACAAGTTCGTGCCCGAATTCACCGAAGGTTACCTGCTCGACGTGATCGAGACCATTCCCGAAGAGAAGTTCGGCGAGCTGAACCCGCTGCGCGGCGAGGTCTGCAAAGCCATTTTCGACGCTTCGCTCTACAAGACGCGCCTGAACCAGACCGCCGGCGAGGACCTGATCGCCACTTCGTCGAACAACTATTACGAGGGTGTGACGCAGGCCGAAGTCGAGAAGTTCTACGCCGACATGGCGGACCCCCACGATCCCGAACCGATCTCCTACGGCCTGAATTCCAAGCTGGTCAAAGAGGACGGGGTGGTCAGGGAGCGCGTCTGGAAGATAGGCGGCATGTATTCGCCCGCCATCGAGAAGATCGTCTACTGGCTCGAAAAGGCGCAGGCCGTGGCGGCCGAGCCGCAGAAGAGCAATATCGCCGCGCTCATCAGCTATTACAAGACGGGCGATTTGCGCGAATTCGACCGCTATAACATCGGCTGGGTGAAGGATACCGTGTCGAATGTCGATTTCGTGAACGGCTTTATCGAGGATTACGGCGATCCGCTGGGACGCAAGGCGTCGTGGGAAGGCATCGTCGATTTCATGGACAAGGAGGCCTGCCACCGCACCGAGGTCATTTCGGAGAACGCGCAGTGGTTCGAGGACCATTCGCCCGTCGATCCCCGTTACCGCAAGGAGAAGGTGAAGGGCGTTTCGGCCAAGGTCATTACGGTGGCGATGCTCGGCGGCGACTGCTATCCCGCCACGCCGATCGGCATCAACCTGCCCAACGCCGACTGGATCCGCAAGGAATACGGCTCTAAGTCGGTGACCATCGACAACATCACCTATGCCTACGATATGGCCGCCCACGGCAACGGCTTCAACGAGGAGTTCGTGCTGCGTGCCGACGACCGTGCGGTGATGGACAAGTACGGCAAGCTGGCCGACGACCTGCACACCGACCTGCACGAGTGTCTGGGCCACGGTTCGGGCCAGCTGGCTCCGGGCGTCAAGGGCGGCGAGCTGAAAAGCTACAGCTCGACGCTCGAAGAGACGCGCGCCGACCTGTTCGGTCTCTACTATCTGGGCGATCCCAAAATGGTCGAGCTGGGGCTGGTGCCCTCGTTCGACGTGGCGAAGGCCGGGTATGCGAAATATATCCTGAACGGCATGATGACCCAGCTGGCGCGCATCGAGCCGGGCAAGAACGTCGAGGAGTCGCACATGCGCAACCGCAAACTGATCTGCGAGTGGTGCTACGAGCGCGGCAAGGCCGACAACGTGATCGAAATGGTCAGGGAGAACGGCAAGACCTACGTCGTGGTCAATGACTACGAGAAGCTGCGCGGACTGTTCGGCGACATGCTCCGCGAGATACAGCGCATCAAGTCCGAAGGCGACTACGAGGCGGGCCGGGCGCTTGTCGAGCGGTATGCCGTACAGGTCGATCCCGAACTGCACAAGGAGGTGCGCGACCGCTATTATGCGCTCAGCATCGAGCCTTACGGCGGTTTCGTGAATCCCGAATTCGAACTCGTGGAGAAGGACGGCAAAATCGTGGACGTCAAGATCAGCTATCCGGCCGACTACGTGAAACAGATGCTCGGTTATTCGAAGAATTATTCGTTCCTGCCCAATATCAACTGACGGTAGTCTCCGTTACGAAAAGATGCGCTCCTGCGAGGGGCGCATCTTTTGTTTTTCAGTGTGTCGTCATCATTGGTTCCGGGTCTCGTCGCCGCCGTCGATGGCGAATGTCGAAACGATCACCATTTTCTCGTCCACGTTGTTGGGGTTCGAGACGATGATGCCGTATTCGCCTTCGGGCTGCTCCCCGAACGTCAGGCGGTAGGAGCTTTCCCCGTATTTCTCGGCCGAGAAGGGGAGGTATTCCATGGTGTTGGATTGGACAGCGAAGGACCCGACGGCCGAAATCACCGCTGAACGGTTCTTCTTCGTGCTTTTCATCCGGAAGATGCGCACGATCGACATCGGGTCGGCTTTGTTGTCCTTGGCGCGGACGATGAGGGCGAACGGCTCTCCTGTTTTGAACCGTATTCCGGCCCTGCCGCCTTCGATTACTATTTTTGTCTTGGATTTGCTGGCTGCGAATCCGGCAATGTATACGCCGCCGCCGGTTCGCATCTGAACGTTGTGTTTTTCGAGTTTTGCGGACGATCCGTCGGAATATATTCCGACGACCTCACCCTCGAAATCGGGTTCGAGGGTTTGTGCCGTTACGGCGTTACCCCCCCCCACGTCATGGCCGCAACGGCCATCAGGAATAGGATTTTTTTCATTGTTATATAAATTTGGATTGTACCGCGCAAAATGCACGGCAGACAAAAATAATAATTTTCCGCAAACTGCACAACAGCCTTTCCCGCTTTTTGACCCCGCCGTATACGCCGCGAGACGCACCCGTGGGATGCGTCTCGCACTTTTCCGGTCTTTCGGATTTACTCCTCGACCTCTTCGAACTGGTCTTTGCCTACGCCGCAGACGGGGCAGACCCAATCGTCGGGAATATCCTCGAACGACGTTCCGGGGGCGATGCCGCCGTCGGGATCGCCGACTGCGGGATCGTAAATCCATTCGCATACGATGCAACGGTACTTTTTCATCTTCTCTGTCTTTTTAAGTGAATAAAAAATGTGTTGATTTCGGTATAATGCAGTTAATTGCGTATTCTCTCCTTTTCGGGCCGTTTTTTGTCCGGTCGGGCATTCCGTCGCTTCCGCAAATCGGATGCCGTCTTATGTCGCCTGCGTTTCTCAGGTTGTCTGCGTCTCCTTTGCGGTCTGCGCTTCCTCCCGTTCCTCCTCCTCTTCTTCCGCGGCCTCTTCGGTCAGCCGGTTGCCGCCCGGCGGCATGAGTTCGGCGACCAGACAATCCGCGTCGGAGCACGACACGTAGAGCCGCTCCTCGTATATGTCGGTGATCTCCACGAAGTTCTTCCACTCCGAAGCGTACAGACGTACGCGTTCGAACCGGCGCAGGTCCAGAAAATGGCCGTAGTAACCGAAGAATCCGCAGCCGCCGAAGAGCGGAAAGAACCATTTCATCCGCTTGGGATCGACGCGGCGTACCGAGGCGATTTCCCCGCGCTTTATCTCGGTGATGTCCAGCAGACAGCGCACCTCGACCTTTTCGTCCGTAACCACGATGTAGCGGGGAATCGACAGCGACATCAGGGCGATGAGCGCCACGATGAACGACGTGAACCACGCCGAGAGATAACCTCCCTCGTAGAGGTGGTACAGCAGTCCGCCCAGCAGTCCGAAGACCACCAGATAGATCAGCGTCCAATAGATCGTGCGGCGGCTGAAGCGGTATTTATATATTTTCTCCATCCGTTTCGTGCGTTTCTTCGCGGTCAGCCAGCAATGCTTCGGCAATGACCGTATCTTCGGGAGTCGTGATCTTCAGGTTCGCCCGTTCGCCTTCGCAGAGAAATACAGCTTCCCCGGACAGTTCGACTACCGAAGCGTCGTCGGTGAATTCGGGCCGGTATTCCGTTTCGTAGGCGCGGCGCAGCAGCTCGGCGCGGAATACCTGCGGCGTCTGGACGATGCGCAGGCGGCGGCGGTCGATGATCTGCGAAGCCGCGCCGTCCGTTTCGCGGAACGAATCCACAGGCTCGACGACCGGAATCGCCGTGCCGTGTTCCGCAGCGGCCGCGACCGTGCGCCGGATCAGCTCCTGCGACCCCAGCGGCCGCACGCCGTCCTGTACGGCGATCAGCTCCGGATCGCGTTTCAGGGCCGCCAATCCGTTTTTCACCGAGTGGAACCGCTCCCGGCCCCCTTCGGCGACCGTGTGCGGCGCCACTTCGAAACGCGCCGACAGATTGTGCCAGAAGCCTGTGTGTTCGGCGGGCAGTACGACGACGATTTCCGCTCCGGGAAGCGCCGCGGCGAAGTTGTTGATCGTGCGCGCCAGTATGGGCATGCCCCCCAGCAGCATGAACTGCTTGGGACGCGCCCCTCCCATGCGGCTTCCGCCGCCGCCCGCTACGATGATGACTCCAGTTTGTCGTTCCATATCAGTTTCTTTCCAAAACCGAGCGTATTGTCGGTCAGTTTCATATAATCGGGCCTTATCGCCCAGAGCGTCAGCTCGGCCAGCGCCGCGTAGGGAAACCGTTTGAGGTATGCCCGTCTGGCCGTTTCGTCGGCCCGCGCTGCCGTGCCGCACAGCTGCAATCCCTGCACCCGGCCCACGATTTTCGTTTCGAGGACCACCGATGCCGCGATACGCGGATTGCGCTCCATTTCCTGCGCATGGCGCGTTGCGGGGTCCGATGTGAATACGAGCAGGTTTCGCTCCTTGTCGTAACAGTAGAACGCATTCGAGCAGTAGGGGATCCCTTCCGCGACGGTGGCCAGCGTCAGTACATGGTGCCGCCGGAGAAAACGCACGAAACGTTCGTTTATTGCTTCGCCGCAGCCGCTCGTTTTTGCCGTCCCGGATTCCGCGCTTCCGGGTGTTTCCGCAACCGGAGAGCTCTTTTCCACAGCCGAGGCGCTTCCTTCCGCAACGGCAGCGTTCTCTTCCGCCGCCGGAGTGTTCCCCTTTGTAGTCGGGGCGCTCCCTTCTGCAGCCGCAGCGTCCCCCTTTGTAGCCGGGGAGTTGCTTTCCGCAGCCGGGACGCTCCCTTTCTCAGTCGGGGCTTCTTCCGTTTTCATTTCCTGAGCCTTGTGTTCCGTCCCCGGTTTTTCCGTGTCCCGCCTCTCCGCTGCTTTTGTTGCGACTGCCGGCTGCACCTTTTTCCCGTCCGTTTCCGCTGCCGCCATATGCGTTATTTCGCTGCCGTGGTTTCGCCTGCCGGGGCGGAAGCCGCCGGAGCCTGCGGAATTACGAGCGAATCCAGCTGCGTGATGCGCTCTTCGTCCTTCACCTCGCCGTTCAGCTCGGCCGCGATGCGGTCGCGTACGAATTCGAACGTCGCCCGGTTCTCTTTTGCGATCGGCTCGGCGGGTTCCTGCGGAACTTTCAGCGGGTCGATCGGCGTGCCGTTTTTCCAGATGCGGTAGTCGAGATGCGGTCCCGTCGAAGCGCCCGTCGATCCGACATAGCCGATCAGCTGGCCCTGCGATACGCGCGAACCCTTCGAAATGCCTTTGGCGTAGCCGCTCAGGTGCAGGTAACCCGTCATCAGGTTGCCCGCATGCTTGATCTTGAGCGTGTTGCCGCCTCCGCCGCCCCAGCCTTTGAAGGTGACCACGCCGTCGGCGACGGCATGCACGGGCGTGCCTTTCGGTGCGGCGTAATCGACGCCCGTATGCGGGCGGTATACCTTGTAGATCGGATGTTTGCGGGCGTAGGTGAATTTCGAGCTGATGCGCGAATATTTCAGCGGCGCCTTGAGCATCTGCTTGCGCAGGCTTGCGCCGTCATACTCCCAGTAACGGATTTTGCCGCCCTGCCGGAACGGAATGGCGTAGTACTCCTTGCCGCCCTGACAGAATTTCGCGCCCCAGATGCGGCCGATGCCGACCGAGACGCTGTCGTCGATGAACCGCTCGTCGTAGATGACCGTGAAGTTGTCGCCTTTCTGGATGCCGAAGAAGTCCACCGTCCACTGGTAAATGTCCTCCATTTCGGCGGCCAGCGCATAGGGCAGCTCCTGCTCCATGATAGCGCCCCAGAGCGACGAGTTGATCGTGGCGCTCTTCTTGGTGCGGCGCACGGTAAACTGTTTTTCGCCCGTGCGGACGCTCACCGAGTCGTCGTGGAATCCGAAGACCACGTATTCGGCGACGTTGCGTTCGTAAACCAGATAATCCAAGTGCGGGGCATAGAGCGAATCCTCGTGGATGAAGGCCGTGTACTTGTGTCCCGCGCGGATGTTGCGCAGCGGGAAAATATCCTTCGAAGCCTTGTCGAGCCGGTCGATCGTCAGCGCCGAAACGCCGAATCCGTTCAGGATTTTGCCTAGCGTTTCGCCGCTTCCCACCTCGCCGGTCTCGGTGCGGTAATTGTCGGCGTTGATGCCGTATACGATATTGTGCTGCTCGGCGGCTTCCTCCCCGGCCGTCTCCTGCTGCTGCGTTCTGCTGCACGCCCCCGCCGCAACCAGCAGCAGGACGCATATGGGTAATCTGAGACTTTTCATAATCGAAACAAAGATAATAAGAACTCGCAAAAAAACGGCAAAATTTGGATAAATAAAGTAAGTGTTTGGTATTGAGGAGAGTTAAGCCAAATTCTTCTATACCTTTCCAAATCGCTAAAATGCAGGATAATGAAAGGTTAAGAGAAAGATTTGCTACTTATCCGTTGCCTTTTTTAGCCCCGGATAATCCGGCAAAATAACGCTTGACCACCTGCGGTTTTACCGTTCACCATGCAAAGAACCCTATATTTTGCCCGTAAAGATAACCGTTTTTTTCCGTTTTTCATGGAAATACAGGTTATGTTACCGGCATCCGGGGTTTTATTCTTTGTTCCGCTATAATTTTCATAACTGTAAATAACTCTATATCAAGTAATTTTGCAACATAAAAAATAGAGTTATGAAACAGACGGATGTAACGGTTACGTTCTACCTCAAAAAGAGCGAAATGAATGACGAGGGAC
>NZ_CAXUDY010000016.1:0-61674 GCF_964250025.1 Alistipes sp. DJF_B185
GAGTTTGAAGCAACGTTGGACTTCGTCCTTCGTTTTCTTCGCTCGACAAAGTGAATAAATTCTCTTTGTACTCGCTTGTCGAAAACGTTCTTTTAGGTGGTTATAGCAGTGAGGTCCCACCTCTTCCCATTCCGAACAGAGAAGTTAAGCTCACTTACGCCGATGGTACTGCGGTTTTCCCGTGGGAGAGTAGGTAGCCGCCTCTTCAAGGTCAGATCGAAAGGTCTGACCTTTTTTTGTACTTGTACTTTTGCTGTCAGCTCCTGAAAAACGATCGCTGACCCTTCGGGGCGGGACGAAGCCGCTGTTTTTTATTTCTTACATCTTTTGTGAAACCCGCAGTGGCTGCATGTCAACTCGTAGGTATTCTTGTGGACGGAGAGTAGGTGCAATGAAATGTGATGGCATTTGGAGCAGCGCAGTGTCGATAATAACAATTCATAGTGTCTGAACAGGGGGATATTCATGCTGCTTACAGCGATGCAGGACAAGCCGAACCAAGGGTCTTGGCAGGCAAATGCAAGGAGCAACCCGCCTGCCATTATCAGAGAAAGTAGGGCCAGTCCGGACAAGCGGATGATTCTGTTCTGCATGTGTTTCGAGAACCAGAGCGGCAGTGTGGCGCAAATACTGACTGAGGCAGGGACGAAACTGATGCAGATTAGCAGTAGATAGCTATTCATAATATCAGTCAGCCGGTCCCTCGGCGTATGTAAGTGGGATTGTAGCATAAAAAACGTGGGACAAAACTCGTATATCTGCTTTTCGAGGTCTTAGGAAACCATGTAGTACAAATATAGAATGAAGCCCACGTTGGAAACGTGAGCGTCAAACTTCATTCCTCGTACTACTTCAGAAAGTTCCTAAGTTTCGAAAAGCAAGGTATAAAGCTAACGCTTTTTATATGTGTGCCCTGTTATTTTTGAATGCGAGGGCGTAATAATCTGAATTGGAGATCTTCTGTTGTTAATTCATAGGCAGCTGTATTTAATATTCTTCTCCGCAAATATATATAAAAAATCGGAATTGCCGAAATGGAGGCCGATCGCCGGCATCGTATGGAAATTTGATTATCTTTGCTGCAACACCTGAAATTGAAAAAATGCTCGAAATTCCCGAATCTTACTCGTTTGCACGGCAAGCTGCCGATATGCTCTCCGGCCGCACCGTCACGGATGTATTCAATGCCACCCATCCCCACAAATTTACTTGGTACTTGGGTGATCCGGCCGATTACCGGGCACGACTCGTCGGTAAAACGGTTCGTGCCGCCGAAGGGCACGGAGCATTCATCGACCTGCTTCTGGACGATGAGGCGCATATCGCTCTTTCTGACGGCGTCAATCTGCGTTATCATGCGCCCGGAGCCGAGGTTCCGCCGAAATATCAGCTTCTGATCGCTTTCGACGACGATAGTTTTCTGGTTTTTACGGTCGCCATGTACGGCGGGATCATCGCATTCCGGAAGAATTTCGACAATCCGTATTATCTCGGCGCACTCTCGAAGCCCTCTCCGCTGGACGACGCTTTCGATGAAGCCTGTTTCGGCCGGCTTCTCTCCGATGCCAAGTCCAATTTGTCGGCAAAGGCGTTCTTGGCGACGGAACAGCGTATTCCCGGACTCGGAAACGGTGTTTTGCAGGATATCTTGTTCAAGTCGCATATTCACCCCAAGCGCAGGCTGGCGACGCTGGGTGATGCAGAACTGGGGCGGATGTATTCATCGGTGAAATCGACCCTGAGGGATATGGCGGATCGCGGCGGACGCGATACGGAGAAAGATTTGCTGGGCCAGTCCGGCGGCTACAAGACCCTGCTCTCTAAAAATACCTTTGCGGAGCCTTGTCCGGGCTGCGGCGGTGCGATTGTCAAGGAGGCTTATCTGGGCGGAGCCGTCTATTACTGTCCTGTCTGTCAGCCGCTGATAAAATAGCGGGATATGCAAAAAAGCCGCCCTAAAAGGGGCGGCTTTTCTGTTGTATAAGTGTGCCGATGCGAAGGCTGGCGTACTGCTGCGGCGGGTTTTATTCCGGACAGTCGGTTTTATTCCGAATATGGTCGTTGCCGGATTTCTCGGCCGTTGAACGCGGGAACTCCGCTGCGGCTTGACGGTCTACTGCTGTTGTGCGGCCGTGTAGGCATCGGCTTTCTCTTTCATGCGCGCAGCGCGTTTTTCGCTGTCAGGATGCGAAGAGAACATTTTCTGTACCGTCGAGGACTTCGCTCCCTTGGAAAGCTCGACCAGCTTGTTCAGCGAATTGCCCATGCCGTAGGGGCTGAAACCGTTCTTTACGGAGAATTCGAATCCGTATTCGTCGGCTGCGTATTCCTGCTTCTGCGAGAACTGGGCGCCGGTGAATGCCGTCACGACCTCGCCGAGCTGCGAGTCGCTCAACTTGGCCAGCGTGCTGCCCTCGGCGGCTCCTGCGGCATTGCGCGCCGCCGATGAGAGGTAGGCGTTTTTCATCGCGTGTTTTACGTCGGCATGTACCACATGGCCGATCTCATGGCCGATGATCGCCATCTGTTCGTCGTCGTCCATCAGGTCCATCAGGGCGCTGAATACGCGGATCGAACCGTCGCCGCAGGCGAAGGCGTTGACGTCCACGACATGGTAGACCTTGAAGTTGAGCGGCAGTCCGTTGATCTCGGTGATCCCCTCGGTCAGCCGCTTGAGACGTGCGCCGTATTCGGTCGTTTCGTCGGCGATGGGGTTGTTGGCATCCATCCATTCGACCGCTTCGCGGCTCAGCTGGGCAATGTCCTTGTCGCTCAATGTCACGGCTTTGGCCACGTCCTTTCCCGCTTCGAGCAGTTTTCCGGTGTTGAGTTTCCGGCCGCCGATCATATAGTTTTATATTCGGACCAAATGAACAGCTTTGTGCCTCTTTTCAGCTGGGCTGCGGCGTCGGCGGGCCACATGGCGCACAGAAGCAGGGCAAAGCCCATAAAGAAAAGTTTTTTCATTTCAAGTATGTTTTAATTAGCGTTTGTGGTTTTTTCGGGACAAATATAACGCAATTCTGCTGCGGATACAAAAACGGACCGGAATTTCCGGTCCGCTTTCGTTATTTGCTCCAGCGCTTGAGCGTCGGAAAATACTCCCGCATCAGCCTGACAGCCTCTTCACGGGTATAGCTTTTGCCGTTCTCGTCGCGGAATTCTTCGTGGAACTCGGCGCAGTGCCGGATCATCTCTTCCATCGTGCACGCTTCGGTAAAGGCGCCGTTTTTGTAGCAATAGACGCAGTAGTCCGCGCTCGCGCCGCCGTCGGCTTCCGTGCCGAAGTCGCCCGCCGTCTGCATCGGCATGCCGCAGCTCTGACAGAATTTCATCTCTTCGTTCATCGTTCAAAGGTTTTATGTCCTGCCGGAACCGATGAGACGCGGTTCAGAGAGGATCGGTTTAGTCTGTTCCGGGAATGGGATCGAATCGCGCCGGCTGAACCCCGGAGAAATTATCGCCCGAACAGTTTTTTCGCGCTATTCGATTTTTTCATCGTGGACGAAATCCAGTATCGCCTGAGCCGCCGCTTCCGGCTCTTCGAGGAATCCCATGTGTCCCGAATTTTCCAGCCATACGACCTGCGCCTGCGGGTGTTCCGCAACCATCTTTTCGGCTGCTTCGGGCGGTATGTAACCGTCTTTTCGACCGAGTATGAAAAGCTGCGGGACCTTCGACGTGCGCAGCATTTCGTTCTGGTCCCTGCGGGCGATCATGCCGCCCAGCAGGGCTACGATTCCCTCGTCTTCGGTGACGAAAACCTGCTCGGTAAGGTCTTCGATTTCGTCCCGCATGCGTGCGCGGTTCTCTTCGGCGAATCCTGCGGCGGGAGCTACCCGCGCCAGCATCTCTTTCTTCCCGGCCTCGACGAGCGCGATCTCCCGGCGGCGGTTCTCGGCCTTCTCCGGCGTGTCGGGATTGGGCGTGGAGCTGAGCAGCACCACGCCGTCGAGCATTTCGGGATGGCGTTCGCAGAAAGCCAGCGCCACGTATCCGCCCATCGAATGTCCTACGAGCGTGCAGCGTCCGATGCCGAGGGCTTTGAGCGCGTCGGCGACCGTGTCGGCCAGAAAATCCATCGTGTGGACCGCGCCCGTCACCACCGAAATGCCGTGGCCCGGCAGATCGAGCGTCACCACGCGCACCTCCTTATATAGATAAGGTACGAAATCCTCCCAGACGAGCAGCGATTCGAGATAGCCGTGCAGCAGCACGACGCATTTGTCTCCGGCCTGCGAGTCGCAGACGTGCAGGGCCGTGGAGCCGGCCATAATAAATTTTTCAGTCATGATTACAGGGGTTACTCCTCGTCCTGATCGTCGAGGTAGTCGAGTACGGATTCGCGCCGGGGCATGAGTTCTTCCTCCTCCTCTTCGTCGATCGAACGGTAGAGCGAATGGCGCTCCTTGCCGCTTTTGCGCATCGGTTCGAGACGTTTGGCTTTCCGAAGTTCGTCCGCTTCATGTTCGCGAATTCCCTTTTGTGTTTTCATGGATGGGAAAAGATGAGTGGTTTAGAAATTGTCGGTTTCGAATACCCCTTTGAAGACGCGCCGCGCAGGGCCCGTAAGCCGGATATCCGTATAGGTCTGCGTGCCGGGTTCATGCGAGAAGCCTACGTGCAGTTCGCCTCCGGGCACCGTGATTCGGTATTTGGTCGTTTCGTGCTGCAAAGCGTAATTGGTTATGATCGCCGCGGCGGTAGCTCCCGTGCCGCAGGCCAACGTTTCGTTTTCGACGCCCCGTTCGTAGGTCCGCATCCGGATTTCGCCCTCGCCTGCGATCTCTGCGAAATTGACGTTCGTCCCCTGCGGAAAAC
Organism: Alistipes sp. DJF_B185; assembly: GCF_964250025.1. Lineage (NCBI taxonomy): Bacteria > Pseudomonadati > Bacteroidota > Bacteroidia > Bacteroidales > Rikenellaceae > Alistipes > Alistipes sp. DJF_B185. The sequence goes on from NZ_CAXUDY010000016.1 coordinate 4,822, forward strand.
GCGCCGTGTCGTGACGGATCATCCGTCCCAGACCCTTTACGTCCACGCCGTCCAGCTCCTCCGTGAATTCCACATAGTGGGGAACGCCCGTATTGAGGAACCACCAGCCTTTGCCGCTGCGGATTTCCGATACATTTATCATGCCCAGCTCGATCTCGCCCGTCCGGTTCTTCGCGCGGCGTATGCGCGCGGTGTGCATGCCGTCCGTGGCGTCGAAATACTTGGTTTCTCCGCCGATGCCCAGATGCTCGGCGAAAAGCGCGAAACACCGTGCGCCGTTGCCGCACATTTCGCCCGGCGAACCGTCGGCGTTGTAGTAGCGCATCGAGCAGTCCATCTCGACGCTGCGCTGCAGGGTCATCAGCCCGTCGGCTCCGATGCCGAAGTGGCGGTCGCACAAGTCCGCGATCAGCCGTGCGTCGGCGCTGAACAGCTCTTCGCGGTCGTCGATGAGGATGAAATCGTTGCCTGCGCCCTCGTATTTTACGAATGATACCAGCATTCCGGATAGTGGTTATATCATCGCAAAAATAATAAAACTTCTAAAAGTTTTACTATTTTTGTGGAAAATAAGCGCATTCGCCCGGACCGGCGGACGCTTGTATTGTTTTTATACAGAACCGATAAAAGAAAAAATCCATGAAAAGTGTGCTTTTCAAGCATCGTTCGATACGTAAATTCTGTTCCACACCCGTTCCCGAAGAGCTGCTGCAGGAGATACTGGCAGCGGCTTCGCGGGCTTCGACCTGCGGCAACATGCAGCTCTATTCGCTGGTCGTGACGCGCGATGCGGCCCTGCGCGCGAAACTCGCCCCGTGCCATTTCAACCAGCCGATGGTGACGCAGGCGCCTTGCGTGGTGACGGTCTGCGCCGACGTGCACCGCTTCTCGATGTGGTGCGAGCAGCGCGACGCCGATCCCGCATACGACAACTTCGCATGGTTCCTGAACGCTTCGACGGACGCCCTGCTTGCGGCCCAGAACCTCTGCGTCGAGGCCGAAATGAACGGGCTGGGCATCTGTTACCTCGGTACGACGATCTATACGGCCGGGATGATCGCCGAGATACTCGAACTTCCGAAGGGGGTGATTCCCGTGACGACCATCGTGCTGGGCTATCCCGACGAATCGCCCGAACTGACCGACCGTCTGCCGCTGGAAGCCGTCGTGCATTACGAGAAATACACCGACTATACGGCCGCCGAGATCGACGAATTGTGGGCCGAGCGCGAAGAGTCGGAGCTGACCAAGCGTCTGCTGGAGGAGAACGGGCTGCCTAATCTGGCGCAGATTTTCACGCAGCGCCGTTATGTGCGTGAGGACAACCTCTCCATCTCGAATTCCTACTTCGCTCTGCTGAAAGAGAAGGGGTTCTTTAACAACTGATCGGGGGCGTGCGGGGCTTGAGTCGTATATTAGCTGTCGCCGTGCTGGGCTTTTTGTGCTCCGCGTGCAGCGTTACGCGCAAGATTCCCGAAGGGCAGTACCTGCTGCAGAAGGTGACGATCGAGTCCGACAAATCGACGCCCCGCAAGGAGCGCATCACGGCTGCCGACCTCGAAAAATACGTGCGCCAGACCCCCAACAAGCGTTTTCTGGGGACGAATTTCTATGTCTGGCTCTACGAGCAGGCCAATCCGGGCAAGCAGAACTGGTGGAACAACTGGAAACGCAAGATCGGGCAGGAACCCGTGCTGCTCGACATGAGCCTGACCGAGCGGAGCGCGCAGAACCTGAAGGTCTATATGGACACGCGCGGGTTCTTCTCTTCCCAAGCGACGTTCGAAGTCGATACCACCTCGCGCCGCAGGCGCGCCAAGGTCGTCTACCGCACCCGGCAGGGCGAGCCTTACCGCATCGACAGCATTTCGTACGATTTTCAGGACAAGTTCCTCGAACAGATCATCCTGCCCGACACCGCCAATACGCTGATCCGTCCGGGCCGGGTTTTCGACATCGCGGTGCTCGACCGCGAGCGGGAGCGCGTCACGGCTTTCCTCAAGGAGCGCGGCTATTACAACTTTACGGTCAACAACATCGACTATGTCGCCGACACGCTCGGCGGAAACCATCAGGTCGATGTGCAGGTCAATATCAAGCAGTATCTTACGGGTTACAACGAACGCGGACAGGCCGTGATGGACAACAATATGGTCTACCGCATCGACCGGATCAACGTCTTTCCGGCGTACGATCCGACCGTCGCGCGGACCGATTCGACCTTTCTTTCGCGGCTCGATACGCTCTATTACCGCGGTCTGAATATTATCTATGAGAAGCATCCGAACCTGCGTCCGGCCATTCTGCGTCAGTCGGTGCCGCTCTATCCCAACTACGTCTACAACTCGGCGCAAGTGAACCGCGCCTATACCGACCTGATGTCGCTCGGCTATTTCAAGAGCGCCAAGATCGCCTTCGTCGAGCAGCCCCGGAGCGTCGATGTCACCAATTACGTCTCCTTCATCGGCGCCTCGGCGGATTCCACGCAGACCCGCTTTACGAAGGAGGGCTATCTGGAGTGCAACATTTTGTGCACCCCGGCGCTCAAGCAGAGTTTCAAGGTCGATCTCGAAGGCAGTACGACGTCGAGTTTCTACGGACTGAAGGCTACCGTCGGTTACCAGAACCGCAACATCTTCCGGGGAGCGGAGGCGCTGGACGTTTCGTTTACGGCGGGATACGAGTTTATGAAGGCGCCCGACGCCAAGAAAAAGCGCGCCACGGAATTCGGCGTTACCACCGGACTCACCTTCCCGCGTTTTCTGGTGCCGTGGCGTACGCGGCGGTTCCGTTCGGTGAACCAGCCGAAGACCAAGGTGGAGCTTTCGGTCAATTTTCAGGACCGCCCCTATTATCGGCGTACGCTTTCGAGTGCGGGAATCACCTACCAGTGGACCAACAACCGTTACTCTTCGTTCTCGCTGCGGCCCGTCGATATCAACGTCGTCGATGTGAATCGGCTGGACTCGACCTTCCTCGGCAAGACGACGAATAAATACCTGAAAAACAGTTTCCGCACCCAGTTTATCGGCGGCCTTTCGTTTGGCTACAGCTATAACAACCAGCGTAAGAATCTGGGCGGCAACGCCACCAATATCCGCTTCAATCTGGAGACGGCGGGCAACCTGATCGACGCGGTGGACCGGCTGTTCTATGCGCGGCCGAAGGAGGGCGAGCCTGCCAAAATCTTCGGCATCGAATATTCGCAGTATTTCCGTACGGACCTGAGTGTCAGCCGCAAGATAATGCTTGGCGAGGTGTCGGCTCTCGTGGGGCGTCTCTACGGCGGCGTGGCGATGGCCTACGGCAACTCGTCGGCCGTGCCCTTCGACCGGCAGTTCTATGCCGGCGGCAGCAACGGCATGCGCGGCTGGACGCCCCGCACGCTCGGTCAGGGGTCGGTGCCCAATCCGCACGACTCTTTCCCGATACAGACGGGCGATGTCAAGCTGGAGGCCAACCTCGAACTGCGCTTTCCGATCTGGGGTATGGTGCACGGCGCGACTTTCTTCGATCTGGGCAATATCTGGTATATCCGGCGGAATCCTTCGGAGTACTCCGACGACGCCGTCTTCTTTTTCGACAAGTTTTATAAGCAGCTGGGATTCAACACCGGACTGGGTCTGCGTTTCGACATCAAGTTCGCCGTGCTCCGGCTCGACTGGGGCGTGCAGCTCCACAATCCCAACAATCCGGCGGGCGAACGGTGGATTCACAACCTGCGCTGGAAGAATACCGCGCTCAACTTCGGCGTCGGATATCCCTTCTGACGAGGCTTCGCGACGACAAACCCCGGCGCAGTGCTGCGGCCGGGGTTTCGTATGCAGGAGGGTGTGCATACTGCCGGATATGCGCTGTCAGACATGCTCTGTCAGACATGCTCTGTCGGATATGCTCTGTCGGATATGCACTGCCGGATATGCCTCTCCTCGACATGCCCCGCCGGATGCTGGCCCTTGTCAGTTCTGCGCCTTGTACTGCGAGGGCGACATGCCCGTGTTGCGCTTGAAGTAGCTGCCGAAGAACGACTGGTTCGGGAAGTTCAGGTAGTAGGCGATCTCCTGTATGCTCATCGTCGAGTATTTGAGCAGGGTTTTGGCCTCCAGAATCACATAGTTGTCGATCCACTCCGAAACCGACTGTCCGCTGATGCGCTTGATGAGCGTGGTGAGGTATTTGGGCGTGATGCAGAGCTGGCGGGCGTAGAATCCGACGCTGCGCTCTTCGCGGAAGTGTTCGCCCAGCAGGTGGGTGAATTGCTTGAAATACTCTTCGGCACGGTTGTGCGAATTGTTCTGCTCTTCGGGATGCTCCGCGAGGTAGTGGTACATGATATCCCCGACCTTGTAAATCGTTGCGGCGATCAGTCCGCTGACGATGTCGAACGAGAAATGGGTCTCCGGCCCGCGGGTTTCGCGTTCGATCTGGGCGATCATGCCGCGCATGGAGCGGCTCTCTTCGGGCGTCAGCGTCAGTGCGGGGTTTTCGACGAATTTGAGGAACAGCGGCATCATGTTTTTGATGTCGATGTTGATGCGGCGCATGAAGTCGGGCGATATGGCGATGACGTCGGCCTTGAAATACTGCTGCGAATTTACCTGCAGGATATTTTTCGGGGTGAAGATGAACATCGAATCCTTCTTCAGCCGGAATTCATGCAGGTTGAACGATACGGAGGTCTCCCCTTCGGTGCCGACTCCGATTATGAAGGCGTCGATGCGGCACGGGAACCGGAAGACCTGCATCTGGGAGTCGCTGCTGGCCGTAATGCATTCGCGCATCAGGCCCTGACGTTGTTCGCCGGCCAAGTCTATAAGTTCGGCCAGCGTAAATGAGTTGATCGGTGTTTGGCTCTCTGTATTGTTCATTTCGTCTTTGGTTTTTGGATGAAATATAGCGATAAAAACTCATATTCAGTTCATATAGTTTTATATTCGGACCAAATGAACAGCTTTGTGCCTCTTTTGATCGCCGCTTGCGGCAGGGGCATGAAAAAGGCGCCGGAATCGCCGGCGCCTTTTTCATGTTCCATCGGGAAATCCCGGAGTGACTTATTTCGAAGCAGCGGGTGCGGCCGCAGCGGCGGGAGCATCCGTAATGCCGAGTTCTTTCTTCACTGCGGGGGCGATGTCGGTGAGGGAAGCCTCGTCGAAATAGGCGAGCGAACCCGTCGAAGTGTCGAATACTGCCAGATAGCCGCCTGCGGCAGCCACTTTGTCGATCGCGTTCTTGGCCTTCTCGATAATCGGGGCCAGCAGCTCGTTCTGACGCTTCTGGAAGTCCTGCTGGGCTGCCTGCTCGAACTCGTTGCGGCGCTGAATCAGGGCGTTGAGATCGTTCTCCTTGAGCTGGCGTACCGATTCCGAAAGAGTGTTGAAATTCTTCTGGAACTCCTGCAGTTTCTGGTTGTATTCGACGGTCATGGACTCCAGATTGTCCTGAAGATCCTTGGCATAAGCCTCCATGTTGGTCTGCATCTCCTTCGTTTCGGGCATCCCCACGATGATCTCCTGCGTGTTGATGCGTCCGAATTTCTGTTGTGCGAAGAGCGATGTCGCGCCCATCACGAATACAACCGCAAGGGTTAGTTTGATTGCTTTTTTCATAAAAGATTATTAGTTAATTGTTTGATGTTTCTACTTCTTCAGTATGTCGATCAACTGCTGCGTGCGCTCCACACTGGGATTCGTATAGAGCAGCGTGGGATTGTTCGCCGAGTCGAGCACCACGTCGGCGCCGGCCTGCTTGGCGTAGGCTTCGATGGCCGCGAAGACCTTCTTCTGGATCGGCTCGATCATTTCGATCCGCTTTTTCATCAGCGCGCCGTCGTTGCCGAAGAGGCTCTCCTGAAAGGTCTGCGCCTCTTTTTCGCGGGCGAGAATGGCGTTTTCGCGGGTCTGGCGGGTTGTCGCCGAGAGCGAAGCCTTCTGATTCATATAGGCGTTGTAAAGCGCTTCCACTTCAGCGAATTTGGCGTCCACCTGTTCCTGATATTGCTTGGCGAGTTCGTCCAGATCGGAGATCGCCTTGTTGTAGGCCGCGACGGATTTGAAAACCTTTTCGCTGTTGACGATTATGTAATTCTGCGCTGCCAGCGTGCCGGCCGTGAGAATGAATGCCGCGATTAAAATCAGACGTTTCATAATCTTATGTTTTTAAGTTAATATTCAGCCGGTTTCCCGGAACCATACCATAAATATAACTATTTTCTTTCAAATTTATTGCCAGCCTCTCTTTTTTTGCAAACGCCTCCGCCGGAATTCCGGGTCCCCCTTTTCAAAGGGAGATTCGAATACGTGGGGATTGTCCGCGGAATCGTGCGCCGGTTAGAACTGCTGGCCCATTACGAAGTGGAACTGGCTTCCGCTCTTGCCGCTCTGACCTGCCGGCGAGTCGAAGCCGTAACCCCAGTCGATACCCAGCATACCCACCACGGGCAGGTAGAGACGTACGCCGAAACCGGCCGAACGCTTGATCTTGAAGGGCGAGAACTTCTTCCACGAATCGAATGCGTTACCGCCTTCGAGGAATCCCAGCACATAGATCTGCGACGAAGGTTTCAGGATGACGGGGTAGCGGATCTCGGCGGTGTATTTGTTGTATGCCACCGAATAGTCGTTCGTGGGATCGAGGGCGCCGTCTTCGTAACCGCGCATCGAGATGATGTCGATACCGTAGATGTTGTATCCCGACATGCCGTCGCCGCCGACTTCGAAGCGTTCGAAAGGCGAAACCTTATATTTGTTGTAGTTGCCGAGGTAACCCATTTCGGCCTTGAGCATCAGCACGAGATTCGAGTTCTTGGTCAGCGCTTGGAACCACTGCGCCTTGAACTGCCACTTGTGGAATTCGACCCAGCGGTAACGTTCCTGATTGGCTTTGTCCGCCACCTTGCTGTCCGTGCTGTTGGCAAGCTCCGCCAGCTTCTTGTAGTCTTTGCCGTCCCAGAGCGAGTAGGGGGGCGTGAACTGCACCGATGCGCTGAACTCCGAACCGCGGCGCGGATAGATCGGCTGGTCCACCGAGTTGCGTGCGAAGACGAATTTGAGCGAGAGCAGGTTGGCGGCGCCGTTGGTCATGCCGAACGTATTCCAGTTTTTGAGCGAGAAGCGTTCGTAGCTCGCCTCGCCGTAAAGCGTGAAGTAGGGGTCGGGCCAGTTGAGACGCTTGCCCAGACCTGCCGCCAGACCGTACGTGCGGAAGTATTGCGTACTCTTCTGCCATACGTAATAGGCGTTGTTCTGCTCGGAGAAGTGGGCCGATATGGTGAACGAATTGGGCTTCTTGCCGCCCAGCCACGGGTCGGTGAAACTCAGGGCGAACGCCTTGTAGTAGGTGCCGTTGGTCTGCGCCGACAGCGACAGCCGCTGGTTCTGGCCCATCGGGTAGGGGCGCCATGCGCCCTTCTTGAAGAAGTTCTTGATCGAAAGGTTGTTGAGCGTGATGCCCACCGATCCGACGAACGTTCCCGAACCCCAGCCGCCGGCGATGTTGAACTGGTCGGAAGCCTGCTCTTCGAGCGGCCAGTTGACGTTCACCAGCTCGTTCGAAACGGGTTTGATGTCGGGCATGATCGCTTCGGGGTTGAAGTGGCCCAGCGAGCCGAGCGTGCGGATAGTCTGCATGAGCAGCGAGCGGTCGTAAAGCTCGCCCGGACGGGTGTAAAGCTCGCGGCGTATCACCTCGTCGTCCACGCGCTGGTTGCCCGTGATGCCGACTTCGTTGATGGTGAACTGCTTGCCTTCGAATACCTTGACCTCGATGTCGATCGAGTCGGCGCCGATGATGGTTTCGGCGGGTTCGATCTGCGACATCAGGTAGCCCTTGTTCTGGTAGAGCGACGATACGGACATTGCTTCGGGATCGGTCTCCTTGCCGATGCCCAGACGCTTGTGCATCGACTTCTTGTCGTACGTGTCGCCCTTGTTGACGCCGAACATGCGCTGCAGGTCGTCGGTTTCGTACACCGAGTTGCCGACCCACGACACGTTGCGGATGTAGTATTTGTTGCCTTCCGAAATGTCGAGGTCGATGGCCAGCCGCTTGTCGCTGATCGGATAGATCGAGTCGCTGACGATCGTGGCGTTGCGGTAGCCTTTCGAGTTGTAGAAGTCGATCAGCAGGTCCTTGTCGTTCTCGTAGTCGCTCTCGTTGAGTTTGGTGCCGCGGAAGAAGTTGATGCTCTTCTGGTGCGTCTTCTTGAAGGTCCGGCGCAGGCGCTTGTCCTTGAACTGCTCGTTGCCCGTGAAGTTGATCTTGCCGATCTTGACTTTGTGTTTGCGGTCGATCAGGAAGGTTACGTTGACCATCTGCGGGCGCAGCGTGTCGTTGGTGATGCGCGTCGAGACCTCCGTGTTGCGGAAGCCCTTCTCGGACCAGTAGGCCTTGATGAGTTTCTGGTTCTTGTCGATGACGTAATCCGAAAGCTCGCTGCCGCGTTTGAGCTTGAGCTTTTCGAGCAGGTCTTTCTTCTTGCCCTTCGAGATGCCTTCGAAGTCCCAGTTGTTGACGCGCGGCCGCTCTTTGAGGAACACCTCCAGATCGAGGCTGTCGCCCTCGATCTCGGCTCCGATCTTCACGTCCGAGAAAAACCGCTGGCTCCACAGACGCGAGATGGCGTTTGCGATGAAGTTGCTCGGCAGGTAAATCGAATCGCCGGGGATCAGCCCGGCCGAAGACTTGAGAATGTCGGGGTTGAGGTACTGCACGCCGTGAATGTTGACGTCGCGGATGTAGTAGAGTTTCTGCGCGCCGTCCTGCCGCAATATGGGTGCGTCTTCCGGGAATGCGGGCTTGGCCGAAGCCGCGGTGTCAGCAGGATTCTGCTCTTGGGCGAATATATTCGTGCAGCACAGCACGAGGGCAGCGGCTGCCGTGAATATCTTACCGAAATAATTCATCTATTTAAATCTAATCTTAACTTCATCTATTTTACCAGCCCGAAACGGCGGTCGCGCCGGGCGTATTCCTCCATTGCACGGTCGAACTCCTCCTCGGTGAAATCGGGCCACAGCACCTCCGGGAAGTAGAGTTCGGCGTAGGACGCCTGCCAGAGCAGGAAGTTGCTGAGCCGGTGTTCGCCGCTCGTGCGGACGATCAGGTCCGGGTTGGGGTAGGGTGCCGTGTCGAGCGCCGCGCTGATCGTGCCTTCCGAAATCTCCTCCGGCGCCAGCTCTCCCGATGCGGCCCGTGCGGCGATTTGGCGTACGGCGCGGGTGATCTCGCTGCGTGAGGAGTAGTTGAGCGCCAGTATCAGCGTCAGGGTCTTGCCCCCGGCGGTCCGCTGCTCGGCTTCGGCCAGATAACGCTGCACCTTTTCCGAAAAACGCGTGCGGTCGCCGATCATCCGGATCTCCACCCCCTGACGGATCAGTTCGGGCGTTTCGTTGACCACGCTTTTGCAGAAAAGTTCCATCAGCGCATCGACCTCCTGCGCGGGACGTCCCCAGTTTTCGGTCGAGAACGCATAGAGCGTCAGGTACTTCACACCCCAGCGCGCGGCGGCGCGCAGCGACGCCCGTACGGGTTCGACGCCGGCGACATGGCCTTCGTAACGCTCTTTGCCGCGCAACTCGGCCCAGCGGCCGTTGCCGTCCATGATGATGGCGACGTGTTGCGGTATGCGATTCTGCTCGCTCATATTAGGGCACAAATATAGGGAATAAAAATGAAAAATACCTATTAAATGAACAACTTTACACCGTTTTTGTGCAGGGCATTAACTGCGGATGTCGATGCCCCACATCATTTTATTCCGTAACGTGTCGTAAAATGATATATTGTGCGGTACGGCCAAAAAAATCTTCTGTTCGGCGCGTTTGACGGTGAATGTCGCCTCCTGCCCGACGGCATAGACGCGGTTGTCCAGAGTGACGAATGCGTCCGAGCGGCGCGTGTGTACGTGAAGCGTGATGACGGCGGTGTCGGGAATGACCACGGGGCGCATCGTCAGGTTGTGCGGCGCCAGCGGCGAGATCACCAGACAGGCGCACGTCGGAGCTACGACCGGGCCGCCCGCGCTGAGCGAGTAGGCCGTCGAGCCGGTCGGCGTCGAGAAGATGACGCCGTCGCCGTGGTAGGTGGCGACCATCTGGTCGTCCACGTAAGTTTCGACCGAGATCATGCCTGCGCCGTGGCGCTGAACGGTGAATTCGTTGAGCGCCAGTGTGGTGTCGGGCTGCTCGGCGTAGTCGCCCGTGACTTCGATCATCGAGCGGGCCTCGGTGGTGAGACGCCCCTCCGCGATCTCCTTGAAGATCAGGTTCAGGCCGGCGGACGGGGCGCTGGTCAGGAAGCCCAGATGCCCGGCGTTGATGCCCATGACGGGAATCGGCGCGCCGCAGAGACGGTGCACGCCTTCGAGCAGCGTGCCGTCGCCGCCGTAGCAGACCATCACCGAATTGGCAGGCTGTTTGCCCGTGCATTGTCCGTAGATCTTTTCCGGCGGAATGCGGATGCCCGTAAGCTCTTCGGCCAGAGGCGCGAACTCCTCGTTGACGGCGTAGTCGAACCCGAAAATGCGGAAGGCTTCGAACAGCTGGCAGATCTCCCCGGCGGTGTGAGGCAGCTGGCGGCGGGAAAAAAGTATGATTTTCATCGGCGGAGTTTCGAAAAAATAAGTAACTTTACCACGCCAAGACGATACAGGAAGCCGGTTCGTGCCTCGTCCGGATCGCCCGGCGCAACTTGGTTCAACATCGGGGACGGCGCAGTCCGCATTCCGGCTTCATCCGGCAGCGGCCGCAGGCGGCTCCCGAATGCAAATATAGCGAATTTTATGACAAAGTTGAGTGTAAACATCAATAAGATTGCCGTGGTGCGCAATTCGCGCGGCGGAAATCTTCCCGACGTGGTCCGTGCGGCCCTCGATATCGAGCGTTTCGGCGCGGAAGGCATCACGGTCCATCCGCGTCCCGACGCCCGCCACATCCGCTACGACGACGTGCGGAACCTGAAACGGGTCCTCGCCACCGAATTCAATATCGAGGGCAATCCGATTCCGAGCTTCGTCGATCTGGTGCTGGAGGTCGTGCCGACGCAGGTGACCCTCGTGCCCGACGCCCATGACGCCATTACGTCGAATGCCGGGTGGGACACGCTTGCCAACCGCGGATTCCTGACCGAAGTCACGGCGCGGTTCCATGAGAAAGGCATCCGGGTCTCGGTTTTCGTCGATCCCGATCCGGCGATGGTCGCCGGGGCGAAGGCCTGCGGCGCCGACCGGGTGGAGCTTTATACCGAGGCCTACGCCCGCGAATACCCCGCCGGCGCCGAAGCCGCGCTGGCGCCCTATCTCGCGGCGGCCGAGGAGGCCCGCCGTCAGGGACTCGGCCTGAATGCCGGACACGACCTCAATCTCGAAAACCTGCGCTTTTTCGTCAGCCGCATCCCGTGGACCGACGAAGTCTCGATCGGCCACGCGCTGATCTGCGACGCGCTCTATTACGGGCTGGAAAACACGGTCCAGCTTTACAAACGCGAACTCCGATAAATAGAAAATGATAAAAAGAAGCCGACCATGAAAAAAATCGTTCTCCTTGCCGCGGCGCTTCTCCTTGCTGCCGCATCGTTCGCCCAGAGCGAATACAACTACCAGAAACGCAGTCTTTTCGAGCAGTTGCCGATTCGCGGCAACGACATCGTTTTCCTCGGCAACAGCATCACCGACGGCGGCGAGTGGGCCGAGTTGTTCAACAACCGCCATGTCAAGAACCGCGGCATCAGCGCCGACCGTTCCGGCTGGCTGCTCGACCGGCTCGATCCGATCATCAACGGCCATCCCAAAAAGCTGTTCCTGATGATCGGCACCAACGATCTGGCTGTCGGTATCGCGCCCGAAGAGGTCGCCGCCAATGTCGAAAAACTGCTCGACCGTTTCGCCGAGGAGTCGCCGTGGACGAAGATCTACGTGCAGAGCATCCTTCCCGTAAACGGCGTGGATACGAAGGCCAAGCCGAAGAACCACTGGAAGAAGGGCGCCGAGATCATCGAGACCAACAAGCTGCTCGAAACGCTTTGCGAAGGGCGCAAGAACGTGATGTATGTCGACGTCTATTCCGCGCTGGTCGATGAGAAGGGCATGCTCGACAAGCAGTACACCAACGACGGCCTGCACCTGATGGGCGAGGGCTATCTGGCGTGGAAGACGGTGATCGAAAAATTCGTGAGGTAGCCGCGTGCCGCTGACGAATCCCATATTCCGGCGAATCTCGCGTCTGGCCGAGGAGCAGGGCGTGAGGGCTTTCGTCGTAGGCGGTTACGTGCGCGACCATTTCCTGCGCCGCCCCTCGACCGACATCGACGTGGTGGTCGTGGGCAGCGGTATCGCGCTGGCCGAAGCGCTGGGCAGCGAACTGCACGCCAAGGTCTCGGTATTCAAGACCTTCGGCACGGCCATGCTCCGCCACAAGGGCGTCGAGGTCGAGTTCGTGGGCGCCCGCCGTGAGTCCTATACGCAGGATTCGCGCAAACCGCAGGTCGAGGCGGGCACGCTCGAAGACGACCAGCGCCGCCGCGACTTCACGATCAACGCCATGGCGTGGTCGCTCAACGCCGGTTCGTTCGGCGAGCTGGTCGACCCGTTCGACGGCATGGACGACCTCGAAGAGTGCGTCATCCGCACGCCGTGCGATCCCGACGTTACCTTCTCGGACGACCCGCTGCGCATGATGCGGGCCGTGCGCTTCGCGTCGCAGTTGGGGTTCACGATCGAAGGCGAGACCTTCGACGCCATCCGCCGCAATGCGCACCGCATCCGGATCGTGTCGCGCGAACGCATCGCTGCGGAACTTAACAAGATCGTCCTTTCGCCCGTACCCTCGATGGGCTTCGAACTGCTGGAGCTGACGGGGCTTCTGGAGCTGATTTTCCCGGAGATGCACAACCTCAAGGGCGTCGAGAAGCGGGGCGCGCATGCCCATAAGGACAATTTTATCCATACGCTCAAGGTGCTGGACAACGTCGCCCGCCGCAGCGGCGATCTGTGGCTGCGCTGGGCCGCCGTGCTGCACGACATCGCCAAGCCGCTGACGAAGGCTTACGATCCCAAGGTCGGCTGGACGTTCCACGGCCACGAGGTCCTCGGCTCGAAGATGGTGCCGGCGATCTTCCGGCAGTTGAAGCTGCCGCTCAACGAGCATATGAAATTCGTGCAGAAGCTGGTTTTCCTCCACCTGCGGCCGATCATCCTCTCCGAAGATCTGGTCACGGACTCGGCCGTGCGGCGTCTGCTGTTCGAGGCGGGCGACGACGTGGAGCAGCTGATGATCCTGTGCGAAGCCGACATCACTTCGGGCATCGACGCCAAGGTCAAACGCTATCTGGCCAATTTCGAGCTGGTGCGCCGCAAGATGAAGGATTTGGAGGAGCGCGACCGCATCCGCAACTTCCAGCCGCCGATCACGGGCGAGATCATCATGCAGACCTACGGCATCGGTCCCTGCCGTGCCATCGGCGACATCAAGGAGGTGATCAAGAACGCCATTCTCGACGGCGAAATTCCCAACGATTACGACGCGGCCTACGCCCTGATGGAGCGGCTGGCGGCGGAGAAGGGATTGACCAAAGCCGCGGTTCAGAACCTCTGAAAACGGTCTTGTCCGTTCAGGGCGTATTTGTAAATCAAAAGGTTGAGTTGCAGATACTCAACCTTTTTTCATGCCCGCTTCCGCCTCCACCTGCGCCCGCGATTTGGATTTGGTCACCAGCCAGACCCCGGCGAAGACGCACAGGGCCGCTGCGGCCTTGGTGAACCCGAAGGAGTCGAGACCGATTGCAACCGAGAAAAGCACCGCCACGACGGGTTGTACGTAGTTGTACATCGACACCACCGTGGGCCGCAGGTAACGCTGTCCGATCGGCACCATGAAGTAGGAGAGGAAGGTCGAGCAGACGACCACGTAGCCGATTCCGGCCCATGTCCGGGGCGCGAGCGCGGCGTAGTCCACCGCCGTGAGCGGCCGGTAATAGACCGCGGCAGCGACGACGGCCGCGAAGAGGAACATCCACTTCATGGTCGTTACGGGCGAATATTTGACGATTACGTTGCGGAAAGCGGTGAGGTAGGTGGCGTAGCTGACCGCGCTGACGAGACACAATACGTCGCCCTTGACGCTGCTCGTGTGCCCCGTCCCGTGCCGGCTGACCAGAATCAGCAGCAGCGCCCCGGCGCAGCCGAGGAACACGCCGCCCGCCTTGAGCCATGTGATCGGCTCGCGCAGGAACAGCGTCGCCAGCACCATCGTCAGTACGGGGACCACCGTGGCGATGATCGACGAGTCGATGGGCGAGGTGAGCGACAGCCCCCAGAGGAAAAGCATCTGGTTGAGCTGGATGCCGAACACCGACGCGAAGAGCAGCAGCACGATGTCGCGCCGTGCGACTCTCTCGCGGGGCAGGAAAAACGAAACGCTCCAGAATAGCAGGCAGGCGCCCAGCATGCGGTAGACGCTCAGTGCGAACGGACTGACCCCGCCGGGATTGCTCTCCGACCAGAGCACGCTCTTGCCGATCGGCGCGTTGAGGCCCCAGACGAGATTTGCGACCCAGAGGGCCGCGTGGCCTTTCAGTTTTCCTTTGTCCATGTCATTGCGGGATTGACGCGGCAAATATAGGTAAAATTTGGTGTAATAATTGCCCCTCGGAATTCCCGTGAGCAAAACGCGTTACAATATCGATCTGGTATTTGCCAACCTCTTTTTCGGAGCGAACTTTTCGTTCTATGTCTCCCTTACGCGCAATTATCTGGACTTCCAGCAGATATTCATGCTTCAGGTCCTTTCGGCGGCGGTGTTCTTCATTCCCTTCGCGCTCTTCTCGAAGCAGTCGTTCCGCATCCGCTGGCGCGACGCGGGCAATATCCTGATCGTCACGATGCTGATTGTCTACGGCTGGATGTACATGCTGTTGTGGGGATCGTCCTACACCTCGCCCATCGACGCTTCGATCATCTCGACCCTCGGTCCCGCCGTGACGCTGATCACGGACCACCTGATGCACCCGCACAAATACATCAGGGCGCGGGTCGTGGGCGTCGTCTGCGCCCTGATCGGCGCCGCCGTCCTGCTCTTCGACCACGGGTTCGTGCTCACCCACGGCAGCCGCGCCTACGGCAACGCGCTGGTGCTGGTGGCCGTGGTGGCGATCGCCATCAATACGGTGATTATCAAACCCCAGCTCGAACGGCTGGGAACGCTGGTGGTGATGGGGTGGTACTACATCATCGGATTGGCCGTGACGGCGCCATTCTTCTGGAAATACATCGCCCATACGCAGTTCCTGAAACTGCCCCTTCAGGCGCAGGCCGAACTGGCCTATATCCTGATTCTGGGCACGGTCCTGCCCATGTACCTGCTGTACCGGGGTACGGAGAAACTCACCTCGGTCCATACGGCGCTCTACCGCTATATCCAGCCGGTGACCGCCGGAATTCTGGCCATCGTCCGCGGTCAGGCCGTCTTCGACACGGCCAACGTCGTGGCCCTTGTCTTCATCTTCGCAGGCGTGGTGCTGGTGGTGATCGGCTATAAGTATTACGTCCGCCACGGACTGCCGCCCGTGGGCAGCGACGGGAAACTGCGGGCCTAGTCCGCCAGCAGGCGTTCGCGCCACGCATCGGGCACGGGCATGCTTTGCTGCCGCGAGAAGTCGAATGCGACCATCACCGAGCGGCTCTCGCTGCACACCCGGTCGCCGGCGAGCAGCCGCTGGAAGAGCGTGAGGCTTTTGTTGCCGATCTTCTCGCAGGTGGTCGTGACGCGCACCCTGTCGTGCAGGCGGATCTGATCCATGTACGAGGTCGAAGTGGAGACGGTGACGATGCGCAGATCGCCGAGCAGCACCTCGTCGCCGAGTATCTTTTCGTAATACTCCATTTTTCCCACGTCGAAATACATCTGCTGCGAGACGTTGTTCACATGCTGGAACGGATCGACGTCCGAGAAGCGCTTCTGGATGAAGGTTTCCAACGTTTTTGCCATGTGTGTTATTCGCGTATGATTTTCACTTCGCCGCCCTCGCCGAAGGCGATGATCGACGACGCCTTTTTCGTGGGCTTGCCCTCGAAGCGGGGATTGACGACGAAATCGACGCCGTCGATGATCTCGCGCGACACTTCGGCGAGTCCTGCGGGCGTCGCCTCGCCCGAAATGTTGGCCGAGGTCGAGACCACGGGCCGCCCCAGCCCCCGCAGTATCCGGCGGCAGAATTCGTGGTCGGGAATCCGCACGCCGAGCGTCCGCTCTTCGGGAATCAGGTTCTCGGCGACGCCGGCCGCTCCCGGAAGGATCGCCGTCAGCGGGCTGGTCGCCAGCTCCATGACCTCGAACGCGATGCCGGGAGCCTTGTTTACGTAGCGCACGACCATGTCGGCCGACGCGCACAGCACGAGCATCGACTTCTTGTTTTCGCTCCGTTTGAGTTTGTAGATGCGCTCCACGGCTTCGGCGTTGGTCGCGTCGCAGCCCAGCCCCCAGACCGTGTCGGTGGGGTAGAGGATGATGCCTCCCGCTTTCATCACGCGGACCGCCTCATCGGCCTCCCGCTGCAATTCGGTGTTGTTTTGCATAGGTGTTTGTTTTGACGCGCCGCCGCCCTTCGGGCCGCATGCGCTGCGGTTTTGCGCCGTTTCGCGCGCCGCGGCTTCGGCCGGCGGCGCGTGAATGACGCCGTATGGGTATTCCGCTTATTTTACGGGCAGCACCTCGATCCAGTAGTCGTCGGGATCGCTGATGAAATAAAGCCCCATGTCGTGATTCTCGTAACAGATGCAGCCCATGGCGCGGTGGTATTCGCGGACGGCGTCGTAATCGCCCGCCACGCGCATGCAGAGATGGCTCTCGTTTTCGCCCAGTTCATAGGCGCCGGCGTGGTCGCGCAGCCATGTCAGTTCGAGGCGGAATCCCGTCTCCCCGTCGCCCAGATAAACCAGTATGAAGCTTCCGTCGCCCGCTTCCTTGCGGCCTGTTTCTTTCAGGCCCAGCGCCTTGTCGTAAAATTGGAGACTGCGTCCGAGGTCGGTGACGTTGATGTTGAAATGGTCGAATCTGCTTTTGATTTCCATAATTACCGGATTTAGTGCTGCGCAAAATTACACAAATATCCCAAAATCCGCATACGCGCCGCGCATAATAAATTTTGGCCGTAATTCTTAATTTTTAATTCTTAATTTTATACCTTTGCACCACGAACGAAAAATAATAACGAAAAATTCATATGGGAAGAGCTTTTGAGTATCGCAAAGCGCGTAAAATGAAGCGTTGGGGACATATGGCCCGCACGTTCACCAAACTGGGAAAAGAGATCGAGATCGCGGTCAAGGCCGCCGGACCCGATCCTTCGGGCAACACCCGTCTGCGTATTCTGATGCAGAACGCCAAGGCCGAGAACATGCCCAAGGAGAACGTCGAACGCGCCATCAAGCGCGCCACCGAGAAAGATGCCGCCGATTACAAGGAGGTCATCTACGAAGGATACGGCTCGCACGGCATCGCATTCCTCGTGGAGACCGCGACCGACAACACCAACCGCACCGTGGCCAACGTGCGCATGTATTTCAACAAATGCGGCGGTACGCTGGGCAACAGCGGCAGCGTGGCGTTCATGTTCGACCACAAGTGCGTCTTTAAGTTCCGCCCGGCCGAAGGCGTCGATATGGAGGAGCTCGAACTGGAGATGATCGATCTGGGCGTGGACGAGTTCTATCCCGAAGAGGACGGCGTTACGGTTTACGCTCCCTACGAGTCGTTCGGCGCCATCCAGAAATGGCTCGACGACAAGGGGTACGAGATCGTGTCGGGAGAGTCGGTTTACCTGCCCACCGATACGAAGGAGCTGGACGCCGAGGGCCGCGAGTCGATCGAAAAACTCGTCGAGAAACTCGAAGAGGACGACGACGTGACCAACGTCTACCACAACATGAAGGAGGCCGAGGAGGAGTAGTTTCCCGCCTCAGGACGATACGGTCCGCCCCGAACGGCAAGTCCGTCCGGGGCGGATTTTGTTTTGCGGCCGTTTGTCCTTATCTTTACATTCCTGAAAGGGGCGCCCATAATAATTGTAGCTTATGATTCGTGCCGATTTACATATTCATTCGCAATACAGCAGCGACGGAGAGTTCCGTCCCGCCGACATCGTCGGCAAATGCGCCGCCGGGGGCGTTGACCTCTTCGCCTTGACGGACCATAACACCGTGCGGGGGCTGGACGAAGCCTGCGACGGGGCTTTGCAGGCCGGATTGGAGTTCGTGCCGGGTATCGAGATCGATTGCAGCTTCGAGGGTACGGACCTGCATCTGCTGGGCTATCGCATCGACTGGAAGTCTCCCGATTTCCGTGCGCTGGAAGAGACCGTCGCCGCCAAGGTCATGGCGTCGTTCGGCGAGACGGTCGGGAAGCTCCGTCGGCTGGGCTTCGCCGTCGATGAGCAGGCCGTGCTGGCCGCCGCGGCGGGCAAGCTGCCGACGCTGGAGCTGATCGCCGAAGTGATGCTCTCCGACCCCGCATGCGATACGCCGCTGCTGGCTCCCTACCGGAAGGGCGGCGCGCGCGGAGATATGCCCTATATCAACTTTCACCTCGACTTCGGCGCGCAGGGCAGGCCCGCTTTCGTCCCGGTGGAATATATGAGCTTCCGCGACGCCGTCGAGCTGGTTCGCGACAACGGGGGCGTGCCGGTGGTCGCGCATCCCGGACTCAATCTGCGGGGCCGGGAGCGTATCGTCGAGAAGTTGCTGGAGCGCGGGCCGAGGGATTGGAAGTTTTCAATAATTACCACGATGATCGGCAGATCGCCTATTTCGCGCCGCTGGTCCGGCGCCGTGGGGCCTTGATGACCTGCGGCAGCGATTTCCACGGCAAAACCAAGCCCCTGATCCATGTCGGGTGGTTCGGATACGACGTGCGCTGGGAATCCTCTCTGGCCGATTCGGTCGCGCGGCTCGCGAAAGGCGTGTGAAAATCCGGATTCGGCGGTGCGTCAATCTTCGAACGCGACGAACCTCCGCCCGTCGGTCAGGCAGCAGGGGCAGTAGGAATCGCTGCACCCCGCCGGATAGATGTTGCCGCAGGTCGGACAGACCAGATAGCCTTTCGGTGCGTTGTCTGCCGTAGCGTCCGGCCGACTGTTTTCCGAACCTTCTGCTGTTCCGCGTCCTGAAGCGCGGGCCGTCCCGTTCGCCGGGACGCCTGCCGTGCCATTATTTGCCCTCCTGCCGGCGATCTCATTCCGTGCGTCCGCAGGTCCGTTGGCCGCCAGCCGGCGGCGGCAGGTCTCCATCAGCGCCAGATGCCGCATGTCCCCGGACCTCGCCCAGATCAGCACGCGGGCCGCATAGCGGTTGCCGCTTTGCAGGGCGCGCTCGATGTCGTCTGCATGCAGCTCCTCCGGCGGACGGCGTGCGAAGTCGATGCTCCGTCGCAGGTTGTCGTCGGTCGTACCCCGGAAAACGGTGACGTGCTCCGGCGGTGCGTAGCGGCCGCCGAGCCGGACGATGGCGTTGGCGCAGTTGTACTCCTGAAGTCGCTCGGCATGGGCCATGGCCCGGAACAGCCGTTCGGCGTCGTGTTCCCGCTCTTGCCGGGCGATGCCCGCGAAATGGTCGTACTGCGCCGATTTGACGTGCTTGCGGCGGCTGCATGCGTCGAGGTCCGACAGCACGCCGGCCCATTTGTCCTGCCGTGTCGTCGTTCCCTCGCGCGTTGCGGCGTAGTACATCCCTGCGAGGATGACTGCCGATGCCGCGAACAGCAGCAGAACCAATAACGGACGTCCTTTCATAATCATATCGACGGTGGAATAAATTTCCGGAAGCATTTTTTGTGCCAACGGGAAGCTGTTTTTCATGGACGGCCCCGGTAGATTCGGGCAAAATAAAAAGCGGAGTCCGGAGACTCCGCCTTCTTGCCTTATGTGCGGGCGTTACAGCCGTGCCTTGATGGCTTTCGAAGCCTCTTCGTAGCCGGGTTTGTCCAGCAGGGCGAACATATTCTTCTTGTACGCCTCCACGCCGGGCTGGTCGAACGGATTGACGCCGAGAATGTAGCCGCTGATGCCGCAGGCGCGCTCGAAGAAGTAGAGCAGCGAGCCGACGGCATGCGCGTCGATCTGCGGAATCTCGATGCGGATGTTCGGGACGCCGCCGTCCACGTGGGCCAACTGCACGCCCAGCTCGGCCATGCGGTTTATCTCCGAAATGCGCTTGCCTGCGAGGAAGTTGAGGCCGTCGAGATTCTCTCCGTCGGCTTCGACGACTACCTTGCCGGCGGGTTCGGCGACCGAAATGATCGTTTCGAACAGCGTGCGTTCGCCGTCCTGAATATACTGTCCCATCGAGTGCAGGTCGGCCGTCAGCGTCACGCTGGCCGGGAAGATGCCCTTGCCGTCCTTGCCTTCGCTCTCGCCGTAGAGCTGTTTCCACCACTCGTTGATGTATTGGAGCTTCGGCTCGTAGGAGCCGAGAATCTCGATCTTCTTGCCGCCTTCGTACAGCTCGTTGCGCACGGCTGCGTAAACTGCCGCCGGGTTCTTTTCGAACGGCGTGCCGTCGGCCGTCGCGCGCTCCATCTCCTGCGCGCCGCGCACCAGTGCGGCGATGTCCACGCCGGCGGCCGCCAGCGGCAGCAGGCCCACGGGAGTCAGCACCGAGAAGCGTCCGCCCACGTCGTCGGGAATGACGAACGTCGGGTAGCCCTCGTTGTCGGCGAGCGTCTTCAGCGCGCCGCGCGCCTTGTCGGTGATGGCCACGATGCGCTCGGCGGCTTCCTGCTTGCCGTAACGCTTTTCGATCTCGGCTTTGATCAGGCGGAAAGCGATGGCCGGTTCGGTCGTGGTTCCCGACTTGGAGATGACGATCGTGGCGATCGAGTACTCCTTCACGGCTTCGAGCAGTTCGTGGGTGTAATCCTCCGAGATGTTCTGGCCTGCGAACACCACGACGGGTTCCGTTCGCTTCTTGTGCAGGAACTTGAACGAATCGCTCATGGCTTCGAGCACGGCCTTGGCGCCCAGATACGAGCCGCCGATGCCGATGCAGATGATCACTTCGGCCTTCTCGCGGAGCTTCGCGGCCTGCTTCTCGATGGCTTCGATCCGGTCGGGCGTGATCGACGAGGGCAGGTGCACCCAGCCGAGGAAGTCGCTGCCGGCGCCTTTGCCCGATTCGAGCAGGGCGTTGGCCGCCTGCGCCTTGGCCTGCATTGCGGCCGAAACCGCAACGCCCGTTTTGGAGATGTCTAATTTCAGAGTTTCCATGTTATTGTCAAATTAATTTGGATGTCAGTTCTTTCATGCACTTGCGCGCCGAAGCCCCTTTGTAGAGCACGTTGTAAACCATTTCGGCGATCGGCATTTCGATCTTGTGGCGGGCGTTGATGTGACGGATGCAGTCGGCGGCGAAGTAGCCTTCGGCGACCATCGTCATTTCGTTGAGGGCGCTTTTGACCGTGCAGCCGTGGCCGATGAGCAGTCCCAGCCGCCGGTTGCGGCTGTAGACCGAGTAGCAGGTCACCAGCAGGTCGCCCAGATAGCCCGACACCAGCGTGTCGCGCTCGGCCGGATAGCTCTCTTCCAGAAAACGGCGCATCTCTCCGGCGCTGTTGGCGATCAGCACCGCGAGGAAGTTGTCGCCGTAACCCAGCCCGACGGCGATGCCGACCGAGAGGGCGTAGATGTTTTTCAGGATGGCGGCGTACTCGATGCCGTACAGGTCGGTCGAGTAGCTCAGGTGAATGTAGTCCGTGGCGAATTTCTCGCCCAGCATCTGGGCGTTCTCCGGGTCGGTGCAGACCACCGTGAGGTAGGAGAGCTTGCCGCGCGAGACCTCCTCGGCGTGCGACGGGCCGGTGATGATGCCGATCTGTTTGTACGACAGGTCGTAGCGGTCGTGGACGTATTCGACGATGGTCTTGTAGTCGCCGGGAACGATGCCCTTGATGGCCGAGACGACGAATTTGTCCTGCAGCGAGACCGTCAGCGGTTCGAGGAACGTCTTGAGGTAGGCCGACGGAGTGGCCAGAATGACGATGTCGGCTTCGCGGACCACCTCCTCGAGGTCGTCGGAGGGGGCGATGCGCCGGCGGTCGAACTCCACGTCGCTCAGATAGCGGGGGTTGCGGCCTTCGCCGAGCAGTCCTTCGAGCACTTCGGGATTGCGGACGTACCAGCCTACGCGGGCTTCGTTCGCGGCGAGCAGCCCCACGATGGCCGTCGCCCAGCTGCCGTAGCCGATCACGGCGCAGCGGGCCTCTTTTCCGATTTTGTATTCCATGTACGGATCGATTGTTTCGGTCTACAAATGTAATTAAAAAAAATAATAAAAAAATGTAAAAATATCCCTCGCTTTTTGTTACCTTTGTCCGGATATGTCGCCTTACGGCGGCAGCCCCGGCGGGAGGTTAGGCCGGGCGAGATACAGAACGTTGATTATAAAATAATTAAGGAAATATAACAGTTGGGTGTAGCACTATGGGAATTTTTTCACTGACACAGGAGCTGGCCATCGACCTCGGTACGGCCAACACGCTGATAATCTACAACGGCAAGGTCGTGGTCGATGAACCGTCGATCGTGGCGCTCGACGTGCATACGGGCAAGGTCGTGGCCATCGGCCATCAGGCGCGCCAGATGCACGAGAAGACCAACCCTAACATCAAGACGATCCGGCCGCTGAAGGACGGCGTGATCGCCGATTTCAACGCCACGGAGCTGATGCTGCGCGGCATGATCAAGAAAGTCAAGACTTCGGGCAGTCTCTTCGCCCCCTCGCTGCGTATGGTGATCTGCATTCCGTCGGGTTCGACCAACGTCGAAATCCGCGCCGTGCGCGACTCCGCCGAGCATGCCGGCGGCCGCGAGGTCTACATGATCTACGAGCCGATGGCCGCGGCGCTGGGCGCCGGTCTCGACGTCGAGGCTCCGGAAGGCAACATGGTCATCGACATCGGCGGCGGCACGTCGGAGATCGCCTGCATCTCGCTGGGCGGCATCGTCTGCTCCGAGTCGATCAACACCGCCGGCGACGTCTTCACCAACGACATTCAGAGCTACGTGCGCCAGCAGCACAATATCCGTATCGGCGAACGTACGGCCGAAGCCATCAAGTGTTCGATCGGTGCGGCCGTCTCCGATCTGGACGAGGAGCCCGAAGACTTCGTGGTGACGGGTCCCAACATGCTGACGGCCCTGCCCCAGACCGTGTCG
This sequence comes from Alistipes sp. DJF_B185, assembly GCF_964250025.1. Taxonomy (NCBI): domain Bacteria; kingdom Pseudomonadati; phylum Bacteroidota; class Bacteroidia; order Bacteroidales; family Rikenellaceae; genus Alistipes; species Alistipes sp. DJF_B185. Next base: position 28,015 of record NZ_CAXUDY010000016.1, read on the forward strand.
CTCAGCTACAGCGAGATCGCCTATGCGCTCGAAAAGTCGCTCACGAAGATCGATGCCGCGCTGATGAAGGTGCTCGAATCGATGCCGCCCGAACTGTATGCCGACATCGTGAAGAACGGCATCTATCTGGCCGGCGGCGGCGCTCTGATCAAGGGGCTGGACCGGCGCCTGAACGAGAAAACCGGCATTCCGTTCCACATCGCCGAAGACCCCCTGCGCGCCATTGCGCGCGGTACGGGCATCGCGCTGAAGAACATCAACCGCTTCTCGTTCTTAATGAAATAGTTGTAACGCACTCCGGCCCGGCCGGAGGTGAGAGGTGAATAAATGAATACGGATTGCGGGCATAGTGTCCGCAATCTTAAATTAACGAGAACCCGTGCGCAAGCTCTTAGAGTTTATCCGAAGCATCTATGTCATGGTGCTCTTCGTCGTGCTCGAAGCGATAGCCGTCAGCTATTACGCCCACTCGACCTACTACACGCAGGCCCGGCTGCTGGCGCGTTCGAATCAGGTGGTCGGCGGCGTGCACGGCATGTTCGCGGGCATCCGGCATTACTTTTCGCTCGGACGCGAGAACCGCGACCTGCTCGCGCACGTGGCCGAGATGAAAGAGCGGCTGGCCGTGTACGAGGAGGCCGAGACCGCCGCGCGGCTGGACAGCTACATGCAGGACGTCGGAATCTCGAAATACCGCGTCATCACCGCGTCGGTGGCTTCGAATACGGTCAACCGTGCGCAGAACCTCGTCGTTCTCAACCGCGGCCGCCGCGACGGAGTGGCCGAGGAGATGGCGCTGCTGGCGTCCGACGGCTCGATGGCGGGCTATGTGGTCGACTGCACGGAGCGCTATTCGGTGGCGATGTCGGTGCTCAACACCTCGTTCCGCGCCAGCGGCAAGTTGGTGGGCTCCGATTATTTCGGTTCGATCTACTGGGACGGCGCCGACCCTCACACCGTGGTGCTGGACGAACTGTCGAAGTACGCCGATCCGCAGCCCGGACAGGAGGTCGTGACCACGGGCTTCTCGCAGTATTTTCCCGCCGACGTGCTGATCGGCTGGGTCGAAAGCGCCGAGCTGAACGAAACCCGCACGGCGTTCAAGGTGCGCGTGCGGCTGGCGGCCGAAATGTCGCGCCTGACGGATGTGATTCTGGTCGAGAACCGCGACCTGACCGAAATCCGCGATTTGCAGAACAGTGAAAAAGTAGAACAACATACCCGGCTGAACTAAATGCACAGAACGCTTCCATACATTTCGCTCTTCGTCGTGACGGTGCTTTTGCAGGTCTTTCTGTTCGACAACCTGTCGATCAGCATCTACCTCAATCCGCTCGTCTACGTGGCGTTCGTCGCCCTGCTGCCGCTGGATACGCCGCCCGTGGCGCTGCTTGCGTCGGGACTGGCCATGGGCGTGACGATGGATTTCGCCATGGGAGCCGCGGGCGTGAACACCATTGCCACGCTGCTTGTCGCCTTCGTGCGTCCGGCGCTCCTGCGGACGCTGTATACCCGTGACGATCTCCGCGAAGGCGGCGTCCCCTGCGCCGGGCGGCTCGGACGGCGCGTATTCCTGAATTACCTGATCGTGCTGGTGCTCCTGCACCATGCCGTATTCTTCTCGCTTGAGGCCCTTTCGTGGATGCACCTCGTGCGTACATTGGTGCGTATCGTCGTCAGCGGCGCCGTGTCGGTGGCCTTTATCTGGATTATCGCCCGTATTTTCACCGCAAAACTTCCCGTGCGCGTATGAGAGACTCCGAAGGATTCGTCCGGATGCGCACCCTGCAGTGCGTGGTGCTCTTCGTCTTCCTGCTGATCGGCGGCCGTCTGGCCTATATCCAGCTTGTCGACTCGCGCTACAACGAACTGGCCAAAGCCAACGTGCTGCGCCATGTGGTGCAGTATCCGCCGCGCGGCGAAGTCTTCGACCGCAACGGGGAGTATCTGGTCCAGAGCCGCGAGTGCTATGACCTGATGGTGATCTACAGCGAGATCGACAAGAAGGGCTTCGACACCCTGCGCATGTGCGAGGTGCTGGGCCTTTCGCGCGAAAAGCTCGAAAAGGAGCTTGCCAATGCCCGGATGCGCCCCCGTGCGCCCCGCGTGGTGACGAGCTATATCTCCAAGGAAGACAAGCTGCGTTTCGACGAATGCAACTTCCGGGGATTCTATGCCGTCTACCGTACGGTCCGCCGTTATCCCCGCAAGGTGGGCGGCAACCTGCTGGGATTCGTGGGCGAGGTGAACGCCGATTTCCTGAAGCGCCACCCGGACTACAAGTCCGGCGATTATGTGGGTATGAGCGGCGTGGAGTCGGCTTACGAACCCCTGCTGAAAGGCCGGAAAGGCGTGAAGATTCAGGAGATCGACACCCACGGGGCGATCAAGGGTTCCTATATGAACGGCGTTTACGACTCGCTGCCCGAACCGGGGCGCTACCTCGTCAGCACGATCGACGCCCGCCTGCAGCTGCTGGGCGAGGAGCTGATGCGCGGCAAGGTCGGGGCGGCCGTGGCGATCGAACCTTCGACGGGCGAGATACTGATGATGGTCTCCTCGCCGACGTACGATCCCGACGAACTGGTCGGCCGGGAGCGCGGCAACAACTACATGAAGATGATCTACAACAAGCGGCATCCGCTTTTCAGCCGTGCCGTGAAGGCCAAATACCCGCCGGGATCGACCTTCAAGCTCGTGCAGGGCCTGATCGGGCTGCAGGAGGGCGTGCTCAGGCCCTCGGACCTGCACGTCTGCCACGAAGGCTATCAGGTCGGCCGCCGGCGCATGAAATGCCACGCCCACGCTTCGCCGCTGGACCTGCGCTTCGCCGTGGCGACCTCGTGCAACGCCTATTTCTGCTATGTCTTCCGCGACATTCTCGACAACCGCAAATACGAGAGCGTGAAAGACGGCTACGACGTCTGGAAAGAGTATGTCGAGAGTTTCGGTTTCGGCCGCAAACTCGGCTCCGACTTCCTCGACGAGGGCAACGGCTACGTGCCCGACCGCTCGTACTACGACCGCCAGTACAGGGGTTCGTGGAATTCGCTGACGGTCATTTCGCTGGCCATCGGTCAGGATGCGCTGGGCTGTACGCCCTTGCAGCTGGCCAATCTCGCGGCCATCGTCGCCAACCGGGGCTACTACTACATTCCGCATATCGTCAAGAAGATCGAGGGGCAGGATTCGCTCGACCGCCGTTTTTACGAACGCCACTATACCAAGGTCGATCCCAAGCACTTCGAACCGATCGTCGACGGCATGTGGCGGGGCGTCAACGTCGGCGGCACCTCCACGGCGGCGCGTCTGGAAGGACTCGACGTCTGCGGCAAGACCGGTACGGCCGAGAATCCCCGCGGCCGCGACCACTCGACCTTCCTCTCGTTCGCGCCCAAGGACAATCCGAAGATCGCCATTTCGGTCTATGTCGAAAACGGCGGTTTCGGCGCTTCGGCGGCCCTGCCGATCGCCAGTCTGCTGGAGGAGTACTACCTGACCGACACGATCCGCCGTCCGGCCCTGCTGGAGCATATCAAGAATATGAACATCTATTACCCTTCGTATGACCGCTAACCGCCATAGTATCTTTTACGGAGTGGACCTCTGGACGGTCCTGCTGTACGTGCTGATCGTGCTGGCGGGGTGGGTGTCGATCACCTCGGCGTCGTACGACGAGGGCACGGCCGATATCTTCTCCTTCTCGCACTTCTACATGAAGCAGCTGATGTGGATCGGCGTGGCGTGGACCACGGCGCTCGTGGTGCTGCTGCTCGACGAACGGTTCTACCATATGTTCGCCTATCCGGCCTATTTCGCGGGATTGGCGCTGTTGCTGGGCGCGCTGTTGTTCGGCCGCGAGGTGAATGGCGCCAAGGCGTGGTTCGAATTCGGTTCGTTCCGCCTGCAGCCCGTCGAATTCGTGAAGATCGCCACGGCTCTCGCGCTGGCCCGCGTGATGAGCGCCTACTCCTTCTCGATCAACCGTCCGGGCGACCTCTTCAAGGTGGGCGTGGTGATCTGCATTCCGCTCTTCATCATCATCCTGCAGAACGACACCGGTTCGGGTATCGTACTGGGCTCGTTCCTCTTCGTGCTTTACCGTGAGGGACTCAACAAGTGGCTCTGCATCCCGGTGCTGCTGATCGCCGCGCTGTTCATCGTGTCGTTCCTGCTTTCGCCCATGACGCTGCTCGTGTCGATCATTCTGGTCTGCACGCTCTCCGAAGCGATGATGACCGGGGAGTGGCGCTCGCGCCTGATCTATCTGGCGTCGCTGGCGCTGGCGAGCATCCTGCTCTGCATGACGATGGCGCTCGTCGCGCCCGGCGTGATGGACCTGCACGCCTGCCTGCTGACCGTGACGCTGCTGTCGCTGGTCGGCGTGCTCGTCTATGCCTTCCGCATGAACCTGAGCAGCACCCTGATTACCGTGGGGCTTTTTCTCTGCACGATGATCTTCCTCCCCACCACCGACTATATCTTCAATTCGATTCTCAAACAGCACCAGCGCGACCGCATCCTGAGTTTTCTGGGCATCATCAGCGATCCCCTCGGCACGGACTACAACGTCAATCAGTCGAAAATCGCCATCGGTTCGGGCGGGTTCTGGGGCAAGGGATTCCTCGAAGGCACGCAGATCAAGTACGGCTTCGTGCCCGAACGGCATACCGACTTCATCTTCTGTACGGTAGGCGAAGAGTGGGGCTTTCTGGGGACGATGGTCGTGCTGGCCCTGCTCTGCATGCTGATCCTGCGCCTGATGCGCATGGGCGAACGGCAGCAGGAGCCTTTCGGCCGGATTTACTGCTACTGCGTGGCCGCGATCCTGTTGTTCCACGTGCTGGTGAACGTGGGCATGACCATCGGCCTGATGCCTGTGATGGGCATTCCGTTGCCGTTCATGAGCTATGGCGGTTCGTCGCTTATTGCGTTTACCATTTTGTTGTTCATCGCCGTGCGGCTCGACGCTTCGACGCGGCAGTTTTCCCTGAATTAAATACTGCATACCAATGATCCGTTACAATCCCAAAGGTTTATCCTCGCAAGAGGCCGCAGACAGCCGGCGGACGCATGGCGACAACGTCATCACGCCGCCCAAAGACGATTCGGCATGGAAGCTTTTCGTCGAGAAGTTCAAGGACCCGATCATCCGCATTCTGCTGCTGGCCGCGGTGCTGTCGCTTGCCATCGGGTCCGTTCACAAGGATTTCACCGAGTCGATCGGCATCATATGCGCCATTATTCTGGCGACCTGCGTCGGGTTCTGGTTCGAGTGGGACGCCATGCGGCGTTTCCGCCGGCTGAATCAGGTCAACGACGATATTCCGGTCAAGGTGATGCGCGACGGCTCGATCCGCGAGATTCCCCGCCGCGACGTGGTCGTGGGCGACGTGGTCTATATCGAAAGCGGCGAAACCGTGCCCGCGGACGGCGAGCTGGTCGAAGCTGTGTCGCTGCGCATCAACGAATCGACCCTCACGGGCGAACTGGAGGTGGATAAAACCGTCGACGAGGCGCATTTCGATTCCGAAGCGACCTATCCTTCGAACGTCGCACTGCGCGGTACGACCGTGGCGGACGGTTACGGCGTTCTGGTTGCTACGGCCGTGGGCGATGCGACCGAAGCGGGCCGCGTCACGGAGCAGGCGACCGTCCAGAGCGACGAGCAGACGCCGCTCAACCGCCAGTTGACGCGCCTCTCGAAACTCATCGGCCGGGCCGGCATTGCGCTTGCGGTCGCTATTTTCTGCGTCATGCTCGGCAAGGCGGTCTTCGTCGGTGGGTTGTTCGAGCGCGACTGGCTCGAAATATCGCAGCAGGTGCTGCACATTTTCATGGTCTCGGTGGCCATCATCGTGATGGCCGTTCCCGAAGGACTTCCGATGAGCATTACGCTGTCGCTGGCGATGTCCATGCGGCGCATGCTCAAGACCAACAACCTCGTGCGGCGCATGCACGCCTGCGAAACGATGGGCGCCGTGACGGTCATCTGCACCGACAAGACCGGCACGTTGACCCAGAACCGGATGCACGTGCAGGAACTGGTGCGTTACGATGCGCTTCCGGCGCATGATTTCGCCGAGATCGTGGCCGCCAACTCCACGGCTTTCCTCGACGCTTCGGGCGCCGTTATAGGCAACCCGACCGAGGGCGCCCTGCTGGAGTGGATGCGCTCGCAGGGCGAGGATTACGAACCCCTGCGCTCGGAGGCGAAGATCGTCGACCGGCTTACCTTCTCGACCGAACGCAAATATATGGCGACGATCATCGAAAGCGGCGTTTCGGGCCGCCGGATCGTCTGCGTCAAGGGTGCGCCCGAAATCGTGCGCGCCATGTGCGCCCCCGACGGCAAGGATACGCAGGTCGCCGAGCAGCTGGCCGGGTTTCAGGGCCGCGCGATGCGTACACTCGCCATAGCGTGGGCCGAAACCGCCGAGGACGACTGTCTGCGTGCCGTAGCGGCGTCGCAGCTGCATTTTTCGGGCGTGGCGGCTATCTCCGATCCGGTGCGCGAGGATGTCCCCGACGCCGTGCGGCGCTGCCTGAACGCCGGGATAGACGTCAAGATCGTTACGGGCGACACTCCCGCTACGGCGCGCGAGATCGCCCGCCAGATCGGCTTGTGGGACGATGCCCGCGACAACGACCGCAACCACATGACCGGTACGGAGTTCGCGGCGATGAGCGACGATGAGCTGCTCGGACGCGTGCGGGAACTGAAGATCATGTCGCGCGCCCGGCCGCTCGACAAACAGCGGCTCGTGCGGCTGTTGCAGCAGTGCGGCGAGGTGGTGGCCGTGACGGGCGACGGTACGAACGACGCCCCGGCGCTCAACTTCGCCAACGTGGGGCTTTCGATGGGATCGGGCACCTCCGTTGCCAAGGACGCCAGCGACATCACGCTGCTCGACGATTCGTTCGCTTCGATCGCGACGGCCGTCATGTGGGGCCGCTCGCTTTACCGCAACATCCAGCGTTTCGTGCTTTTCCAGCTGACGATCAACTTCGCGGCGATCGTGATCTGCTTCGTCGGCGCGGTTTTCGGCACCGACATGCCGCTGACGGTGGTGCAGATTCTCTGGGTCAATATCATCATGGACACCTTTGCGGCGATGGCGATGGCCTCGCTGCCGCCCAATCCCGAAGTGATGCTCGAAAAACCCCGTCCGCGCGACGAGTTCATCATTACGCCCGGCATGGCCCGCACGCTCTTCATCTGCGGCGGCATCATGGTCGCCGTCCTGCTGGGCATGCTCTTCTGGTGGACGATCACCGCAGGCGGACTCACCGTGCGCCAGCTGACGCTTTTCTTCTCGACGTTCGTTTTCCTGCAGTTCTGGAACATGTTCAACGCCAAAGGCTTCGAGACGCGCCATTCGGTCTTTACCTGCCTGCGCGGGTGCCGTGAGTTTTTCCTCATCCTGCTGGCCATCGCCGCGGGACAGGTGCTCATCGTCGAGTTCGGCGGCGAGGTGTTCCGCACCGAGCCGCTTGCGTGGCGCGAATGGGCGGCCGTCATCGGCTGCACCTCGCTGCTGGCTATCGGCGGCGAAGCGATTCGTGCCCTGCGGCGAAAACGTTGAACGACTGGCTCTGGATGAAGAGATCTTTTTTGCTTTGTCTGTCGGCGGTGTTCCTGATTTCCGGTCCTGTCTCGGCGCAGATTAAAGACAGTCTGGGCAACGAGTGTCTGATCCCTGCGGCGGAAAGTTCTTTCTCGCAGTATGTGGACCGCCGGACTTCGACCAAAGGTTACCGCATGACCTTCGTCGCCGTGCCGCTGATTCTGGGCGGAGCCGTGGTGTCGCTTTACGATACCGACTTCCGCCGTCTGCGCAACGGTTACGTCAGGTCGTTCCACCACGATTACGACGATTACCTGCAATATGCGCCCGCAGCCCTGCTGGTCGGGATGAAGGTCTGCGGCGTCGAAAGCCGCAGCTCGTGGGGACGCATGCTGGTCTCCGACGCTTTCTCCGCCGGGCTGATGGCCGCGGCGGTCAATTCGCTGAAGTACTCCTTCCGCGTGATGCGTCCCGATGGCTCCACGCGCAATTCGTTCCCTTCCGGCCATACGGCGACCGCCTTTATGACGGCGACGATGCTGCATAAGGAATACGGGCACCGCAGTCCGTGGTACAGCATCGGCGGCTATACGCTGGCGACCCTCACGGGCGTTACGCGGCAACTGAACAACCGCCACTGGATGAGCGACGTCATGGTAGGCGCGGGTATCGGCATCCTCGCCACCGAATTCGGCTATTTCCTCGCCGATCTGATATTCAAGGAGAAGGGGCTTAAGGTCCGCGAAACATACGTCGTTTTCGACCGCTACCGGCATCCGTCGTTCGTCGGGTTTTCCGTCGGGCTGACGGTCATTCCCGGCTCCTATACGCCTTATGCGGGGATGCACACCGATTTCAAAGTCGGACCGACGGTCGGCGTGCAGGGTGCATGGTTCGCCTCGCCCTATGTCGGCGTGGGTGGGCGGTTTGCGGTGACGAATCTGGAAATGAACGTAAACGGCGTCCCGCAGAACGATGAATTCGAGTGCTGTTCCGTGACGGCAGGTCCCTATTTTTCCTATCCGCTCTCGACGCGCTGGCGCATCGGCTCGAAGCTTCTCTGCGGTTATGAGCATTATAAACCTTACACTACTTCCGGCTACAGGATCGAAGGCCGGGGCGGATTTACGGTCGGAACGGGCTTTTCGTCCACCTATCTGGTCAATCGCAATCTGAGCGTGCGCTTTACAGCCGACTACGACGTCGCTCCGCCGCTCGTTTCCTCTTCCTGCGTAGCGATGCACAAACTGACGCTGGGCATGGCCGTAAGTGCGATGTTCTGAGATCTTGAATCCCCTAAAATATGGACGCGAATCACGGCTGGGGATTCGCTTTTGTGTTCCGGATATTTTTGCGTTTCGCCGAAAAAACAGCCCTGTAATCCGTCAGGATTGTATATGACATACCCCTTTCTCCCGGGCCAGTGTGATAAGGGGTATATTTCATGGACATTGACCGGGGCGAAAACCGGGCTTGAATGTGAAAACTGCGGTGCGGAATATTTGGGAGGCAGGAGCGTGAAGTGACGGGAGGGGGAAAATAAAGAGACCGAAAATGATTTTCATTTTCGGTCTCTTTTATTAGGCAGTTAATTTACAGCACACCCTGCTCGACCATCGACTTGGCGACTTTCATGAAGCCCGCGATGTTGGCGCCCTTCATGTAGTTGATGAAGCCGTCCTTCTCGGTGCCGTATTCCAGACATGCGTGGTGGATCGACGACATGATCTGATGCAGCTTGGCATCGACCTCCTCGGCCGTCCAGTTGTATTTCTGCGAGTTCTGGCTCATTTCGAGTCCCGACGTCGCTACGCCGCCCGCATTGACGGCCTTGCCCGGTCCGTAGGGGATTTTCGCCGCGATGAAGGCGTCGATCGCTTCGGGGCGGCAGCCCATGTTCGAGACTTCGGCCACGATCTTCACGCCGTTGGCCAGCAGTTTCTTGGCGTCCTCGCCGTCCAGCTCGTTCTGCGTGGCGCAGGGCATGGCGATGTCCACCTTGACCTCCCACGGTTTCTTGCCGGCGAAGAATTGCGCGTTCGGGAACTTATGGACGTAAGGCTCGACCACGTCGTTGTTCGAAGCGCGCAGTTCGAGCATGTAGGCGATCTTTTCGGCGTCGAGACCTTCGGGATCGTAGATGTAGCCGTCGGGGCCCGAAATCGTCACGACCTTGGCGCCCAGCTCGGTCGCCTTCGTCGCCGCACCCCACGCCACGTTGCCGAAGCCCGATATGGCGATGGTCTGGCCTTTGATGTCCATGCCTGCCTTTTCGAGCATCTGGCGCAGGAAGTAAACCGCGCCGAAGCCCGTCGCTTCGGGACGAATCAGCGAACCGCCGTAAGTCATGCCCTTGCCGGTCAGTACGCCCGTATTCTCGCGCGCCAGCTTGCGGTACATGCCGTAAAGGTAGCCGATTTCGCGGCCGCCCACGCCGATATCACCGGCCGGAACGTCTGTTTCGGGACCGATATGACGCCACAGTTCGACCATGAAGGCTTGGCAGAAGCGCATTACCTCGCGGTCCGACTTGCCTTTGGGGTTGAAGTCCGAGCCGCCCTTGGCGCCGCCCATCGGAAGCGTCGTCAGCGCATTCTTGAAAATCTGCTCGAAACCGAGGAATTTCAGGATCGAGGGATTCACCGAGGGGTGGAAACGCAGACCTCCCTTGTAGGGACCGATCGCGTTGTTGAACTGCACGCGGTAACCGGTATTGACCTGCACCTCGCCCTTGTCGTCTACCCAGACCACCTTGAAGGTAAAACTGCGGTCAGGCTCCACGATGCGCTCTGCGATACGGTTGGCCTCGAATTCCGGATGCTGGTTGTAGGTTTCCTCTACCGTCATGAGAACTTCGCGCACGGCCTGCAGGTATTCGCTTTCGCCGGGATGCTTGCGCTCAAGTTCCGCCATTAATTTGTTTACGTTCATATTGCCTGAAGTTTTAAAGGTTGTTTCTTTATTACAAATATAAAACTATTTCTTATAAATTGTAACTGCAACATGATTTTTTCCGAAAATTCGTTATTTATTTCTCCTTTTCTCCGGAAAATGTCGTATCGGTGCGCTGCGGGCTATTTTTCCCGCGCTTCGTCCGGCGTCTCTTTGACGATGCCTTTGTTCGAGCGGCCGTCGATGCAGACCCACAGCGGACGCTCGAAACGCACCTGCCGCAGGAAGCTGCCTTCGTAGATCGCGGCGCATTTGTCGAGCGTCTCTTCGCGGAATACGCCGTCGCCGCGGAAGGGGCTGATCGTCAGGTAACCCACGCCCAGCGAGGTGACGTTCTGGAAGAAGTGCGTGCCCTGCGACGGCTCGACGTCGAATTTCTCGATGCCGCATTCGACGATCACCTTGGCTTCGGAGATGTGGTTCCACTTGACGGGCACGCCGAGGAACGGGTCCGACGAACCCCAGCGGCCGGGACCGACGAGGATGTAGGAGCGTTTTTCGTCGCGCATGCGGCGGTTCAGCTCCAGCAGTTCGTCGGCGATCTTCTCGGTCGAAAGCGAACTGAACGTGCCGCTTTTGATGTAGATGACGTCCGAGATGTCGTTCATCATGCCGATGCCGAGGGCGTTCTCGCCGTAGACCAGCGCATCGGAGGTGTCCACCGCGCTCCAGTCGATCGGCCGGTTGTCCTGATTGTCGATGATCGGGCGGATTTGCAGCAGGTTGAAAATCTGCTGCTCCCCCGGCGCTACGTCCATATTGACGGCGAATTCGACCTCCACGGGGCAGCGCATCTCCTCGGCGCCCATGTGCAGGATGTCGGTGACGATCTCCGCCAGCGGGAAGGTGTTGTATTTCAGTATGTTGTTGAACGTTATGACTTTGCGGCCCCGGTCGAAGGGGCTGTCCGAGATGCGCTCGTTCTCGCGGTCCCACACCGAGCATACGAAGCGCGAATTGCGCAGCTCGGCGATCTGGGCGATGTCGAGCCGCCGCAGGTTCACCGCGTCGTCGATCGACGTGCGGAACTCTTCGGGCTGCAGGCTCAGGGCCAGCACTTCGTTCTGCGTGTCGCGCAGCGCCAGTTCGGGCGTCGAGGTCTGGAGCACCTTCTGCGGATAGCGGGGCGAGAAGCGCAGCGTGCGCCCTCCGTCCACGACCAGCTTGCCCAGTCCCATGGCGACGTTGCACACGCCGTCTTCGGGAGCTTCGTCGCCGATGGGGTAGTAGTTGATCGAACGCGCCACGCCCGAAAAGGTCGGGAAGAAAAGTCCGTTCTGCTCCGTGCCGCACACCTCCTGTATGATGACGGCCATCTTCTCCTCCGAGATCAGGTTCTGCGACGAGGAGAGGTAGGCCCTCGACGATGCGAAGTAGACCGAGGCGTATACGCTCTTGACCGCCTTGAGCAGCAGACGCAGCATCTGGTCCTCGTTGTCCACATAGGGGATCATGTAGGTCGAGTAGATGCCGGCGAACGGCTGGTAGTGCGAATCCTCCAGCTTCGACGACGACCGCACGGCCAGCGGCGTACTGACGGTCTTGATGTAGGCTTTCAGCTCGCGCTGCAGTTTGACGGGAATCGTCGAACTGACGAACTCCGAGAGTATCTCCTCGTCCGAAAACTCCTGCGAAATGATGTATTTGAGTCCGTTGTTGCGGATGAATTCGTCGAAATAGTCCGTTGCGATCACCACCGAGCGGGGAATCATGATGCGCAGGTTGTCGTGCTTGTCGTACTGGCGGTGCTTGAGCAGCATCGAGTTCATGAACGCCAGACCGCGGGCCTTGCCGCCGAGCGACCCTTCGCCGATGCGGGCGAAAGCCACCGCGTCGCTGTAGGTCTCGGTGTCGAAGCGCGCCACCACGCCCTGTCCGAGCAGGATGCGGTAGTCCTTGATGAGGTTCACGATGCGCTGGCGGTGCTCTTCGGTGGTGGCGAACTGGCTCTTGTTGCCCCGGCGGATGGCCGCGGCCAGCGGGAAGAGCCCCCGCGAGTAGAGCCATTTCGAGAGGTGGTTCTGCGAGGTGTGGTATTCGAACGCCTTGTCGGGAATCGTGGCGATCATCTCCTGCATCTGCGCCAGATCCTTGGCGCGGCCGATGACGGCTCCCGTATCGGGGTCCTTGAAGAGGAAGTCGCCGAATGCGAACTCCTTGGCGATATATTCGTGCAGCTGCGAGAGCAGCGTTTTCGAATTCTTGGCGATGAATCCGGCTCCCAGCCCGCGGGCCTGCGCCTCGAATTCGGTCTGCGACGACTGCAGCAGTACGGGCATCAGCGGGTTGTCCTCCTTGATGCGGCGGCAGAGGTCGATGCCGGCGTCGCGCTTCTCGCTTTCGGGCGGGTCGTTGCGGTGGAGTACGAACCCCACGTCGGAAATCACGCCCAGCATGTTCTTCTTGTAACGGTCGTAAAGCTCCACGGCCTCCTCGTAGTTGGTGGCGAGCAGGATCTTGGGGCGTGCGCGTTTGCGCAGGATCTGCTGCTGTTCGTTGAGGGCGTCCTTCAGGAATTCGGTGTTCTGCAGCAGGATCAGTTTGTAGAGTTCGGGCAGGTAGGTCGAGTAGAAGCGGATCGAGTCCTCGACCAGCAGAATGGCCTGCACGCCGCCCTCGACGATATCCTCCTCGGCGTTCATCTTGTCCTCGACCAGCTTGATGATCGCCATGATCAGGTCGGTGTTGCCGTGCCAGCCGAAGATGTAGTCGAGTCCCGAACGGTCCTGCTCCTCGATGCGGCGGTAGATGTCTTTCGAGAAGGAGGTGAGCAGCGCCACGGGAATCTGCGGATGGCGCTCCTTGACGATCTTGGCGAACGTGAAGACGTCCAGTTCCCCCACGTTGTACATCGTCAGGATGAAGTCGAACGAATCGTCGCGTCCGAGCAGGTCCAGCGCCTCGCGCGTCGAGCTGACGCGTGTGAATGACGGCGGGTTCGACATGTTCAGGTCGAGGTACTCCTGATTGATCTGCGACTCGATATGTCCGTCTTCTTCGAGAATATACCCGTCGTAGCTGCAGCAGACCAGCAGGATTTTGTGGATGCGGTATTTCATGAAGCGGTACTGGGGCCTGTTTCCGTCCGAAAGGGATTGTTCGAGATTCTTGTTCATCGTGTCGCCTGATTTGTTTTAACAAAAATAGAAAAAAATCCGCGAAATGAGAAACCGTGCGTTTTTACCTCCGTGCCGCCGCCCTGCCGTCTCCGTGCTGCTTCCGTGCCGTACCCCGTACTGCTTCCGTACCATACCCTGTGCTGCCTCTGTGCCGTTTCCGCGCTGTTTCGGCGGCATCTGTCTCCGTACGGCTCCGCCGGCCGGAACGGCAGCGGGGTTTTCACGGTTCCGCAGCCGGGTCGCAGGCCCGGACTTCCGCGGCCGCCGGCGCTTCGGCGCTGAACACCATGTGCCGCCACAGGTACGGGATGCGCCCCGCGCCGGTGAAGGCCATGTTGCGGAACCCGGCTTCCCGCAGCAGGATGGCGAGCGTCCTGCGGGACCAGAATTTGATATGGCCGCCCTCCCACAATGCGCTGTAGTGGCGGTCCGCTTTGCCGGCGAGGGCTATCGAGAGGTTTTTCAGGTACCCGTGGTAAGGCGTGGTGAGTATGAAACGTCCGCCGCCGTTGGCTTCGAGGATGCTGCGGACGAAGGCGGCGAATGTCCGCGGGCTGTAAAGGTGCTCGATGACCTCCATCGAGATCACGGTCCTAAAGGGGATCTTCCGCAGTTCGGGCGGCAGCTCGCCCGTCGTTACGTCGCAGACGAAGAAACGGCCGGGATTCCCCCCCCCGTCCGATTGGCGATGGCTATGCCCTGCCGCGATGCGTCGATGCCGTAAACGTCGTAGCCCTTGCCGGCCAGATAATTTGCGGTGAAGCCGTTGCCGCAGCCCACGTCCAGAATCGGGGTGCCGTCGGCCGGGAGCAGCCGCTCGATGTATTTGCAGAGGAGTTCGTGGTAGAATGCGGGCTGAGCATCGCTCCAGCCGAATTCGCTGTAGTCTGTTGCCATGGGGATCGGGGGATTGTGCGGACGCAGTTTCCACAAAGATAAACAATTTTTCCTTGCGGACAAGCGAACCGGCCGCCGCGTACGGGTCTGCGGCTTTGCGACTTTCCCGCCCGTTTCATTCCATTTTCGTTTTTTATTTCTATCTTTGTTCTGGTCTATAAAAAACATGCATGAATGAACAGTGACAAATACGTGCTTCAGGAGGTCGTCACGCCCGCACTCGAACGCGAGTGGCTCGACCTCCCCAAGAAGATTTACAAGGGCAACCGCAACTGGGTCTGCCCGCTGGATACCGATATCCGCAAGGTTTTCGATCCGGCCCGCAACGAGCAGTTCGCCGACGGCGAAGCCGTCCGCTGGGTGGTGCGCAACCGTGCCGGCGAGGTCGTGGGGCGCATCGCGGCGTTCTACAACCGCGAGAAGGCCTCACTCGAAGAGCAGCCCACGGGCGGCTGCGGATTCTTCGAGTCGATCGACGACCAGCAGGTCGCCGACCTGATGTTCGACGCTTCGCGCATGTGGCTGGCCAGCCGCGGCATGGAGGCGATGGACGGCCCGATCAATTTCGGACAGCGCGACGCGTGGTGGGGCCTGCTGGTCGAGGGCTACGAGTTCCAGCCGCTGTACGAGAATCCCTACAACCCGCCTTATTACAAGGAGCTGTTCGAGAACTACGGATTCCGGAACTACTTCAACCAGAACACCTACATCTGGAAAATCTACGACGACGACGTGAACGCCATGGTCCACGACCGGGCCAAGCGTCTCTTCTCGACGCCGGGCTACGGTTTCCGCCAGATCGACATGTCGCGCATCGAGGAGGAGGCCGAGAACTTCCGCATCATATATAATAAGGCGTGGTCGCTCTTTTCGGGCGTGAAGCCCATGACGCAGGAGGAGGCGATGAAGATCATGGAGACGATGAAGCCGATCATCGACCCGGAGATCATCTTCTTCGCCTATTTCAACGACGAGCCGATCGGTTTCTTCATCATGGTTCCCGACCTGAACCGCATCATCGGCAAGTTCAACGGCAAATTCGGACTCATTCAGAAGCTGCGGATGCTCTGGGACCTGAAGGTCCGCAAGGCCAGCGACCGCATTTTCGGCATCATCTTCGGCATCGCGCCCGAATTCCACGGCAAGGGCGTCGAGTCGGGCATGATGCGCTTCATCCTCGAAAAATACATGCGCACGCCGCGCAACCACTACAAGACCATCGAGTTCGCATGGGTGGGCGACTTCAATCCGGTGATGAACCGCATGATCGAAAGCTACGTCTGCGCCACGCGCCACAAGATGCACACCACCTACCGTTACCTGTTCGACCGGACGAAGGAGTTCCACCGCTGTCCGCGTCTGGGTGTCAAACGCCGCGAATAAAACCTTAAAATCCTGATATGAAAACCACTGCATTCACCAAGTACCACATTGCCGCGGGGGCTAAAATGGCCGAATTCGCGGGATACAATATGCCCATCGAGTTCACGGGCATCAACGACGAGCACATGGCCGTCCGCGGCGGCGCCGGCGTCTTCGACGTGAGCCACATGGGCGAAATCTGGGTCAAGGGACCTAAGGCCCTCGGCCTGCTGCAGCGCATCACGACCAACGACGTGTCGAAACTCTACGACGGCAAGGTGCAGTATACCTGCATGCCCAACGGCCGGGGCGGTATCGTGGACGACATCCTCGTCTACCGGGTCGATGCCGAGACCTACATGCTCTGCGTCAATGCCGCCAACATCGAAAAGGACTGGAACCACATCTGCGAACAGGGCCGGGCGTTCGGCATGGAGGCAGGCCACGGCAAGGAGCTTTACAACGCTTCGGACGAAATCTGCCAGCTCGCCGTGCAGGGACCTCTGGCCATGAAGATCGTGCAGAAGATGTGCGACGAGCCGGTCGAGGAGATGGAGTACTATACCTTCAAAAAGATGAAGGTCGCAGGCTGCGACGCCATCCTTTCGATCACGGGCTATACGGGATCGGGCGGCTGCGAGATTTACGCGGCCAATGAAGACGGCGACAAACTCTGGAAAGCGCTCTGGGAGGCCGGCGAAGAGTTCGGACTCAAGAATATCGGTCTGGGCGCGCGCGATACGCTGCGTCTGGAGAAGGGCTTCTGCCTCTACGGCAACGACATCGACGACACCACCTCGCCGCTCGAAGGCGGACTGGGCTGGATCACCAAATTCGCCGAGGGCAAGGAGTTCATCGACCGCCCCCTGCTGGAGAAGCAGAAGGCCGAGGGCGTGACCCGCAGGCTGGTGGGATTCAAGATGATCGACCGCGGCATTCCGCGCCACGGCTACGAGATCGCCGCGCCCGACGGCACGCGGATCGGCCATGTCACTTCGGGTACGATGTCGCCCTGCATGAAGGTCGGTTTCGGACTGGGCTACGTGACGCCCGAATACGCCAAGGCGGGTACGGAAATCGCCGTCGTCGTGCGCGAGAAACCCCTCCGCGCCGAAGTGGTGAAGATTCCGTTCGTTTAATCCGCTGCGGCGGGGCTGTGCCGAACAGCCGCCTGAGCCGGGCCATTCCCGGCCGTGAAAGCGATTAGTAACTATAAAAAGCTCGTTTTATGAAAGCAAAATACCTCGGACTCGACCTTTCGAGTCCCGTCGTGGTCAGCAGTTCGCCCTATACGGCCACGGTGTCCAACATCGAACAGTGCGTGCGCAACGGTGCGGGCGCCGTGGTCCTCAAGTCGATCTTCGAGGAGCAGATCATCCGCCATGCCGCGGCCCTCGACTATGCGTCGCAGCAGGGCATGGGCGATTCGGGCGAGTACCTCGAACGTTATATCGGCGATGCCTACAAGGGTGAATTCCTCAAACTCGTCGCCGATGCGCGCACGACGGGCGTGCCCGTCATCGCCAGCATCAACTGCATCGCTTCGGCCGAAGCGTGGACCGACTATGCCGTCTCGATGGAGCAGGCCGGCGCCGCGGCGCTGGAGCTGAACATCTTCCTGCAGCCGACCGACCGTCACCGTTCGGCGCAGGAGCTGGAACAGGAGTACGCCGACGTCGTCCGCCGCGTGGCCGAGGCCGTGAAGATTCCCGTGTCGGTGAAGCTTCCCATGCGCCTGACCAACGTGCTGGCCGTGGCCGATTCGCTGCTGGCGCGCGGCGCCCGCGGCGTGGTGATGTTCAACCGCTTCTTCGAACCCGATATCGACGTGGAGCGCATGACCTTCGTGAACGGCGATCCGTTCAGCGAGCCGGCCGAACTGCGCAACGTACTGCGCAGCGTGGCGCTCTGCACGACGGCCGTGCCGCAGCTCGACGTCTCCGTATCGACGGGCGTGCACGACGGCGAAGCGGCCGTGAAGGCGCTGTTGTGCGGCGCGAACGCCGTGCAGATCTGCTCGGCGATCCACGAGAAGGGCTACGGCGTGATCGTGGACATCAACCGCTTCATCGACCTGTGGGCCGAACGCCACGGCTTCGAGTCGCTGGCCGAGTTCCGCGGGAAGATGAATTACGGCAATGCCGAAAGCGACGTCTACCAGCGCGTTCAATACATGAAATATTTCCCGCACGACGCCGAATAGCGGCGCGCGGAACCGATCTGAGGAGGTGCGTCCCGGAGACCGTTGCGGTCTCCGGGACGTCTCTTTTCGGGCCGTTCCCGCCGCCGGGGCATGCGGAGCGGATTTTTTCATTCGTCAGGCAAAAACATCTTTTGCGGGTTACGTATTCGGAGCCGGATATGTGTTCTTAATATAGGCGTCGTTACGGCGGCGCCTCTGAACCGACCGAAACTCAACAAACCTTAAAATTAAAACGAATGAAAAGAATCTTGACTCTGATGTTCGCCGCTGCGACCGTTTTCGCTTACGGATGCAGCGACAACTTCGACGATTCGGCCCTGTGGAAGGACATCGACGGGATGTACAAGAGCCTCAACGAACTCAAGGCTCAGGTCACGACGATGCAGCAGCAGCTCGACGCGCTGGCCGCAGTCGTCAGCGGCGGTGCCGTCACCTCGATCACGCAGGATGCCGACGGGCACTATGTCCTCAGCTACAAGGATGCCGACAACGTGGAGCACACGATCGACATCGCGACCATGGACGACGCCAATACCCAGCCGATCATCGGCATGAAGGCCGACGGCGAAATCTACTATTGGACCGTCACCACGGGCGGCAAGACCTCGTGGCTGCTCGATACCGACGGCGCCAAAATTCCCGTTACGGGCCGTACGCCCGAAATCGGCGTAGACGATCAGGGCTACTGGACGCTCTTCGGCAAGCGGATAACCGATGCGTCGGGCAATCCGGTGAAGGCCGAGGGCAAGAGCGCTTCGGTGATCACCAAGGTCGAAATGAAGGACGACGGCACGGTGGTCTTCACGCTGGGCGACGGCGTGCAGGTCACGGCGCAGGTGCAGAACGGCTTCAACGTGCTGCTGAGCGTCGAACCCCGGACCGTAGTGCCCGACGTCGCGCAGCCGCTCGTGATCACCTATACGCTCGTGGGCGAGACCGAAACTTCGGTGCTGACCGTCGAGAAGGCCGAAGGACTCGCGGCCAAACTCGATGAGCAGGCCAAAACCATTACCGTGACCTTCCCCGACGGCTTCGAGGAGGGCCGTTTGGTCGTGATGTTCTACGACGGCGCGGACAACGTGATTATCAAGCCGCTGATTTTTACGACGATGGAAGGCGCGCCGACGGGCATCCGCAACGCCGACGATCTCAAGGCTTTCGCCTCGGCGGTCAATGCCGGCAAGAGTCTGGCCAAATATACGATCGACGGCGAAGTCTGCCTGATGAACGACATCGACATGGCAGGCACGGACTGGAGCGATTATGTGATCGGCGGAGTCGTAACTCCCAGCACCGCCGATGCGAACAAGGCAGTCACCTATGCAATGGGTGAAAATGTCTTCGATAAAGTGTTCAACGGCAAGAATTTCGCGCTGAAGAACGTCGATTGGACCTTCGACCTTGCGGACGGCAACGTCGCCCACGGCCTCTTCTCGGCCCTCGGCGCCGAAGGCGAAATCAAGAACCTCACCATCGAAGGCGTCATCCGTCTGACTGGCGCGGCTCCGCAGGGTGCGGCGATCGGCGCTTTCGCCGGCTATGCCGAAGGCAAAATCACCTCCTGCACCAATAAGGCCGCGATCGCATTCGCGGGCAGCGACGCCGCCAACATCTCGGTATGTCTGGGCGGCATCGCCGGATATCTCCAGAACGCGACGCTGACGCAGTGCGTCAACGACGGCGCGCTGACCTGCGGCACGATCGCCAACACGGGCAACGGCTCCAATTCGGGATTCCATCAGGGCGGTATCGTCGGTTACATGAAGACTTCGTCGCTGACCGAATGCACCAATAACGGCGCTCTGAGCGCTCCGTCGGGACGCAGCGGCGGCATCGTGGCCGTGGCTACCAGCGGTCAAGTGACCGCATGCGTCAACAACGGGAAGGTGCAGGACGACGTGAACGGTATTTTCGGCGCCAATCCGGGCTATAAGCGCATGGGCGGACTCGCCGGCGGCGCTTCGGCCGACGCCGCGTTCACTTCGTGCGTCAACAACGGCGACGTCTTCTCGCAGCTGGGCTGCCGCACGGGCGGCTTCGTCGGCCATAACGAGGCCAAGATCACCAAGTGCGAGAACAAGGGCGTCATCCTTTCGGACCACACGCTGTCGGGGACCAATTACCACGGTTCGGGTTGGGCGGCAGGCTACAACAAGAGCGCCGACCTGATTACCGAATGTGTGGTCGGCGGCCGCGTGGGCGACTATACCGCATACAAGGACAATCCGCAGTCGGCTCCCGAAGCGACCTATGCCATGGCGATCGTACACGGAAAATTCGATCCGACGCTCAACGGCCTGAGCGACCAGTACGAGGAGTTCTACGACTGGGAGGTGAAGGCGGAGACGCAGCTGGCCGAGGGTGTGAAGTTCTACCACTACGCGATGAAGAATTTCGCCCAGAACGTCTACGTCGTCGAGGCCGACCTGACCAATCCCAACGTGGTGCTCGAAACGGTCATGGCCGACGAACTCTGTCTCAACCCCAATGCCAACAACAACTCGAACAACGGCAAGAAACTGCGCGAAACGCTCTCCGAGACCTGTACGCGCCGCCGCGCCGAGGGCCGCAACATCGTTGCCGGCATCAACACGGGCTTCTTCAATTCGCACGACGGTTTCCCGCGCGGATTCCACATCGAATACGGCGAACCGGTCTTCATCAACAACCCGACCGTGCGCCAGTCGCTTTCGAACCACCGTCCCGGCTTCACCTTCTTCGAGGACCGTACCGTCAGCTTCGACAACCGCAGCTTCACGGGCTATCTCAAGGTGAACGATACGGACTACGAATACTACTCGGTGAACGATACGATCGTCCGGCTCAACAACACCGACGGTTACGACGCCAATCTCTATACTTCGCGCTTCCGAAAGGAGCCGCATCCGGGCATCTACAATCCGGTGGGCAGCGATGCGCTCTTCGTCGTGGGCCGCTGCTCGCAGCAGATGACCGTCAACGACGGCTGGTTCGATGCGACGGTCACGGCGATCGTGGACGGTCGCAACGGAGCCTCGGTCGAGGTGCCGTTCGTGAGCGAAAAGACCGACTGGGTGCTTCAGGTGACGGGCGAAAAGGCTGCGGCGCTGGCTGCGGCGCTCAAGGTGGGCGACGCTGTCCGGATCAACGCCAACGTGTCTATCGGCAGCGTCTCCAAACAGATTATCATGCACAACTCCAGCATGTACCGCTTCCTGAACGGCGGCAACTGGAATGCGGTGAACGACGCGACGCTCATGCCGGCTACCTGCATCGGAGCCGATCAGGCCGGCACGACCGTCAAGCTGGTCTGCGTGGACGGCCGCACGAGCATCGACACCGGCATGAACTACTGGCAGCTTTACATGACCATGAAGAAACTGGGGCTTCACAATGCGATCCGTTTCGACGGCGGCGGCTCCACGACGTTGTGGAAATGGGAGAACGGCGCCGGCGCGATCGCCAACAGGCCCTGCGACTCGAAGGGCGAGCGCAGCTGCATGAACTACATGCATGTCAGGATCAAGTAGCAAGGAACCCATAAACGACTAAATGAACAGAACGATGAAAAAGATATTGAATACGATCTTCCTCGCTACATTCCTGTTTGCAGCGGCATGCAGCGACGGATACGACGATACCCGTATCAAGAAGGACCTCGACGACGTGGGACAGATTCTCGATGAACTGGAACGGGCCGTGGACGGGCTCCGTACGCAGATGGACGCGCTCACGCAGCTGATAAACAGCTCGTTCGTGTCGCTCATCTCGACCGATGCCGAAGGCAACTACGTCATCACCTACATCGACCGCGGCGGGGAGAGCCGCACGCTCACCCTCGCCACCCAGAAAGAGGTCGTGACCCTGCCGATCGTCGGCATCGCCAAGGACGAGGACGGCGTGTGGTACTGGCGCCAGACCTCCGACAACGGCGAGACCTACGAATGGATACTTGTGGACGGCGAGAAGGTTCCCGCAGGCGGCGAGAAGCCCGAAGTGGGCATCGACGCCGAGGGCTTCTGGACGGTGAACGGCAAGCCGATCACCGACGCCAAGGGCAACAAGGTGCTGGCCGACGACGTCAGCAACATCCTCTTCAAAGAGGCTTACGTGGACGAAAAGACCGGCGAAGCCGTCTTCATTCTCGCCGACGGCACCGAACTGCGCCTGCAGATGTTCGAGGCGCTGTCCGTTTCGTTCGACTCGCCGACCTACACGGCCGTTCCGGACTATGCCTCGAAAGTGAAGATCAGATACATCGTCGGCGGTTCGCAGGCGGAAGGCGCGCTGGTGGATATCTTCACCTCCTATAACGTCGACGCCGAGATCGACGAATCCATATCGACGATCACCGTCTCGCTCAAGGAGGGCGCCCAAGAGGGCAATATCCTCGTCATGGCGCACGCCGGGGGCAATACGATTCTCAAACCGCTCTTCTTCACCTACGGCACGGCCGAGATTCAGGACCCGGTTTACAACGGTTCGACGGCCGACATCGTGCTCGAAGGCGACATGACGCAGTTCGAAGTCAAGGTTTCGGCCAGCATCGACTATGAAGTGACGGTCGAGGAGTCGGCCTCCAAGTGGCTCATATACAACTCGACCCGCGCGATGACGACCCTCACGCACGTCTTCACGGCCGATTACTACGAGGATGCGAGCGGCGCGCTCCGCACGGGCGAAATCCGCTTCTCGAATGCGCTTTACGACATCTCGGCGGCAATCGTCGTCAAGCAGTCGCCCAAGATTCCCGAAGGCGGCGGAGGCGGCATCTCGACCGCGGCCGACCTCATGGGCTTCGCCGCGGCGGTCAATGCCGGAGCCAGCGCCGCACGCTGGGAGAACGAGGCGGGCGAAGTCGTGCTGCTGAACGATATCGACATGGCGGCCGTCGAGTCGTGGACGCCGATCGGCGGCGTGGATGCCAGCGAGTACAATACGACGACTCCCTACAAGACGGTCAATCCCTTCAAGGGCACCTTCGACGGTCAGGGCTTCGCCGTCAAGAACCTGAACTATACGGCCGACATGTCCACCGGCAAGTGGGGCTACGCGTTCTTCGGCTCGCTCGACGGGGCTACGGTCCGCAACCTGACGCTGGGCGATCCCGACACCGACATCACGTGGACCTTCACGGGCGACGCCCCGAAGGCGACGAGCGTCGCATCGCTGGCCGTCTATGCGGTCAACTCGACGATCGAATCGTGCACCAACTACTACAACATCGACTTCGCCGGAGACAGCGGTTCCGAAGTGCTCTGCGTGGCTTCGGGTCTGGTCGGAGTGATGAAGAACTCGACCATCGGCGGCCGCGCCAAGTCGCTGGGATGCGCGAATTACGGGTTCGTACGCACGGGCAAGATCACCAACAACGGCAACGGCGGCAACGGCATGCAGACGGCCGGTATCTGCGGCTTCATGGCCAAGGACGAAGGCAACCTGATTCAGTTCTGCGTCAATTACGGACACATCAGCTGCCCGACGGGCCGCACGGGCGGTCTGGTCGCTACGCTGATGAACGGCAACGTGAAGAATTCGGACAACCGCGGTACGGTCGAGGACGACATCGTCGGCAAGTTCGAGGGAGCGGCTGCGCAGAATTCCTACAACAGCAAGCGTATGGGCGGCCTGATCGGCGGTACGGACGACCTGAAGAAGGTGCTGACGGCGACCGTGGAGAGCTGTACCAACTACGGTAACGTGTTCACCCATATCGGCTGCCGCACGGGCGGATTCATCGGCCACTCCAACATCCGGATCATCGGCTGCGCGAATCAGGGCGCCATTCTGGGCGACGTCTACAATTCCGACCACGGTCCGGCATGGGCCTGCGGATATTCGGGCCAGTCGAGCGGCGAGTGGGTCAACGTCAGCAGCTGTACGATGGGCGGATACGTGGGCAGCTACACCACCTACAAGGACAATCCGACTTCGGCGCCTGCCGCGACCGTTCACAATGCGTTCTCGTACAAGAACGACGAGTACTACGATCCGACGATAAACAACTAAAAGGCTGTAATCCAGAAAAACGGAACGACAATGAAAAAGATACTGAATATCATCATACTATTTGCGGCCGTGGTCTTCTGCGGTTGCAGCGACTTCGACGATTCGGAGCTGCGCGGCCGGATCGACGGCTACAAAAACCGGATCGAAGCCCTGAAAGCCAAGGCCGAGACGCTCGGCAAGCAGCTCGCGGACCTGAGCTATCTGACCAACGGCAACGTCATCACCACCGTGTCGCAGGACGCCGACGGGAAATACGTCGTCACCTACAAGGACAACAAGGACGTCGAACATACGGTCGTGCTGGCGACGATGGACGACATCGTCGACGTGCCGATCATCGGCGTGAAGCTCGACGAGAACGGCGTCTATTACTGGACCAAGTGCATCGACGGCGAAATCACGTGGCTGACCGACGACGGGGAGAAGTTCCCCGTGAGCGGTTACACGCCGACGATTTCGGTCGATGCCGACGGCTGCTGGACCGTGGACGGCGTGCAGATACTCGACGCTTCGGGCAACCCGATCAAGGCCACGACTGACGCCACGTCGGTATTCCGCTCGGCGGAGCTGGACGGCGACGGCAATTTCAGCCTGACGCTCGGCGACGGAAGCACGATCACCCTGCGGGTTTTCAACTCGCTCAACCTCAAGCTGGACGCGATGCCGGTTACCACCGTCGCAGACCCTTCGAAGAGCATTACGGTATCCTACGAGCTTTCGGGCGAGGCTAAGGAGACGGCCATTGTGGCCGTCGCCAAGGCCGAGGGGCTCGACGCCGTGATCGACCGCGACGCGAAGACGGTGACGGTTTCGTTCGACGCTTCGTTCTCGCGCGGTACGGTTATCGTCATGGCCTACGATCTGGCCGACAACGTGATCGTGAAGCCGCTCTTCTACAAGGCCGCGACGCTCGGTACGGTCGCCATTTCGACGCCCGACCAGCTGGTCGCTTTCGCCGCGGCGGTCAATGCCGGCGGCGAGGAGGCGGCCGCCAAAGCCGTGCTGACGCAGGATATCGACATGAACGACGTGGCGTGGACCCCGATCGGAAACGGCGCCTATACGACGGCCAACGCGATGACGGGACCGGCGTTTCAGGGCACCTTCGACGGACAGGGCCATGCGGTCAGGAATCTGAAGATCGTCGTTCCGGCCGACGCTGCGGCGGGTTCGGCTTGGGGACTCTTCGGCGTGCTGAAGGGCGCCACGGTCAGGAACCTTGCCATCGGCGAAGGCTCGTCGGTCGTTTCGACCGCGGCCGCGATGACGGCCGTGGGAGCCGTGGCCGGATATGCCTATGAAGCCACGATCGAGAATTGCGAGAACCGTGCGGCGATCGACATTCAGGGCGGCGGGGACAACGTACGCGAATCGGCTGGCGGCATCGTCGGCGCGATCTGCGCCAACGAAAATGACAGTCATATCCTCTCCTGCACCAATTACGGCAAGATCACGTCGAAGAACAGCGTGAACACCAAGAACGGAGCCACGGGCTTCTCGATCGGCGGCATCGTCGGTTTCGCCGACGCTTCGACGACCACCGAACGCTACAACAACGTCGTGGGGTGTGTCAACGAAGGAGCGATAGATGCGCAGGCGACCCGTACGGCGGGTGTCGTCGCCACGATGAACAAATACACGAAGCTCGAAAACTGCGCGAACAATGCGGCGGTGATCTGCAGCGACGTGACGGCTTCGAACAGCCGCGTGGCAGGCATCGTGTCGGCCATGGGCGGCCACACCTACCTCACATCGTGCGTCAATAACGGCACGGTCGCTTTCGCCGTTGCGGGCGATACGACGCACGGCTATGCCGCGGGCATCGCCGGCCAGACCAACGACAACAATACGGCCATCGACGGCTGCGAGAACTACGGCGCCGTACTCTCCGACATCATCAATGCCGCGGCGAACAAGTACATCGGCATCGTCTGCGCCAACACCAACAAGAAGACCATCGCGATCCGCAACTGCAAGATCGGCGGCCGGATAGGTCCCTTCTCGGACGGCCAGCAGGGCGCGACGGAGATTACGGAGCAGAATTTCGAACAGTATATCTACTTCACGCTCACGGGCGGCGGCGTGCCGACGCTGGAGAACAACAGCTTTTCGGGCGGACCCGCCAAGCCGGGCATTGCGACGGTCGAGGACCTGACGGCTTTCCGCGACGCGGTCAATGCGGGCGAAAGTACGGCGCAGTGGGAGGATGCCGGCGGCGTGGTGTCGCTGCTCGGCGATATCGACATGAAGGACGTCGCCGGCTGGACGCCGATCGGCAACGCCTCCTATAAATGGGAAAAGAACCTGCTGACTATCGAGGGCAACGCCTTCAAGGGCACCTTCGACGGGCAGGGATATGCGCTGAAAAACCTGCAACTCGCCTACGGGGGCAGTGCGGCCAATACGGCTTACGGACTGTTCGGCGTGCTGGACGGCGCGACGGTGCGCAACCTGACGGTCGGCGCGGCCTTGGGCGATGCGAGCGCATTGAAAGTCACCGCTTCGGGCGGCACGGCCGAGGTGGGCGTGATCGCCGGCGTATGCCGCGATGCGAACGTCTCCGACTGCGTCAATTATGCGAAGATCGAATACGACGGCACCAGCGCCGCGCGTGTTTCGGCGGCGATGGTGGGCTTCATCTTCAGCGAAACGGAGGGCACGAAGCTCGAACGCCTGCAGAATTACGGCGCGGTGGAGGCCGATACCCACGGCAATTCGGCCAACGGAGGCAATACGGCGATCCACATGGCGGGCATCTGCGGCTTTGCGACGGGCAACGCGACCAACAAGATCTGCAACGACATCGCCTACTGCGACAATTACGGCAATATCACCTCTAACTCGGCGCGCTCTTCGGGCATCGTCGCCGCGGCGAATACCTACACGCGGATCAACTCCTGTGTGAATCACGGCAACCAGCTCAATACGTGCGGTACGACGGGCCGTCTGGGCAACATCACCTGCATCACGGGTACGGGATGCTCGATGACCGACTGCATCAACAACGGCAATCTCGTCTCGACGGGCGGCGCCCGCTGCGGCGGTCTGCTCAGTCTGGCCAACCATGCGACCAACTCGTTCAGCGGCTGCGCCAATTACGGCGAGATCGTCACCGACGACGCCAACCGCGGCGTGTTCTTCGGCTACAGCGCCTATGCGACCAGCTGGATCAACTGCATCGCGGGCGGCAAGGTCGGGGTTTACAACGGCGGAACCACGGTTTACGATTCGTACGGCGAGAACGAGCAGGTGCGTTATCTGGGCGTGCAGAAGGCCACCGATCCGATCAACGCGGACAACATTACCTACCTGATCGGTTCGAGTTCGGGCGGTTCGGGCGGCGACGACGATGTGGAGCCGACGCTGCGCATTCTCTTCATCGGCAACAGCTTTACCAAGGACGCCGTCGAGCACCTGCCGAAAATGGTCTCGGCCGCCGACATTCCGACGCTGAAGATGGTGCATCTCTATTACGGCGGTCGTACGATTCCAGAATATGCCGACGGCTATGCGACCAAGTCCGACTATACCTGCTACAAGTACAACCCCGGCACTTCGCTCTGGCTCTCCTACACCGGATACAACATTCAGCAGATCGTCAAGTCGGATACGTGGGACATCGTCTGCCTGCAGGAACATACGGGCAACAGCTGCGGCTGGATATGGAACGACACCGAGAAAAACGCCATTCAGGGGTTGATCGCCGACATCAGGGCCGACCAGAACGGACATACGCCCAAGTTCGTCTATATCATGTCGCAGGCCTATTTCAATATGGACAAGATCGGTACGGCGCAGCGTCCCTACAAGAATTTCACGACGCAGGACGAGATGTTCGACGTGATCGTGGCGCAGGCCCGCAAGGTGCTCGACCAGACCGACGTGGAGCAGATCATTCCCACCGGGACGGTGCTGCAGAACCTGCGCACCTCGCCGCTCAACAACGACATGGACCTCACGCGCGACGGCTATCACATGGATTACGGCCTGAGCCGCTATGCCGCGGCCTGCGCCGTCTTCGAGTCGATCATCTCGCCTTCGTTCGACGGCAAGAAACTCGACGGCAACAGCTTCCGCTACAACGTGTCGAGTACGGCGGACGGCACTTATACGACGCCCGTGACCGACGACAATCAGCCGGTTGCGCTGCAGGCGGCGCGCTACGCCCTTGCCACGCCCTTTGCCGTGACCGACATGTCGCCCGGCACCCAGACGCCCGGCAACGGGATCGAGGACACCGATTTTGAAAACGATTCGAACAAAGAGTAAAGCAGAAATCCTATGAAACAGATATTTGCATGGTTATTCGCCGCGATTTTCTTCGCGGCAGGGTGCGCGCAGTCTCCCGATCTGGCGGAGCCGGTGCGGGGAGGCGGATATGAGAATGCCGACGGGCTGGTGATCGTGGCCGCCTGCCCGCCCGCGACCCGCACGGACATCGAAGAGGGTAAATCGACTTGGGAGGCGGGCGACCGCATCACGGTCGTTTACGACGGCGCGGCCTATGAATACACGGCCGCGGAAGCGGGACCGACGACCGCTTTCACGAGCGAAGCCGGCATCGCCGACTACGACGCTTCGAAGCCTTTGACGGCCTACTATCCCGCAACGACTGCCGAAGGGGTGGTCGCCGTGGAGGCCGAGCGGACGATTGCGCTCGACGCGGAGTCGCAGAGCAATCCGGCGCGGGCGCCGCTCGTGGGACTGCCCACTTCGGGGAATCTTGCCGAAGGTGCACTGGAGGTGACCTTCCGCAATATCTTCTCGGTCATCGAACTGCGTATCGACGCAGGGGAGTTGGCGAGTGCGGCGCAGTCGCTGACCGTCGAGCCGGCCGACGAAGCGGCTTTCGAAGGGTTTCTGTCGTTCGAAGGGACGGTAGACCCCGAAACGCTGGCGCTGACGCCCGCCGAGAACGGTACGGGCAACAGCTTGGTTTTCAACTTCGCCGAGGGCGTGGATCTGACCAAGCCCCAGACGATCAAATTCCCCGTCGGGCGTTTCAGATCCGAAGCGGGGCTGCGGCTTACGCTCGGCACGGCCGACGGCAAGAGCTATTCGAAGAATATCTACAAGACCGGCATCACCTCCTATGCCGAGCAGGGCGGCGTATTCCGCGCCAAGCATATGGCCAAGGCGCTTTACGCCTTCGCGCCGCAGGGCGGCATCAGCACGGCCGACGACCTGATCGAGTTCGCGGCGGCCGTGAATGCGGGCGAGACGCTCGCTCCGTGGCAGGACGACAAGGGCGTCGTGGTGCTGCTGGACGACATCGATCTGGCCGAGGTGACGGAGTGGACGCCGATCGGCGCGGCTACGTCCAAGCTGGCGAGCAATGCGCTTTCGATCACTTCGGGAAGACCTTTTACGGGTTATTTCGACGGACAGGGCCATACGATCCGCAACCTGAAGATGGTCTGCAAGGCCGCGCAGGCGACCTCGGCATGGGGATTCTTCGGGGCCGTGGCCAACGGGGCCGTGGTGGAGAACCTGATTTTCGACGCGAGCTGCTCGCTCGAAGACAAGGCGACGGCGGGCACCGACTGCGGTGTGGTGGCCGGTCTGGTTTACGAAGCAACCGTGCGCAACGTAGTCAATAAGGCTTCGATTGCCTTCGATGGGGCGGCTCCCGACGAAACTCGCATGACCATCGGCATGGTGGGACTCGCCTTTGCCGACAAAAACGGGGCGCGGCTCGAAAAACTGGTCAACCACGGCGCTCTGACGGCCACGTCGGGCGGCAACACCAAGAACGGCGCGACGGGCATTCACGTGGGCGGTATCGTCGGCTTCAGCTCGAACAAGAGCAACACGACGGCCGTGGTGACGATCGCCGAGTGCGCCAATTACGGAGACCTCGACACGCAGGTAGCCCGCGCTTCGGGTATCGTGGCCGCTGCGAACCGCTACACCGAGATCGAGAACTGCGTGAACGAAGGCGACAACGTCAATGCCTTTGCCACGGTAAATAGCGCCCGCATCGGCAACATTACCTGCATTACGGCAGTCGGGAGCAAGATCACCAATACCGTCAATCGCGGCAATGTGATCTGCAAGACGAGCGGCGCGGCGGGCGGCATCATCTGTCTGGTCAATGACGACGGCAACGCATTCGTCGGCTGCGAAAATTACGGGCTGGTGATTACCGACCGCGCCAGTTATAAGGGCACGCTCTTCGGGCAGTGCAACAAGGCGGCCAGATTCAGCGATTGCATCGCGCAGGGCGATCTGGGCGCTTACGAGGACGGCTCCTATGCGCTGGTCGGCGTGAACTACACGAATTACATGTCCTACATCGGCGACCACAATGCGACGGCCGTGCATGTGAACAGCCAGAACATCCTCTATTATCCCAACGGTTCGCAGGTGCCCGCCGAGCCGGAATTCGGCGTGAACCTTTCGTCGGTCGAGCTGAATGCGCAGGGCAGCAATGCCGCCGTCGTACAGCTTTCGTCGGTCGATTACGACTGGACGGTGAGCGCCGACGGGGATTGGGTGCATGTTACGGACCTTTCGGACGCACCCGTCGTTTCGGGTGTCAGGGACTCCGGCGTGCAGTATATCAAGATCGGGGCCGATGCCAATACGAAGACCGCGCCGCGGTCGGCGGTCGTCACGTTCGCTTCGACCGACGGCTCGAAAAGCGCGACGGTGAGGGTCGATCAGCAGGCGCGGGGCGAAGCGTTCCCCAGCAAGTGGGTGTTCCAAGCTTCGACGCTGCCGCTTTACGGCTCGTCGTGGACCGACGACAACGTCATTCCTGCGACATCGGGCGCGGCGGGCTTCATTTCGGTCGTGCGCGGCGATGCGAATGCTTCGGCCGCTTTCAAGCGGAGCGTCGTTACGAACCGTCCTGCGGTTTCGACGATGGTCGAGGGCGACTACTGGCTCTATACCTTCCCGGTGGAGAATCTCGCCGCCAGATCGGTCGTCGATTTCAACGCCACGATGGCGGGTGAGGCCAATTCGCCCAAATACTTCATCGTCGAATACCTCGACGGCGGAGTCTGGAAGAGCGTCGAGGCCGATCTGCTCACGGCTCCGGAAAACCCGGCGGTCCGCTATACCTACAAGTGTTCGGGCACTGCCACCGGGTCCTCGTATCAGCACGCGACCGTCATGCAGACGATGCGCTTCGAAAACGCCGTGACCGACGGCGAAGTGAAAATCCGCTGCCGCGCCGTGGGACCCTATACCTGCGCGGGCGGTACGCAGAACATCACGGCGACCAACGCCGCCAGCTCCATTCCTCCCTACGGATTTACGGGCAGCTACGTGCAGAACTTCGGCACGGCGACGCCCCGTGACACCAAGAAAGTGCTGTGTCTGGGCAACTCGTTCTCCTACTACAGCAACCCTGCGTGGATGCTCAAGGAGATCGCATGGCGCGAAGGGCATGCTCTCAACATCAAGGCTCACTTCAAAGGGTCGCAGACGCTGACCCAGCATCTGTCGCTGGGGTTCTCGACCGACGTCATCGAACAGGGCGGTTACGATTTCGCTTTCCTGCAGGACCAGAGCCAGAATCCCGCCAACTATGGCCGCGACGCCACGGCGTCGATCCTCACGGGCCTTACGACCTTGGCCGACAAGGTGCGCGCCGCGTCGCCTTCGTGCAAGGTGATTCTGGAGGAGACGTGGACCTTCTCGTCGGCGTCCTACGGCGGCTTTACCGATTTCCCGACCTTCGAGACCTATAACGACGCCGGAGCCAAAGCCATGGCAAAGGCCGCCGGGACTTGGGTGTCGCCGATCGGCCCCGCCTTCAGGCAGGTGCGCGAGGGCGGTTCGGGCATCAACCTCTACTACTCGGACAGCAAGCATCAGTCGGAGTACGGCGCATACCTGAAGGCCTGCGTCAATTATCTGGTGCTTTTCGGCGAGCGGTTCGGCGCAGATCCGGCCGACTGCGGATTGAATCCCGACAAGGCGGCCTACCTGCGTTCGGTGGCCGAGCAGATCGTGCTGGGTAACGAGGGCGACTATTTTATCGAACGATAAACCAAATTGCATAAACTTTTATGAAGAGACTTGTCAGCTGTATTCTGGCCATCCCCGCATTGTTGTGGGGATGCGCCGGACCTAAAACCGCCGCTCCGGAATACCCGACGCATGCGGCGAAAATCGTGGCCGAGATTCACGATCCCGCGTCGAAATACGTCGTGGTGGCTTCGCACCGCGGAGACTGGCGCAACTATCCGGAGAATTCGATTCCCGCCATCGAGTCGGTGATCCGCATGGGCGTCGATATCATGGAGCTGGACCTCAAACTGACGAAGGACAGCGTGTTGGTGCTCTGCCACGACCATACCATCGACCGGACCACTACCGGGCGGGGACGTGTGTGCGACATCACCTATGATTCGATTCAGCGCTGCTTCCTGCGTACGGCGCACGGCGTGCGTACGCCCCAGAAGATGCCGACCCTGCGCGAAGCGCTGGAGGTCTGCAAGGACCGTATCGTGGTGAATATCGACCAAGGATATGAGTTTTACGACATGGCGCTGAAGATCAGCGAGGAGCTCGGCGTGACGGAGCAGATGCTCATCAAGGGCAAGCGTCCGGCGGAGGCTGTCGCCGCCAAATTCGGCGAATACGAGCACAACATGATGTATATGCCGATCATCGACATTCTCAAACCGCAGGGACAGGAGCTTTTCGGCGAATACATGTCGAAGGGTATCGTGCCGCTGGCTTACGAGGTTTGCTGGAACGAGTACACGCCCGAAGTGAAGGATTGCATGGAAAAGGTGGTGGAGAGCGGATCGAAACTTTGGGTCAATTCGTTGTGGGAGTCGCTCTGCGGCGGTTTGTGCGACGATGTGGCGTGGGAGAGCGGCGATCCCGGCTCGGTTTACGGCAAGCTGCTCGACATGGGCGCGACGATGATTCAGACCGACCGTCCGGAGCTGTTGATCTCCTACCTGCGTTCGCAGGGGCGGCACGACTGACCGCCGCATCGGCGGAGGGGTCTCGGAAGAGGGATCGCTCCGTTATGAAAAGAGCCGTCACTTATATTGAGTTCCGGGGATAAAAAACAGAGGTATAAAAAAGTGTAAAGCAAAAGATAATCAAATAATTATACACTTTTCTTCAGTACCTTTGTTTTAGAAAAAAAGTAGAATAAGGTAATGTTAAACGAGGTTTCGGTTTCCAAATCGTTACCTCGTTTCTTTCGCTCTATTATTCATAGA
Source organism: Alistipes sp. DJF_B185 (assembly GCF_964250025.1). Taxonomy (NCBI): domain Bacteria; kingdom Pseudomonadati; phylum Bacteroidota; class Bacteroidia; order Bacteroidales; family Rikenellaceae; genus Alistipes; species Alistipes sp. DJF_B185. The sequence goes on from NZ_CAXUDY010000016.1 coordinate 61,298, forward strand.
AACGTGATTTTCAGTTTCTTGCATCGTTATTCATCTTGACATACGACTCTGCTGAAATTATTTTTGCAACCCTAAAAAGCAGAGTTTATGCGTAGCACGTTCAAGGTTCTGTTCTACCTTAAAAGGAACAAAGACAAAGATCAGAAAGTCGTCCCTGTCATGGGTCGCATCACGGTCAACGGTAGCATCGCCCAGTTCAGCGCGAAGCTCTCCGTTCCGGAGATGCTTTGGGAGGTCAGCGGCGGCCGCGCCAAAGGCCGCAGTCTCGAAGCGGATCGCATCAACCGTCATCTGGACAACATCCGCACCCAGATCGGCAAGCACTATCAGGATATCTGCGACCGGGAGTCATACGTTACGGCCGAAAAGGTCAAGAA
>NZ_CAXUDY010000017.1:0-59049 GCF_964250025.1 Alistipes sp. DJF_B185
AGAACTCGATTATCCCCTCTTGGAGGGACTATTTGATTAATATTAACTTCGTCCCAATTTTAACGGGACACTAATGACTAAAATTAATCGTTTTCATCAAAAAATTTATACAATATTTAGTATTTTTTATTTTAATCGGACTCTGCGCGCACTAATCCCCGACATACATGTCGAAGATTTCATGCCGGTCGAAATCGAGCCAGTACCGCAGCGCCAGCGCTCTCACGTACTGCCAATAAGGTTCTGTCAGGTCGCCGTATAGTTCGATCCCCCGCTTCACATCCCTGCGGATACGGTCGGCATACCGGGGTTTCAGGACCAACCGTATCGTCTTGTCCTTGAAGGTGAAACGCGCTTCGGGCCGCGGCGTGTCGATTTCCGTAACGGTAATCAGCCCATGTCCGACGGAGGCCCCCGTTCCGACCTGCAGGCCGTCGTTCATACAGCTCACGGGCGGTTTATGGCCTGCATAAGTCGTGACGAGAATGTCGTCCACGCCGATATTGAAATACTCGCGGGCACGGATTCCCATTTTGACGCCGATCGTGGCGTAAATCCCCAGATGGCCGTGCAGTTCGTTGGTCAGCACGCCCGCCCGCCATTCGCTCAATCCGTGACGGGCAACCGCCGAGTCGATGATCGGAACGACATCCGCCGCATAGAGTGCGCCGCCGATCGGAAAGCCGTAAAACACCCGGCTCTCGCTGTCGGGCTTGCCCCGGAGAATCGCCGTCAGTCGTGTCTGCACCTCCGCCGCCGCGCTCTTGTCCGACAGTTCGCACGCCCGAACCGTCCCGTTCAGTTCCCGGATGGAAAACAGCTCCGGAGCGAACAGATAAACCGCGACCAGATCGTCCCAAGCTTCCAGATGACGCTCCCCGACCAGTTTTGCCAGCGGAGGCGTACGGTGTGTCGCGGCGATCTTCCGGGCGTAGACGTTCGGCACGGCCGCCACCGAATCGATCAGGGCGGGCGTAACGACGACCGGACATACCGGGTTTGCCGACACGACAGTTACGGGCACGCCGCTCGCCAGCACATAACGGGCGGCGACGCTGTCCGTTTCGAAATTGGCTCCGGAGAGCGGTTCGGCCCGGCTGTTGTACCAGACGATCCGGTCGATCCGGTCGCCGGAGGCAGGATTTTCCCGCAGAACGTCGTATAGATTCGTCAAAGCACCGAGGGCGATGAAAACGACCTTCTCCTCCTCTTCTCCGAGGGTTTCGGCGATCAATGCCGACGCCGCGGGGAAGCCGGCTCCGGAGGTTGCGGTTGCGGCATCGCCCCAGTCTACGGTTCCGGAATGGGCGCGCCACGCAGGCGCGGGGGCATTCACCGCACGTCCCGCACCGACCGGAACGCCTTCGTGGTAGAAGGAATCGAGAAGCGCACGCACACGTACGGCGGCGCTGTCGGGAAGCAGCGCCCCTTCCGAAGTCGTGACGGCGAGCACCTCCACTTCGCGGTTGCCCAGCAGCATGCAGAGGGTGCGCAGATCGTCGGCGGCGCCGTCGGTGTCGACGACGGCATGGAAACGGGCTTTGCCCGAATGCGCATGGCAGGGAGCAAGGAACGCTGACAGTATGACCGCCAACAGGCCCCGGCAGAAAAAGCACTGACGAATTGTCATGGTCTCGGATCGTATTAGAAATTAACATTCATACCGCCCAGCGCCGTTGCTTTCGGCATGGGAAACCCGTCGTTGATCTCATAACGCTGCGCCAGCAGGTTCTCGCCCCGCACGAACAGATCGAGCCACCGGGTCGCGCGGAAAGTGACGCTGGCGTTCCACAGCACGAAATTATCTTTCGCTACGGGTTTGACCGAAGTGTAAAGTCCGTGAACATACTGCACGCCCGTCGATGCCTTCCAACGTCTGCGCGAAAAATCGACCCCGGCGTAGAGCTTGTGTTCGGGAGCCGCAACCACCGGGTAGGCCATATGTAGGTAGCTGTAGTTGGCCGAGACAGCCCACACGGGGTTTATGCGGCAGGCCGCGTCGCCCTCGACGCCCCAGTTCTCGATCCGGCCCGTATTGATGTTTTTCGGGCGTCCGTCCACCGGGACGGTCTGGATCATGTTGTCGCCGTCGATATAGTAGACGCTGACTCCGTACGAAAGCGTCCCGCCCGAAACGCGCTGCGTGAACGAAAGTTCGCAGTTCATCAGTTTTTCGGGTTTCAGATCAGGATTCTGCGGCGGAAACATATACATTTCGCGGATCGTCGGGAAACGGAATCCTTTGCTGACCATCGCCTTGATCTGGGCGTTGTGCGGCAGCAGGAACGACAGTCCGCCCTGCGGCACCCACTCCGTACCCGCATGCGAATGGTGATCGAGGCGCAGTCCGGCATCGAGCGTCAGCCAGTGCGTCAGGCTCTGGCGGAAATCGACATAGCCGGCCGCTTCGTCCATCGTCTTGTCGGCCGTGGTTTTATCCGGAGCCCCGTCGGTAAAGACGTTCCACGCCTTGCCGCCGAAATGCTGCCAATCGACGCCCACGGTCAGGCGGTTGCCCCTGAAAAGCGCGACGCTCTGATACCACGATACGCCCAGCATCCTGTCGCGGGAGTTGAAACGGTAGTTCAGCGGCTCTTCGCCGGGCGAGTGGCCGTCGTTGATCCTATGTCGTCCCCAGTTGTAGAAGAAGCTCAGGGTTCCGGAAGTCCTGCCGTAATCGTTGCGCAGTGCGAACGACGTCATGCCGCGGGTAATACGCTGCCTGTTGTCCAGAATGGGCTCCGAAACGGAGCCCGGATTCCGGGCGTTGAAATGCGTGAGGTTCACGTCGGCGTAGAGATCCCACGCTTGGGCAATCCGGTAACCCAGCTTGGCGTAACCGCCGTACTGCTCGAAGCCCATGTTCCTGCGATGCCCGTCGGTGCGGTTGTAAGAGCCGGTCACCGTACTCGTAAAACGTCCTGCCCGAACCTGATTCGCAACCTCGGTTTCGAGCGTATTGTAGGACCCGTAACCGGCATGGAGATCGGTTTTCACCCCGTCCTCGTGCATCCTGCGCGTCACGATATTGATGACGCCACCCATGGCGTTCGAGCCGTACAGCACCGAAGCGGGGCCGCGCACGACTTCGACCCGGTCGGCCAGCATCGACTGGTAGGCATCGGCAATGGGATGCCCCATCAACCCCATGTACTGGGGATGGCCGTCGATCAGCACCAGCAGACCCGTTGTGGGACCTCCGCCGACACCGCGCAGCGTCATCTGCCCGGCAGCCCCGCCCGAAACGCCGTACCCCATGATGCCGCGTCCCGTAACGAACAGTCCCGGAATCTGCTCGGTCAGCGTCGGCAGCAGCGACGGCTGGAATCCCTCGACGATCTTCTGCCGTCCGACGACGGAAATGGTCATCGGCAGATGCCGGACGTCGGTTTCATGCCGGGTTCCCGTGACCACGACCTCCCCGATCGGGTAGGTTTTCCCGTTACGCAGGCTGTCGGCGGTCTCGGACCGCAGGGCACACACGGGGACGATACCGCCCAACAGCAGCAGGACAAACAATTTAGACTTCATTTTCTCGCATTATGTTTTATTTGGACATTTGTTTTCTCTTCTTGCAGCGCACCCTCCTCCTTTACCAATTCTTGTTCCAAAATCCCCCCGCGGAGCGAAGAAAGTGCAAATCCCGGAAACGCTCCGAATCGGACGAACGGCGTCCCTTTCGGCGCGTTTCTTGTTCTAAGCCGGATAAACGCTCATTATGGAAAACACCCGGCAACCGATCCCGTTACGGATCCGGCAGCACCTGCGCGATGCCGTCGGACGCATGCACCCTTCCGTCTCGTTCGTCTCCTGCATCGGTGTGCTGCTGGCCTATCTGACGGGCGTCTACATAACGGGATCGCTCCACGAGGCGTCGCGCTGGATGGGGGCCATGCTGGCCTGCACGTCGCTGGTGGTCGTCCTGCAATCGCACAACTACAAGGATTCGCTGCGCGCCGGATGGACCCGGGTGCTGGGAACCTTCCTCGGAGCGCTCGTCGCCTACATATACCTCAAGATATGGCCCTTTTCGATCGTCGGGATGCTCGCCTCGGTCTTCGTGCTGGAGATGCTCTGCATGCTGGTCGGAATCTACCAGAACAACCGTATCGCCACCATCACGCTGCTCATCATCCTGCTCGTCTCGCAGATGACGCCCCACGTCTCGCCGGCCGTAAACTGCCTGCTGCGCTTTACCGAATCGGTCGTCGGCGTGGGAGTGGGCGTTGCGCTGCTGTGGGTGCTCGAACGGTGGAAACGATGGCTCGAACCGCAGGAGCATGCAAACATAGCTACCGATAAAAATATGAACATGGACACGATGCCCCTGCGTTGGGGCCACTTCAGAGTGCTTATCGTCGCTTCGCTCGGACAGATCACCGGAGCAGGGCTGGCGACGCTGGTCGGCGTCATACTGCCGATGATCCAGATTTTCCGGCATCCCGGACTTACCTCCCTGCAGCAGGGACTCGTGGCGGCGACCAGCCTCGTCGGCATCATGGTCGGCTCGGTGCTGTTCGGAGCGTGGAGCGATAAAAAGGGATACCTGTTTTTCTTCCGGTTCTGCCCCGCACTCATCCTCGCGGCCTCGCTGTTCACCTTTTTCACGGCCGACCTCTTCGGGCTGATCACGGGGCTGTTTTTTATGGGACTGGGCATCGGCGGCGGTTACAGCCTCGATTCGGACTACATCTCCGAGATCATGCCCCGGCGGTGGAAACTGCTGATGGTCGGTGTAGCGAAAGCCGCTTCGTCGTTGGGCAGCATCGCAGCGGCGGCCATCTGTTTTTCCCTGCTGCGGGAGTGGCACGATCCGCACCTGTGGAACCGGCTGCTGCTGCTCGTCGCAGTCATGGCGGTCGTCATGCTGCTCTGCCGCATACGTTTCGAACAAAGTCCCGGATGGCTCATCGCCCACGGGCGCACATCCGAAGCCGAAAAGGCCGTGCGCTATTTTCTGGGCCCCGACGTGGAGATCGGCGAAATCCGCAACCGCCCGAATAAAACGCAGATGCCGAAGGTGGCTTGGAGCGACCTTTTCAAACCCGGTCAGGTGAAGAAATTGATTTTCAGCGGCATTCCGTGGGCCTGCGAGGGATTGGGCGTCTACGGCATCGGGGTATTCCTGCCCGTGCTGGTCATGGCGCTGGGGCTGGAAACGGGGACCGAGTCGGCCTTTTCACGAATCACCGATTCGGTGTTGCTGACCACATGGATCAACCTCTGCATCCTGCCGGGATTCGTACTGGGTCTGCTGCTCGTGAACCGCTGGTACCACGTGCGGACCCAGACGTGGGGATTTATCCTCTGCGCCGCGGGCATGGGCATCCTGCTGGCGGCCTACGAATTCCACTGGCCGGTCTGGATCGCCGTATCCGGGTTCATGCTCTTCGAACTGTTCCTCAATGCGGGCCCCCACCTGATGACGTTCATCATTCCGCCCCAAATCTATTCCGTCGCCGAGCGCGGCGCGGGTGCGGGACTTGCCGCGGCCTTCGGCAAACTGGGCGCCGTCGCCGGCGTCGTCGTCATTCCGATACTGCTCAAATGGGGCGGCGCTTCGCTGGTGCTTTGGGTGACGATCGGCGTGCTGCTCGCCGGGGCGCTGGTTACGGCCGTCGTCGGCCGGGAGGTGCTTCCCGACAAGGGGCGGTCCGTTCGTCCCGAAATCCGGCGCGACTGACCGTCAAAGGGCGTACTCCCTTTTCAACGCACGTTTCATCCGCAGTTCGCAAGGTTGCTCCAGCCCGCACTCTTCGAGCAGAGCCAGATCGCCGAACACGTGACGCGTACTGCCGTCGGCCACGATCCGTCCCTGCTTCATTACGATCGTACGGTCGCAAAGGTCGAGCACCATTTCCATATCGTGCGTAGCGATCAGCGTCGTATGGCCGAAACGGCGTATCAGGTCTATGATCTGCCGCCGGGCGCGGGGGTCGAGATTCGAGGTCGGCTCGTCCATGACGAGCACCGACGGCTCCATTGAAAGGACCGTCGCTATCGCAACGCGCTTCTTCTGTCCGCCCGAAAGCCGGAAGGGCGACGCCCCGCGCAGATGCAGCGCGCCGACGGCATCGAGGGCTTCCGTGACGCGGCGGCGTATCTCTTCGGGTTCGAGACGCATGTTCGAAGGTCCGAAGGCCACGTCTTCTTCGACCGTGGGCATGAAGAGCTGGTTGTCCGAATCCTGAAACACAAGCCCCACCGACTGCCGCACCAACGGCAGCGTCCTGCGCGTGAGCTTGATCCCGCCCATGACCACCACCCCCTGCGAGGGCGTCAGCAGTCCGTTGGTGTGCAGCAGCAGGGTCGATTTCCCGGCTCCGTTCGCCCCCACCAAGGCGACCTTCTCCCCGTGCGTGATGCAGAACGAGACGCCGCAGAGCGCTTCATAGCCGTTGGGATAACGGTAATGCACATCGTCGAACCGGAGGTAGTGGTGGCTCATCTCAAAGGTTGTTTATCAGCATCGAAAGGTTTTCGGCCGGACGGCACAAGCGCAGCAGGACGAACGCCGAGCACCACACGGCGAGAAACAGGGTGTCGCGCATTTTCCATGCCGGGCGTTCGAACACCCCCTCTGGGATGCGCCCCGAAAATCCCCGTGCCAGCATCGCCCGGCTGATCTGCTCGGCCCGGTCGAAAGTGCGGATCAGCAGCTGCCCGACGAGCGTTCCCCAAATCTTCAGCGGATAGGATCTGCGCCCGAAACTCCTCGCGTCGCGGGCCTGCTGCATGGCCGCGGCCTCTTCGATCAAGACATAAAGGTAACGGTAGACGAAAAGCAGCTGCGTGGTGAAAACAGCCGGCACCCCCAGCCGCTGCATGCTCCGGCAGAGACCGTAGTAGCCGGTGCTTCCGATCAGCACGAGCAGCGCTTGCACCGACAGCAGTCCGCGCAGTACGATCGAAAGGAACGAGACCCACCCTGCGGTGACCGCCAGCGTCCCGATACGGAAAACCGGCTCGCGGTCGTAGAACAGGTTGAAAACGCCGATGAAGACGACGAAGGGCAGCACGACAAGCGACCGCCGGAAAATCGTTCCGTAACTCAGGCCGCCCATCGCGCAGGCAACGATCGGAAAGACGAAAAACAGCAGCAGTTCCGGAAGCCTGCAGAGCGGCACGGAGAGCATCGTCACGAGAAAAACCACCGTGACGAGCAGTTTGGACCGGGCGTCCGTGCGATGGAGCGGACTCTGCATCCGCGCCGTCCGCTCCATCGCATCCAATGCGCAAAGTACGTGCTGCAATCTGTTTTTCATCCCTGCTTTTGTCCGGCGCGGAACAGACAGGAGGCGCCGAATACGGCCAGCAGAATGGCTCCGCTCCCTACGATTCCCGCAAATGTCGTGTTGTAATCGGGTATCACGGCCGTCTTTTCCTGAATGGCGGCGGCTCTGCGGTGCAGGCCGTCGGACGCAGGTTCCAATTCGGACCGTCCCGCCGTCTTTTTGATCGACCACTCCAGTCCGTCGGGATCGGACGAAGCGATCCACGAGAACGACCCGGCGATCAACAGCGCCAAGAGTGCGATCGCCGCAAGGGCCTTTCCGAGTCTCCGTCTTCCGGAGGCGCGTTCCCGACGGATACCGTACAGCAGTTCGGGCTTATAACGCTGCACGACGCAGATCACCGCCGCCGTAGCCAGCCCCTCGCCGATACCTATAAACAGATGGATCGGGAGCATGAACAGCAGAAACCGCCCCATCGGCAACGCGGTGATGCCCGACGCTTCGGTTTCGATCGTCACGGCCAATGCGCCCAGTTCGAGTCCGACCACCGAGGCGAGCAGCGACGCGGCGATGATCCGTCCCGGCGATGCGCCGCGTTTGATCAACGGCCGGAACAACAGCGGATAGGCCGCCAGACACGACAATACCGCCATATTGAGGATATTGGCGCCCAAAGCCATGAAACCGCCGTCGGCGAAAACTAGGCACTGGATCACCAGCACCGAAGCCAGCGTAAGCAACGCCGCCCATGGGCCCAGTATCGCCGAAAGCAGGATACCGCCGACCAGATGGCCGCTCGAACCCGTTCCCGGAATAGAGAAATTTATCATCTGGGCGGCAAAGACGAAGGCGCCCATCACGCCCATCAGCGGAACGATGTGCTCGTCCCGCGCATCGGGTTCGCGGCGGTCGTTTCGCGGATGCTTGACTCTCCAGATCGCCGTTCCGAGCAGGACCAGCGATACGGCTCCCGTAACGGCGAATACCGGCGGGGAGACCAGTGCGTCGGACATGTGCATAGTCTGTTGTTTTTCAGGTTTTCAGATCGCCCCGTCCGGCCCCTGCCGGACCGGACGGACGGTTATTCCGTTTTCGCGCCCGGCTGCTGCGCCGCCAGATGCTTCTTGTTCTCCGGATACCAGTTCGAATGGTCGGGCTTCTCCTCGTCGTCGAACCTGACGAGCGGCAGCAGGAAGAGCCATGTCGTGATGCAGAACGGCCCGGTCAGGGTGGCGATTCCGACGGGCGCCATCAGCATATACATGCCGGCCTGAATGAACACCGTCACCAGAATTCCCAGAACGGCCCAGAGCGCCGAGCGGAAATTCGGCTTGTAGAACACCGTCGCCAATGCAATGGCCGTCAGCACGGGGCTGTATCCGTAAAGTCCGTCGGAGATGTCGGAGCCCGACGCTTTCAGCGCGATGACCGTCAGCAGCGCCAGCGCCGAGCCGATCGCGGCCCAGAGCGCCGCCCAGCGGCTGCAAAGGAACAGTCCCGCGAGGAAACAGATTCCCGTCACCCACGAATTGATCAGAAAGACCTGCCCGATGCCTTTCAGCCAGTAAACCGCCAGATCGCCCAAACGGATGCTCTCCAGCGACGAGAAAGCCGCCGGAAGCGCCGGATCGGCCATATGCGTCGTCGGAAGTCCGTGCATGGCGCGCGCCGCGAGCAAAAACATCCACGTACAAAAGACGAACGGAAAAGTGAACGAATTGACCTTCCAAGGCGCCATCACGTTGTTGAATCCCGCACGCACCCATGTCGTCAGCGCCGAACAGAGCACCAGCGCCAGCCACATCCAGACGGTATTGCCCATGAACGTAGGAAACGCGCACCCCACCAGCACGCCGTTGAAGCCCCAGAGTCCCTGCTCGCCGTCCTTGGCCGGAAAGCCGAGCAGATACCCCGTCACCGTGGAGACGGTCACGCCCAGCAGGGCGCCCCAGCCCACAAGTCCCTGTCCCTCGGCATAGGCGCCCCAGAAAATGCCGATCATAAACAGAAGTCCCGTCCACGCGCTGTTCTGAAACATCACCTGCCCGGTACCGCGCAGCAGAATTTTGATAAAATCGAAAGAGCCTCCGCCGGCCCCTCCGGATCGAGCGATCGTATTTGCCATACTTACAATTATTTAACCGTTAACAAAGTTTCTATCGCCACGGGAACTCTTCGGGCAGCGGCTTGCCCTTGACTTCCTGCCGAACCGAGGAACAGAATTCGCGGACAAGGCGTTTCACGGGAGCCGTCTCCTCGCCCAAGACCTTGTAGAGCAGCCCCGCATCGTTCGGCAGGCGCGTAATGCCGGCCGCCAGCCTGCGTTCGCGGTCGATGAAGGCCTGCGTCCGCTCGTAGATGTTGTCGGCATTCTCCGGCGGCGTCAGCACGATCACGTTGGCGAAAACGTCGTATCCGTTCATCGCGCCGAGCGTCGAAGGCGGATACATTTCGGGCCGTATGATGAATTTTTCGCGAAACAGTTGCTCCCCGTCGGGACGTTCGGCATGGGAGCAGACCGACAGAATGTCGTACTGGAAAGTTTCGCCCCGGTCGAAATACTTACGGCCGCTCATGTAGATTTCTGAATAGAACAGCGTGGCCGAGGGTGCGATGCGGATTGCCGTGTCGGCGATGAACCGCGTGTGACGGCACGGAATCGTCGGTTCGGGCAGATATTCCAGATAAGAGTCCTCTTCGAGTTCGAACGCCTGCGTCAGCCCCGAATAGTTGTAGCGCATCTCGGCCAGCTTGGTCGCCGCACCGGTCGAAATATGGGCGTAGGCGCCTTCGCGGACGACAAAACGCTGTTCATAGCGATCGCCGTCCACGTTGGGACCTCCGGACGAGAGGATGTAGACGCACGGCATCTCAGGCATGCCTTCGTCGAAATAGAGTTCCTGCTGGACGATCAGCGGGGCATGGCGTTCCAGATCGCGCATGATCGACCTGCCGTCGTCGTCGAGTTCGAATCCCAGAAAAAGATACCCCATCTTGCCCGGAGTGCCGACGGGCATCGCCTTCGGCTCTTCGAGGTAGGGACTCATCTCTTTGGCTGCTGCGAAATTCATCGTACGGCGCCGGTTAGGGATTCCGAAACTTTCTCCTTGTTGTTGCCGAGGTCGAAAAGCGCCATCCGGCGGATCAGGGCGACCAGTTCGTCGATCCCTTCGCCCGTCATGCAGTTGGTGAATACGAACGGCTTGCCCGGACGCATCAGCTCGGAATCGCGCCGCATCACTTCGAGATCAGCACGGACATAGGGGGCCAAATCGGTCTTGTTGATGACCAGAATATCGGACTGGGATATCCCCGGTCCGTCCTTGCGTGGAATCTTGTCGCCTGCGGCCACGTCGATCACGTAGATGAAAAAGTCCACCAGCGCGGGGCTGAAGGTGAGGGTGAGGTTGTCGCCGCCCGATTCGATCAGCACCACGTCGCCGTCGGGGAATCGGGCCTCCATCTCCTCGACCGCCGCAATATTCATCGAAGGGTCTTCCCGCACGGCCGTATGCGGGCACGCGCCGGTTTCAACGCCGATGATCCGCTCCTCGACAAGGATGCCCTTCAGCATTTTACGCACGTGTTTGGCGTCTTCCGTGGTTACCACGTCGTTGGTTATCACCAGCACTTTGTAGCCCATGTCCAGAAGCCGCGGGGTGATCGCTTCGATGAGTGCCGTTTTGCCGGAGCCTACGGGACCGCCGATTCCGATTCTGCAAGTTGTATTTTCGTTCATAATCTATTCGTTTATTCGGTTATTCCGCTTTTGGGGCGGATCAATTCATAAACATGCGTTTGGTTCCCTTTTCGTGCAGCGAGGCGAGAATGTCGATCTGCGGCACGAAGGTATACATGTCGTCGAAATCCATGTCGCCCGCCGTGTCATAGAGCTCGCCGAGCTTTTCGGCGGCCCGGAACAGGATGCGCTGCGTGTCGTAGTGCGACACGCGCACGCAGCGGAGAGCCGCGCTGACGACCATATTGACCACACCGTACTGGTGGGAGCAGAAAAGCCCCTTTTCGGAGATTCCGCAGGCCGCGAATACGATGCCCTGCGCCACGGGATAAGTGCCGGGGGTACGGCCGCCGGCGATGTCGCCGAGCCACTTCGCTGCGGTTTCATCGGGAAAGACATGTTTCGACAGCTCGGCCAGTTTCTTGCCCATGCGTCGGGTCATCAGCCGCGCCTCGGCGTTCATCTTGCAGAGAACGGCCTGACGGTCGGCATTGAGGATACCCTCGTAATAACCGAGGTTATAGCTGCGGAAAGCGTGCAGCGCCGCGACTCCGTCGGTGAAGGCGGCCTGCCGGACAATGTCCTGCGTATATTGTTCGAGCGTCGCGGCGTCGTGCACCAGTCCCTCCTCGGCGGCCGTTTCCAATCCGTTGGAGAAGGAGAAGGTCCCGACCGGAAAGGCCGAGTCGGTGAATTCGAGCAGCCGCATGACGGTTGTTGCGTCGTCGGTCATAAGGGCGGGTTTAATGCGCGTGCACATGTTCGTGATGGTGGTGTACGTCGCTGTCGGGCCCCGTGCCGCCGAACAGACGCCGGATTTCGTGGGGCGCCAAGTAGGGAATCACCTCCGAACCGGGCTGGAACGAGTAGGCGACACCTTCTATATGGTGCGTACGCATTACGCTGTCCATCACTTTTTTATCCACCGTCAGCGGAATGTAGACCTTTGTCCCCTTGACCACTGCGGGCCAATGCTGGTTGCCGATGGCATGACCGAGTTCCACCGAGATATGGATGATCGTTTCCGGCGTTTGACGCGCCAGATCCGAAAGGTCCGCGACCAGCACGTCGTTGAGCCGGATGCGGATGGCCGCAATGCGGCGCTGTTCGGGCAGATACTCGATAATATCGCCGTCGAGCATCTGCGAGTGGCGTTTCAATGCCACGGCGTATTCGTTTTCCCGGTCGCCTTTGACCACGAAGCGGCTTTTCTGGGCCGTCCACTGGTCGAGATCGATATATTCGATTTCGGCTTCCCGCGCTTTCTTCACCCATTCGGGGTCCTGCAGATTGCCTATGATTTCCGTATATATTTTCATCGGATTCGTTTTTAATATTCGTTTTTAATTTCCGGGAGCATCCCCTGCGGCATGCCCCCGGAAACAGGAAACCGATCCGGGGCCGGATCGGATCCGAAGGCGGAACAACAAACCGCCCCGGATCGGAGAGGCCCTCCCGGCTAACTGAACCAGAGCAGCTGGCTCAGGGGGAATTTGTCGGCAGGCTTGACGTAAGCGCGGATGTCGTTGACCAGCACGTCGAACGTTTCGGGATTCACGTCGATCTTCGGCATTCCTCCGTTGCGCACCATGTTGTATTTGGTAAGCTGGCGGGTGCGCCGCACGGGCTGCACCATACGATGCAGGTGGAGACGCTCCTTGATACCGCTCTGGAACGCGGCGCCCGATACGAACGAAAGGCAGGTTTCGGGCAGCGTACGGCCGAAAGCGCCGTACATCGGACGGTAATAGCACGGCTGCGGCGTCGGGAGCGATGCGTTGGGATCGCCCATGTTCGACCAGTTGATTAGGCCGCCCTTGATGACCATCTTGGGTTTGGCGCCGAAGAACTGCGGCTCCCAGAGTACGAGGTCGGCGACCTTGCCCTTCTCGACCGATCCGAGGTAGTCGGAAACGCCGTAGGTGATGGCCGGGTTGATCGTGATCTTGGCGATATAGCGCAGCACGCGGAAGTTGTCGTTCCCGTCGGCATCCTCGGCGAGCTTGCCGCAGGCGTTCTTCATGAACGACGCCATCTGGAACGTGCGCATGAACGATTCGCCGATACGGCCCATGGCCTGCGAGTCGGACGAAACCATCGACAGTATGCCCAGATCGTGCAGCACGTTCTCCGCGGCCTGCGTTTCGGGCCGCACGCGGCTCTCGGCAAAGGCCACGTCCGACGGGATCTTCGGATTTAGGTTGTGGCAGACCATGATCATGTCGAACAGCTCGGCTTGGGAATTGACCCCGAACGGCAGGGTCGGATTGGTCGACGAAGGCAGCACGTAGGGCATCGACGCCACTTTCAGCAGGTCGGGGGCGTGTCCGCCGCCGGCGCCTTCGGTGTGGTAGGTATGGATCGTGCGGCCGTCCATGGCGGCGATCGTATCCTCGACGTATCCGCTCTCGTTGAGCGTATCGGAGTGGATGGCCACCTGCACGTCGAAACGATCGGCGACGCCCAGCGCGGCGCGGATCGCAGCGGGAGTCGAGCCCCAGTCCTCGTGAATCTTCAGGCCGCAGGCTCCGGCCTCGATCTGTTCTTCGAGCGGCTGGTTCATCGAGCAGTTGCCCTTGCCCAGCAGGCCGACGTTCACCGGAAGCCCCTCGATCGACTCCAGCATGCGTTCGATGTTCCAGCGGCCTGAAGTGATGGTGGTTCCGTTACTGCCGTCCGTAGGGCCGATTCCGCCGCCGAACAGGGTCGTAATACCGTTGCTCAGACAGGCGTAAGCCTGCTGCGGGGAGATCATGTGCACGTGGCCGTCGATGCCGGCTGCCGTCAGGATCAGGTGCTCGCCCGATATCGCGTCGGTTGCGGTGCTGGTCACCAGATCGGGATGCACGCCGTGCATGATATTGGGATTTCCCGCCTTGCCGATACCGGCGATTTTTCCGTCCTTGACACCCACGTCGGCCTTCACGACGCCCAGATTGGCGTCGATGATCGTCACGTTGGTAATCACGAGGTCGAGCGCCCCCTCCTCCGAAGTCATCGTATTGGCCAGCCCCATGCCGTCGCGGATGGTCTTGCCGCCGCCGTAGACGACCTCGTCGCCGTATTCGCGCAGGTCTTTTTCGATCTCGACGTAAAGATCGGTGTCACCCAGCCGGATCTTGTCGCCGACGGTAGGACCGAAAAGGTTGTTGTATTCTTGACGTGAAATTGTTGCCATATCCTCTATTTTTTAGTGTTGTTGCTTTTTTTCATAGCGGCCTCGGCATCGCTTTCCGAAATGTTCTTGAACCCTGCATGCCGGGCTTTGCGCACGGCATGCATACGTGCCGGGAAATAGGTGGGCGCATCCTCGTCGCCCGTATATCCCATCACCAGACCGTTGAAGCCGATCACGCGGCGTTTGCCCGAATAGGCCACGACCTCGACCTCTTTCTGGTCGCCCGGTTCGAAACGGATGGCGGTCGTTGCGGGAATGTTCAGGTGACAGCCGAAAGCGGCGTCGCGGTCGAACTCCAGATAACGGTTGACCTCGAAGAAATGGAAATGCGAACCGACCTGAATCGGGCGGTCGCCGGTATTGCGCACGACAAGCTTCACGGTCTTGCGGCCGGTATTGTACTCGATCGGAACGTTCATCAGGATTTCTCCACCGACGACGACGGGCTTTGCGGGTTTGAAGCCGGGTTTATTCGGATAGAGACTCGCCGCCTGCGCCTGATTTTTCGCAGGGGCGGGATTTTTCGTATTCATACTCAGGATGTTTAAAATTACTTAATAGGATGGTGGATGCTCACCAGACGGGAACCGTCCGTAAACACGGCTTCGACCTGCAGCAGGTCGATCATGTCGGCGACGCCCTCCATGACGTCGCTTTTCTTCAGCACGCTGGCCGCTCCTTTCATAACCTCTTCCACGGTCTTGCCTTCACGCGCTCCCTCCAGTGCCGTGGACGTAATATAGGCTACGGCCTCCGGATAATTCAGTTTCAGCCCTTTTTTCATACGCCGTTCGGCGACCATACCGAGCGAAAGCAGCATCAACTTGTCAATCTCTTTCGGTGTCAAGTGCATAGTAAACGATTTTTATAGTTAATCCGGCTCCGCATCCCCGAAGGCCATACATATCCCGCCGGGGCAGCGGTCCGCCGGTACTGATCAGCGGAGGTTCCAAATAGGATGCCAAAAGCCGCCCCCCCGTGGCGATCCGCGGCAAAATACGGAAGCCCGGTGGCATCAAATTTGTTCGGGGAAGAACCCGAATGGTAGAATCAACTAAAAATGTGTGAATTATGTTTAAAGCGATGATTATTGCGGGGCTAGGCGGTTTTATCGGCACATGCCTGCGCTTTCTGACGGGAAAACTGGCCCATGTCATTACGGTTTCGGCGTTCCCGTGGGGTACGTTCGCCGTCAATATTATCGGCAGTTTCGTGATCGGCATCTTCTTCGGTCTGGCCGAAAAGACCCACGTCATCTCGCCGTCGATGAACGTCTTTCTGATCACCGGCTTCTGCGGCGGATTCACCACCTTTTCGTCGTTTGCCGACGACATGTACCTGCTCCTCCAACAGAAACACTGGCTCTATTTCGGCCTTTACGTCGGCCTGAGCTTCATTCTGGGACTGGTACTCGTATGGCTGGGACGTTCGCTGATAAAGGCGGTCTGACCGCGGTCGGCGCCTGAGCGACCGCACGCCGCCGCACAAAAAAAGGGCCGGACAATATGTCCGGCCCTTTCATTTATGATCCGGTTCGGGCTTCGCCCGGAACCTGATGCAACAGGGCTGTCAAGCCCTTCGAAATCGGAATTACTTGCGGTAGATCTTCGTGTAGCCGTAGATAGCCTCATCGCCGAGTTCCTCCTCGATGCGGAGCAGCTGGTTGTACTTGGCCATACGGTCCGAACGCGACGCCGAACCGGTCTTGATCTGACCGGAGTTGGTAGCCACGGCGATGTCGGCGATCGTCGAATCCTCGGTCTCGCCCGAACGGTGCGACGTAACCGAAGTGTAGCCCGCACGGTGAGCCATCTCGATGGCGTCGAGCGTCTCGGTCAGCGTACCGATCTGGTTCACCTTGATCAGGATCGAGTTGGCGCAGCCCATTTCGATACCCTTCTTCAGGAAGTCCACGTTGGTCACGAACAGGTCGTCGCCCACGAGCTGGCACTTGCCGCCGATCTCCTCGGTGAGCATCTGCCAACCGTCCCAGTCGTTCTCCGACATACCGTCCTCGATCGAGTCGATGGGGTATTTGGCAACCAGTCCCTTCAGGTACTCTACCTGCTCCTTCGACGAACGCTTCGCGCCCTTCTCGCCTTCGAACTTGGTGTAGTCGTAAACGCCGTCCTTGTAGAACTCCGACGAAGCGCAGTCCATGCCGATCGACACGTCGCCGCCCTCTTCCTTGCGGCCGGGCTTGTAACCCGCCATCTTGATGGCCTCGATGATCGACTCGATAGCGTCCTCGGTGCCGTTCAGCGCGGGAGCGAAGCCGCCCTCGTCACCGACAGCCGTCGAGAGGTTGCGGTTGTGAAGCACTTTCTTCAGGTTGTGGAACACCTCGGCGCCCATGCGGATAGCCTCCTTGAAGGTGGGAGCACCCACGGGACGGATCATGAACTCTTGGAACGCGATCGGAGCGTCCGAGTGCGAACCGCCGTTGATGATGTTCATCATCGGAACGGGCAGCGTCTTGGCGTTTGCTCCGCCGATATAGCGATAGAGCGGCATGCCGAAGTAGTCGGCGGCAGCGCGGGCCACGGCCAGCGACACGCCGAGAATGGCGTTAGCACCCAGCTTCGACTTGGTCTTCGTGCCGTCGAGGGCTATCATGGCCTTGTCGATGCCCACCTGATCGGCCACGTTCATGCCGATAACGGCGGGAGCGATCACCTCGTTTACGTTCTTGACGGCGTTCAGAACGCCCTTGCCCAGATAACGGCTCTTGTCGCCGTCACGAAGTTCGAGGGCCTCGTTCTCGCCCGTCGATGCGCCGCTCGGAACGGCTGCGCGGCCGAATGCGCCGGATACGGTACGTACTTCGACCTCGATGGTCGGATTGCCTCGCGAGTCGAGGATCTCTCTTGCGTGAATCTCTACAATCTGCATAGTTGTAAATGTTTAATTTATGGTTTTAAATACTGATATGCCGTTTTCGACCGCAAAGGTAAGAAATAATTGTGAATTGCGGTTTCATTATTGTTATTTTTTTCACGAAAGACGGATGCGGTTTCGGGAATAAAGCAGAATATATTATCTTTGCCGGCGAATGCACTCCTCTCACTTGTAAACAACTATCAATTAATGCGAAAAGTTCTCTCATTCTCTCTTTTCCTGATGTTGGGGCTCATCGTCTCGCAAATGCTTCCGGGCACGCTCGGTGCAGGATACGCGGCGTTCAAGAAGTGTTCCGACACGCTGCTTTACATCTGCCTCGGATTCATCATGATCAACGTCGGCCGCGAATTCGAAATCGACAAAACCCGCTGGCGTTCCTACACTGCGGACTACTTCATCGCCATGGCCACGGCCGCGCTGCCGTGGATACTCATCGTCCTCTACTACGTCTTCGCACTGCTTCCGCCCGAACTCTGGACCAGCGGCGAGGCGTGGAAGGAAAACCTGCTGCTGAGCCGTTTCGCCGCGCCGACTTCGGCCGGCATCCTCTTCACGATGCTCGCAGCCCTCAGTCTCAAGAAAAGCTGGATTTACAAAAAGATACAGGTGCTGGCCATCTTCGACGATCTGGACACCATCCTGCTGATGATCCCCCTGCAAATCCTGATGATCGGCCTGCGGTGGCAAATGTTCGCCATCATCGCCGTCGTCACCCTCCTGCTGGCCGTCGGCTGGCGCTGGCAGGCGACGTGGAACGTACGTCAGGACTGGAAAACCATCTTGGGGCTGGCCGTCGTGGTCTGCGCCCTGACCCAGCTCGTCCACATCGTCACGGCCCGGCTTTACGGACCGGAGAACAGCATCCATATCGAAGTCCTGCTCCCGGCGTTCGTCGTCGGCATGCTGATGAAACACAAGGAGATCGACACCGCCGCCGAACGGCGCATCACCACCGGCATCTCGTTCCTCTTCATGCTGCTCGTGGGGCTGAGCATGCCGCTCGTAACGGGAGCGCCGGGCGACACGGCCGCCGCGACGTCGGTCACCGGCTCGCAGCCCATGATGCCGTGGGGCACGCTGGCGCTGCATGTGCTGGCCGTATCGTTGCTCTCGAATATCGGCAAACTGGTGCCGCTCTTCTTCTACCGCGACCGCAAGATCAGCGAACGCCTCGCCCTCTCCATCGGCATGTTCACCCGCGGCGAGGTGGGCGCGGGCGTAATCTTCATCGCACTGGGCTACAGTCTGGGCGGCCCGGCGCTCATCATCTCGGTGCTGACACTGGTGCTGAACCTGATCCTCACGGGCGGCTTCGTGGTGTGGGTCAAGAAACTGGCCCTGCGCACCTACGCGCCCGAAGCGCAGCAGTAACCCGGCTAAACAACCCCATATTCACAATCAAACGACGGAAACCGTGATCGAAATTACAGACAAGGCCCTGCAAACGGCAGCCGCCAAAGGGATGGACGAATTCCTCCGGGTCTTTACGGACAAATACAAGGAGACGGTCGGCGGAGACCCGACGGCCGAAACGATGCCGCTGCTCAGCGGCGAACAGCACTCGCTGCTCGCCTACCGGATTTTCCGGGACGAGGTGACCGAAGGCGGTTTCTGCCAGCTTATCCAGAACGGCTACGGGGCCTATATCTTCGGCAATCCGTTTGCCAGAGTCATGCGCCTGTGGGGTGCGGAGAGTTTCTCGAAGCTGGTCTACCGCGCCAAGAAGATCTACGACGCCAACCGGGAGGATTTGGAACGGGAGCGCACCGACGAGGAGTTCATGGCGATGTACGAGCAGTACGAAGCCTTCGACGAGCTGGAGGAGGAGTACGGCGAAATGGAAGCCGAGGTCACGGAGACGCTCGCCCGCTACGTGGACGGGCATCTGGATCTGTTCGCCGCGGTCGTCGGATAACCGGCCCGGAATCCTGCGGAAACAGCCTCTCCGCATCGCCGTTCCCGGCATATACGAAGCGTCCGCGGAGGAATATCCGGAGACATTCCGCTAAAAAAATCGGAAAAAAGGCGGTCGGCCGTAAGGGTCGGCCGCCTTTTTCGTGTCTTCGGGTAAAAACCGAATACCGTCATGGACAAACATTACCGGGACCTCCTGATCCGTGCGCTGAAGGGCACGCTGGACACCGCATCGCGCCGCGAATTCGACCTATGGGTCGCGGATGCGGACAACCGCCGCATCTACGAAAACGCCCTCCGCATATGGGACGACGTACAGCGCCGCACCTCGGCCTACAATCCCGACCGCGACCGGCTCTGGGAGCAGTTGCAGTCCCGCATCGAAGTCTGCGGAACGCCGCAGCGGGCGGAACGGCCCGCGCCGAAACGCCGCTGGATGCCGATACTGCGCACGGCGGCAGCCGTCGCCGCGGGCGTCGTCGTCACGCTCTTCGCGGTCCGTCCCGACCTCTCCCGCACACCGGTTCCGGCCAGACAGGAGTTCTGCGCCTTCGGCGGCAAGTCGCTGGCGCATCTGACCGACGGTTCGACCGTATGGCTCCAGAGCGGCTCGACGCTCGCCTACGACAGCTCCTTCGGCGCCGAAAGCCGCAACGTAAAACTCCGCGGAGAGGGATTTTTCGACATCGCCAAAGATCCCGAACGCCCTTTCACGGTCGAAGTGGAAGGGCTGCGCATACGGGTTCACGGCACGAAATTCAACGTGAACACCTCGCACGAAGACCGGACCGTCGCCGTATCGCTCGTTGAGGGTTCGGTGGCCCTCGATTCCGGCAACGGGGAGACGCGCCGGCTGCACCCCGGAGAAATAGCCTGCTACGACCCCGCCACCCAAGAGCTGAATATCCGCAGGGGCAACGTCGAGCTGGAATCCTGCTGGGCCGCGGGCAAACTGGTCTTCGAGCGGCAGTCGTTGGGCGAAATCTGCCGCTACCTCTCACGCTGGTACGACATCCGGATCGACATCTCCCCGGCACTCGCCCACAATTACGCCTACACGTTCACCCTCACCGACGAACCGCTCGAAGCGATTCTGCGCATCATGAGCCGCATCAATCCGATCGTCTACACCTTCTCGGACAACCGCTCGGTATCCATCTCCGAGATAGAATAAAACCGTAAACCTACCAAACACCAACCAAACTCCGAATGCCTATGACCGAACAGACCTGAACCGCACGCTATCCTTCCCGCGGCAGCCGCCGCAAACACACGCTAACTTAAAACTTCAACCATGAAACATTTTAGACTATTCGCAATTCTTTTGCTGCTCGTCTGCGGATGGACAACGGTTGCACACGGCCAGACGCAGGAGCCGGCGATCAACCTTGAGTTCACCGACATACCGCTCTCGGAAGCCATTTCGCGCATCGAGAAGAGCAGCAAATACACGTTCTTCTACGACGCCAAACAGACCGATCTGACCCGGCGCGTCAGCCTCCGCGCCAAACAGCTGCCGATCTCCGCCGCCCTGCGCCAGATGCTCGCCCCGACGGGTCTCAATTTCACGATCTCCGAACGCCAGATCGCCCTGATCCCCGCGGCGCGCAAGGCCCCGGCCGGATCGCGCACGATCACCGGTACGGTCAACGACTCCCACGAACTGCCGTTGGCCGGCGTCGCCGTCACGCTGGAGGGCGACAATACCC
This sequence comes from Alistipes sp. DJF_B185, assembly GCF_964250025.1. Taxonomy (NCBI): domain Bacteria; kingdom Pseudomonadati; phylum Bacteroidota; class Bacteroidia; order Bacteroidales; family Rikenellaceae; genus Alistipes; species Alistipes sp. DJF_B185. The sequence continues at coordinate 20,677 of NZ_CAXUDY010000017.1, forward strand.
GCGGCACCGTTTCCGAGAACAACGGCAGTTTCACCATCACCGTTCCCGACACCGATGCGGTGCTCAGTTTCACCTACTTGGGCTACATCTCCAAGAAAGTCTCCGTTCCCGTCTCGCAGAACAGCCTCAAGGTATTCCTCGCAGAGGACGCCGTGAGGATGGAGGACGTCGTAGTAGTAGGTTACGGCACCCAGAAGAAGGTCAATCTGACGGGAGCCATCGCCACGGTGGACGACACGCAGCTCGCAAGCCGCTCGGCGCCCTCCGTAGCCCACATGCTTCAGGGTGCGGTTCCGGGTCTGACGATCTCGACCACATCGGGCCGTCCGGGCAACTCGGCCGACCTGAACATCCGCGGCATCACCTCGATCAACGGCGGTTCGCCGCTCGTGCTGATCGACGGCGCCGAGGGCGACCTGATGAAGCTCAACCCCAACGACGTGGCCTCGATTTCGGTGATCAAGGATGCCTCGGCAGCCGCCATCTACGGCGCACGCGCGGCCTACGGCGTCGTGCTGGTGACCACCAAGGAGGGCGACGATTCGGGAAAAACCCGCGTGTCGTACAGCGGCCGCTGGGGCTGGAACGCCCCCACCACCTCGACCGACTACGAGACCCGCGGCTACTACTCGGTCTACGTCAACGACCTGTTCTGGCACGCCGACGCAGGCACCAACTACACCAACTACACAGAGCAGGACATGATGGAGTTGTGGGCCCGCCGCAACGACAAGGTCGAAAACCCCGAACGTCCGTGGGTGAAGATCGACCAGCGCGACGGCCGCGACACATATGTTTACTACGCCAACTTCGACTGGTACCACTACCTGTTCAAGGACGAACACCCCAACACGAGCCACAGCGTCTCGCTGTCGGGCGGCAACTCGAAGGTCAAGTACATGCTTTCGGGCAACTACTACAGCGAAGAGGGACTCTTCCGTCAGGACCCCGACCGTCTGCAGCGGATCAACTTCCGTTCGAAAATCTCGTTCGACATCAACAAGTGGCTCAAGATCAGCAACAACACCAGCTACTACAACTACCAGTACTACTACCCCGGCCCCAGCGGAGTCAATACCGCCTTCTCGCTGGGCACGGTACACGGACTGGCTTCGATGATGCCCTACAACCCCGACGGCACGAGCGTCTACTACACCTCGCTGTCGAAATACTCGATCATGGACGGCCTGCCCACGATCATGAACAAGGGCGGCCACTACAACAAGGACAAGACCGACAACATGTCGACCACCACGGAGCTGACGTGGACCCCGGTCAAAGGGCTGGAGATCAAGGGTAACTTCACCTACATGTTCAACACCCAGCACAACCTCAACCGTCAGGTCAATACCGAATACTCGCAGTATCCGGGCGAAGTGCAAACCCTCTCGACGGGCAGCCGCTTCCAAGACAAGCTCTACGAAAAGACCATGATGCACAACTACTATCAGGCCAACGTCTACGCCACCTACGCACACACGTGGAACGAGAAGCACAACTTCAAGGCGATGGCCGGTTTCAACTGGGAGACCAAGTATCTCAAGGACGTGTCGGCCACGGGCTACAACCTGCTCTCCGAAACGCTGATGGACCTCAATCTGGTGGGACAGGGCGCCGACGGCAACGAGCGCATGGAGGTCGGCGGCGGCCAGAACGAATACGCCCTGATGGGTTTCTTCGGCCGTCTGAACTACGACTACAAAGGCAAATACCTCGTGGAGGTGAGCGGCCGCTACGACGGCACGTCGCGCTTCAAGCGCGGTCACCGCTGGGGTTTCTTCCCCTCGCTCTCGCTCGGATGGCGCATCTCGGAAGAGCCTTTCTTCGAGGGCATCCGCAAAAACTTCAACAACCTCAAAATCAGGTATTCGTACGGACAGCTGGGTAACCAGAACGTAGGCTACTACGACTATATCCGCAAAATCTCGATCGGCAACCAGAACTATCTGTTCGGCGGCGACAAACCCACGACGGCCACCATTTCGGCCCCCGTGGCCTCGAACCTCTCGTGGGAAACCTCGATCCACAACAATCTGGGCGTAGACATGAGCTTCCTGAACAACCGGCTGGCTTTCAGCGCCGACTTCTACATCCGCGATACGAAGGACATGCTGACCGCCGGCGTCGCACTGCCGAGCGTCTACGGCGCCGATTCGCCCAAGATGAACAGCGCCGACCTGCGCACCAAGGGTTACGAGCTCTCGCTCAGCTGGCGCGACGAGTTCCAGCTCCTGCGCCGGCCGTTCACCTACAGCGTGACGGTCACCTTCAACGACTACGTGACCAACATCACCAAATACGACAACCCCGACCGCACGTTCGCCAAGTCCTACTACGAAGGCATGCGCTGGGGTGAGATCTGGGGCTACCGCATCGGCGGACTCTTCGCCACGGACGCCGAGGCTGCCGGCTACGCCGTCGATCAGACGGCCGTCAACAACCGGATCAACGCCGCGGCCGGCTCGGAACGCGGCCTGCACGCCGGCGACCTGAAGTTCCTCGATCTGGACGGTGACAACATCATCTCCATCGGCAAGAACACCGTAGACGATCCGGGCGACCGGGAGATCATCGGCAACAGCCAGCCGCGGTTCCACTACGGCACTACGCTGAGCATGTCGTGGGCGGGCATCGACTTTTCGATCTTCTTTCAGGGCATCGGACGCCGCCACTGGTATCCCAAAGCCAATACGATCGCCTTCTGGGGTCCCTACGCCCGTCCGTATGCGAGCTGGATTCCCAAAGACTTCCACAAGATGTACTGGAGCGAAGAGAATCCCGACGCCTACTTCCCCCGTCCGCGCGGCTACGTCGCCCTGTCGGGTACCAACCGCGAGCTGACGGCCGTCAACGACCGCTATATGCAGAACATCCGCTACTGCCGTCTGAAGAACCTCACGATAGGCTACACGCTGCCCAAGAAATGGACCCGCAAAGTGCTGATCGACAACCTTCGCGTCTACTTCACGGGAGAGAACCTCGCCACATGGTCGCCCATCCGCTCGGACTATATCGACCCCGAAATGGCCGCCATGAACGACGAGATGCGCACCTACCCGTGGCAGAAGACCTACATGTTCGGCGTAGATGTCACATTCTAATCAAACAAGCAGAACCATGAAAAAAATATTATTGATACTGGCCGCAGGCTGCACCATGGCGCTCGTCTCCTGCGAAGAGTGGCTCGACAAATACCCGCTGGCCCAAATGTCGCCCGAAACCTTCTTCTCGAACGAAAACGAGCTGCAGGCTTTCAGCAACAAATTCTACACGGCCTTCCCGTCCGACGGGCTCTACAACGAGTACTGGGACAACATCATTCACAACGACCTGCCTCAGGAGATGCGCGGCGGCCGCACGATCCCCGCGTCGGGCGGCGGCTGGACATGGACCAGCCTGCGCGACATCAACACGCTGCTCGAATACTCGGTCAACTGCAAGGACCTCGACGTCCGTAACCGCTACGACGCGCTGGCCCGTTTCTTCCGCGCCTATTTCTACTTCGAAAAGATCAAGCGGTTCGGCGACGTGCCATGGTACTCGAAACCGATCGGCTCGGCCGATCCTGAGCTCAAGCGTCCGCGCGATTCGCGTGAATACGTCATGCAGCGCATGATCGAGGACATCGATTTCGCCATCCGCTACCTGCCTACCAAACACGACCTCTACCGTATCACGAAATGGACGGCACTGGCCCTGAAATCGCGTTTCTGTCTCTTCGAAGGCACGTTCCGCAAATACCACGGCATCGACCTTCCGGAGAACGACTGGAAATACTACCTCGACCTGTCGGCGAAGGCATCCGAAGAGTTCATCACCAACAGCGGCTACGGACTCTACACATCGGGCGGCACGCAGACCGCCTACCGCGACCTGTTCGTGTCGGAAGACGCCCAGCAGATCGAGGTCGTCCTCGCCCGCGATTACAACAAGGGGCTAAGCGTATTCCACAACAGCACCTTCTACTCGCTGAACACCTCCTACGGGCGTCCGGGCCTGACGCGCAAGATCGTCGCCAGCTATCTGATGGCCGACGGCACGCGCTTCACGGACAAGGCGGGCTGGGAAACGATGGAGTTCCGGGACGAGTGCCAGAACCGCGATCCGCGTCTGGCGCAGTCGATCCGCACGCCGGGTTACACGCGCATCAACTCCACCAAGGTCGAAGTGCCGAGCCTTTCGACCTGCATGACGGGCTACCAGCCCATCAAGTTCGTCGCGCCCGCCGATTTCGGTTCCGACGGTTACAACCTCTCGTACACCGACCTGCCGATCATCCGCACGGCCGAGATCTATCTCAACTACGCCGAAGCCAAAGCCGAGCTGGGCACGCTGACGCAGGACGACATCGACCTGACGATCAAGAAGCTGCGCGACCGAGCTGGCATGCCCAATCTGGACATGGCCCAAGCCAACGCCAACCCCGACCCGTACCTTTCGGCCCCTGAGACAGGCTACCCCAACGTGACGGGTTCGAACAAAGGCGTACTGCTCGAAATCCGCCGCGAACGCACCATCGAACTGCTTCAGGAGGGCCACCGTTACTACGACCTCATCCGCTGGAAAGAGGGCAAGACCTTCACGCAGCCGCTGCTGGGCCTCTACATCCCCTCCAAGGGCGAATACGACCTCGACGGCGACGGCACGCCCGACATCTATCTCAAGACCAAGGGAGAGACGCCCTCGACCAAAGCCCCGCTCATCATGGAGATCGATCAGGACATCTTCCTCTCGGAAGGCGACCACGGCTACATCTCGCCCCACAAGAAGAATCCGGGCGAGTGGAACGAGGCCCGCGACTACTACTACCCGATTCCGACCGACGACCGCTCGCTGACCGGCGGCGCCCTGACGCAAAACCCCGGCTGGAACGACGGGCTCGACTTTTAATTCCCAATACTAACTTCAAAAACGAACGAAACGATGAACAGACTGAAAAAATATCTTACCATCATGCTGCTGCTCGGCTTGACCTGCCCGGCAACGGCCTGCAACAGCAGCTCCTCCTCCGAAGACGAAGTTCCGCCCCATCTGAAACCCGAAACCCCGGAGGAACCGGGTCGGGACTACTACCCCAAGGCCGACGGCGCGACGCGTCTAGTGACCTACAACGTCGGCGTCTTCACCAAGTACATCAGCGACGGCAGCTACCAGATGATCGCCGACATGATGACCGAGGGCAAGGCCGATCTGGTGGGCATCAGCGAACTGGACAGCTGCACGGTCCGCACCGGCCGGGTCTTCCAGCTCAAGAAATTCGCCGGACTGATGGGCAAGGAGTGGAGTTACGAATATTCGCGGGCGATGGCCTATCAGGGCGGAGCCTACGGCGACGGAATCGCCAGCCGTGAGAAACCCGTCCGGACCTTTGCCGCTCCGCTGCCGAAGGGCGACGGCGCCGAACCCCGCGTGATGGTCGTCATGGAGTTCGAGAAATACGTCTTCGCCACCACCCACCTCGACCATGTATCCACGCTGGCTCAGGCGGGACAGGTAGACGAGATCAACAAGGTCATCGAACGCGAATTCGGCGGCTCGAAGAAACCCGTCTTCCTCGGCGGCGACTTCAACGCCCGTCCCGATTCGCCCACCATCTCCAAACTGAAGACGGGCTGGACGGTCCTCACGCCCCACGGCGCAAGCGACTTCACCCACTCCTCGCAGGCGCCGAACAAATGTATCGACTACATCCTGCTTTGGAACGGCAACGGCGCGAAGTGCGACGTGGTCGGCACCAAGATCATGCTCGACTTCAACAAAGGCGACATCAAGCGGGCCTCGGACCATATTCCCGTGCTGGTCGATGTCAAATTCTAATGCTGAGACGAACCCTTAAACGCAAACGATTATGAAACGATATGCAAACATACGTCTTCTGGCCGCCGTCGCCCTGCTCGTCGCAACGGCGGGCTGCAAGGACGACGAAGGTCCGGCGCTCAAGCAGCCTGCCCTGCTGAGCATTCAGGACGCCGCGGCCGACGCCGAAGTGATTACGGTGGAAAGCCCCAAGAAGCAGACCCTCAACATCCGCGTGGAGGCCGAGCAGATCAGCGGCAACTACATAACCGTCGTATTCAAGACCGACCCCGAACTGGTCGAGACCTATAACGCGGCGCACGGCACCTCGTACAAGCTCTGCCCCTCGGAGGCCTACGCATTCTCGACCACCGAAGTCATGCTGCCCCGCTACAACACGGTCTCCTCGACAATGAAAGTCGAGCTGTTCAGCGAGCGCATGCCCGACGAGGAGCCGTACCTGCTCCCGATCGCCATCGATTCGATCAAGGGCGACCCGCGGGCGACGGTCTCGCCGACGGGCGGCGTCCGCTACATCCTCTTCAACAAGTTCGTCAAGCCGGGACCGCCCGCACCCGTGCTGCTCGACCGCAGCGGCTGGAAGATGCTCGCTGCCCCCAAGGCCAAACCCAACTACGAAGTGGAGAAGATGTTCGACGAAGACATCAACACCTTCGGCTACTGCAACGCCGACGAGGAGAAGGCCGATCCGCCTTACGACTTCGTCATCGATCTGGGCAAAGAGGTGACCGTACGCGGCCTCCAGTTCAATCAGCGCTACATGACTACCGGCAAACCGGAAGCCGGCGCGCGCTACGGCATCGCCCACTTGGAGGTCTGGACCGCGAAGGAGATCACCGGCGACGGCCTCGGCGCTGCGAACGACGCCAACTGGACCTACACCCAGACATACCGCGACTACCGGACCGATCCCGACTCGCCGCTGGACCCGATGGGTGTGGTCATCAGTCCGATGCTCGACGACTACCAGCATGCGCGTTACGTCCGCCTGCGCATTCACGCCAGCTATACGAACAAAACCTATAACCCGACTTTCCGGGGATGGTGCATCGCAGAGCTGAATGTCTGGGGCAACAACGAACTGCTCGAATAATACGTATGAACCAGCAAAGGGACCTGCTGAAGTGTTTCAGCAGGCCCCTTTTTTTAACGCAGTCCCGATTTCGGGCGTCCCGCATTCCGCAGGATAACAGGAACTAAAGGATTTCGAAACGAAAAATTCATACGTTCCGCATCCGTTTTATCCCCGAAAATGCCTATCTTTATTAGTCTGAATTTCCTTTAGCGATACGATGAGGCCGGAAAACGAACACGACATGGTTTTGTGGAAACACATCAGCCGAGGGGGGGGGAAACCGCCGCCTTCAGGGAGTTGTTCGACCGTTATTACGCGCCGCTTTGCAGGTTCGCGGCCTACTGGCTCCGCGACCGCACCTCTGCCGAAGAGATCGTATTGGACACCTTTACGCATATCTGGCAGCATGCCGGGGAACTCCGCATCTCGACTTCCGTCCGGGCCTATCTGTTCCGCGCCGTGCGCAACCGCGCGCTCAACCGGCTTCGCGACCAACGCACCGACGGCATCCCCATCGAGGGACCTGAGCCGCTCTTCACGAACCCGGAAGCATTGCAGCTCGAAGCCGACGAAATGATGATGCTGGTCGCCGAAGCCGTCTCGCAACTGCCCGACCGCTGCCGCGAAGTATTCCGCAAAAGCCGCGAAGAGGGGCTTTCCAACGCCGCGATCGCCGACCAGATGCGGATTTCGGTCAAGACCGTCGAAGCGCAGATCACCAAAGCCCTGCGGCGCATCCGCGAAACACTGCTCCGCACGTGATCTTCTCCCCGGACTCCCCGGAGACTTTCCGCCCCCGCCGAACGACCGTCTGATGACCGCCGAAGACCGGCCGGCAGCCGCGCTTTCTCCCTCAGCCTCGCTCCCAGCGTCAGCGCATCAGCACCGACGAGTCGCCGTAACTCAGGAAACGGAAGCCGTGTCCGAGGGCGTATTCGTAAATCCGCTTCCAGTCCCCGCCGACGAAAGCCGACACCAATAGCAGCAACGTCGATTTGGGCTGGTGGAAGTTGGTGACGATATTGCGCACGATGCGGAACTCGTACCCCAGCGGCGTAATCATGATCTGCGTCGCCGCCTTGATGCGTTCCAGCCCCTTTTCATCCATGTATTTCAGCAGGGTCTCCAGCGCCTCGCGCCCGGAAAACTCCGCCGACACGTCGTACAGCTCCCACTGACCGACGACCCGCTCCGCATCGGGCGTTCCGGCCGTACGTATGCGCCACGCCAGCGCCGTGAGCGATTCGAGCGTCCGCACCGAGGTCGTGCCGACGGCCGTGATCCGCCCCCACTTCTCCAGCAGGCGGGCTACCGCCGCACGCCGCACCTCGAAATGCTCGGTGTGCATCGGATGCCGCGCGGCATCGTCGTCCTTGACGGGCAGAAAGGTCCCGGCCCCGACATGCAGCGTCACCTCCTCGAACCCGAAGCCGCGCGCCTTCATCCCTTCGATCAGTTCGGGCGTGAAGTGCAGCCCCGCCGTCGGCGCGGCCACCGATCCTTCGAATTTGGAATAGACGGTCTGGTAGCGCGTATAGTCGATCTCCTCGCTTTCGCGGTTCAGGTAGGGCGGAATCGGAATCCGTCCGAGGTATTCGAGCAACTGCCCGAACGTCATCGCCGCCGACCACTCGAAGCGCACGGTATGCTCGCGGCCGCGGTTCTCGACGAGCCACGCCCGCAGATGCTCCGGGCGGCCTTCGTGCTCGAAGTTGATCTCCACATACCCCTCTTTCCATTTCTTGAGGTTGCCCACGATGCACGACCATTCGCACCGCCCGACGACGGCGAACGCCCGTTCGTAATCGGCCGGATCGTGCGGTTCGAGACAGAACACCTCGATGCGGGCACCCGAAGGCTTGTGCATGATGATCCGTGCGCGAATCACCTTCGTATTGTTGAACACCAGCAGCTGGCCTTCGGGCAGCACGTCGCCGATGTCGGCGAAATGCGCTTCGCCGATCTCCCCGCCGCGGTAAACCAGCAGTTTCGAGGCGCTGCGCTCGGCCAGCGGAAACTTGGCGATCCGCCCGTCGGGCAGGTCGTAATCGAATTCGTTTATGTCTATATGCCGTTCATTCATGGACACAAATGTACGTTTTTTTTCGCATCCGTCGCACACGCTCCGGCCGATAATCGCCCATATACCATATCCCACAGGCCCTCTCGGTCAAAAAAGCCGCCCGGTCTCGGACCGGACGGCTTCCCCTCAAAAACTATTCAAAGCCCACCTCTATTTGGAATAAACATAAATCTCGGAGCTGAGAGGCGCCGACCCATACATATGCCAAATTATATAACGAGCGGTTATCGGCGCGATAAACGAAACATACTGCGTTCCGGCAGGCGTCATCGACAAGCCCTCTTCAGGCGTTACGAGTTTCCACCCGGCCCCGTCATCGCTGGTATAAACAGCACAAGAACTCATCGCATAAGCCGCACCGTAAGCACTGAACGTCTCCAATCCGGTAACAGTCTTTGTAGCACCCATGTCGATTTTTACACCGAGATGGGGAGTATTGAACCATATATAATCTCCGGTATTCCCATTGATCAATTTAGGTTGATGGGCTCCCCAGTCTGCATTATTATCATCCACATTGGTAGCATAAACCGACCAACCGCTGTAATCCGCAATCCGGCTGCCCGAAGGTTTCACGCCGGCCTGTATATCCATGGATTTGGCTTTGTTTATCTGAACGGACAGCTCCTTCTGTTTCGAAGAAATACGCAATTGTCCGGAAACAGGCTGCACCGATCCGATCCCGACCGTCACTTTGTAGGTGGCAGCCTCCTGCGGAACAAAACTCCAATCCGTCCTGAGATCCATCGTATCTCTGGCTACCAACTCCCCGGCAGGAATCACGACGGCACCGCCTTCGCGGAAAGTAACGATCTCCTCCGGCATATCGCCTTCGATCGTATAAGCGAACTTCACGGCGACATCCGACTTCCATGGTTTGGCAAGACAAACCGCAAACGGCATCGAGACCTCCGTATCGCCTGCAATTCCCAAAGACGAATGCGTCTGATTGAACTCCAAAGAGCCGATTCCGAGCTTCAGACGTTCCAAATAAACATAGTCGGCCGTCCATTCGTCTGTTGCATACTCATCGTCGTCGCATGCGACAAAACAACCCGCAACAGCAGAAACGAGAACTCCGGCCAAAAGATATTTCAATTTTTTCATCATAATGTAATCGTATTTAACAAACAATTTCAATGAACCGCATGGCGGCAGGCACGCACCGGGCGCGCCTGCGCCATAATTACGGGATTAAGGCCACGGCGTTTCCGTATCGGTGGACTTGATGCCGGCAACCCACGTCGGGGTCTTGGACGTCTTCAGCGTATGCCCGTTGCCCGTGCAGTCCTCGAACGTATTGCCCTCGCCTTCGTTGAAGCGCCAGTAAGCCTCCAAGCCCTGCGATTTGGCGCTGGTCGTGGTCATGTTGTTCTGCACCTGCGCTTCCGTACGGCATACCGACCAGATACGCGCCTCGGACATCAGTATCTTGCATCCGCTCCACCACGAATCGCCGGTTCCGTGTCCGCCGCCGGCATCGCCGCCGAACCAGTTGGCCGATCCGAAGTTGGGATCGCACACGCCCTCCTTGCTTCCGGCAAAAGTGCCGTTGACATAAAGGGTCACCTTGGTTCCGTCATAGGTCAGCGCCAGATGCTGCCATTTGTTGGGCGTGAACGACAACGACGGATTGAGATACCAGCCGTCGCCTTGGAACTGCACCAGCGAATGGGCCTTATGGTCCGAAGTGTCGTTCTGCGGGTCCTCGAAGCGCAGCAGCACCGAACCGCCGTTGGTAAATACGGCACGGTTGCGGTTGGCCGTATTGCTCACTTGGAAACGCACCTCGACCGTAAACTGCGGAAGCGTCAAGGGGAAACCGTCGGCGGCAAGTCCCGCGCCGCCGACGAACATCGGGAGCGACGAGACGACGATCGCTTCGGTCGTAATCACATAGGTCGAGGTCACCGAGGTCACCGGAACCGACCCGTCGGCGCTGACAAGACGCAGCGGCAGGGCATAGCTCTCGCCGACATACTCCTTGGGCAGCGGCTTGATATGGATCTTGGTTGCAGGAGCGCTGAATTCTCCGGCCTTGATCGTCACTTCGGAGTCCATCTCGTAGATCTCTTCGGGCAGTACGAGAAAACTCGAAGCCTGCTTCTGGTTGTAACGGTCCAGCACCTCGGAATCGACCACGAATTTCAGCTTTACGTCTTTCGTTGCGGCCTCGCTCAGGCAGGCCGTGATTTCGGCGTCGGCGCCCAGTTCCGTAATGGTCACTTTCGTGCTTTTATTCGACGCGCTCTCGCTGACGAAGGCGTGCACTCCGAGCGTATCGTAATCGGCATCGTTGCAGGCCGAGAATCCCGAAACGAGCGCCGCGAGACCGAGAACTGCTGTTTTAATGCTGTTTTTCATCTTTTTCTTGCTTTTGGTTGTTCGGACTAATTGACTGCGGGGTTCTGCGCCTGAATTCCGGTTCGCATCCATTTGTAGGAGGGTTTGTTCACCGCCTCGTTGCTGAACCGGTAACCGCCGAAACCGCCTTTGCGGAAGCCGTTGACGGGCTGCCATCTGGCCATTCCCAGCAACGACGGGCACTCGGCCTTGTCGAGTCTGGTTCCGTTGCGAAGCGTCCAGAAATAACCGCCGTTCAATGCGTCAATGGCGCTCTCCATGTTTTCCGTAACGATGAAGCGCTTGGTGATCTCCTCCTCGGACATCACGCCCCCAAATCTATTGATTATCTGCGTCAGGCGCGAGTCCATATTCGACTCGCTCTGTCCGGCATTGGGCGACGGAGTGCCGCCGGAAACCGAATAGGCCTGTCCGATGAAATAGTCGAAATAAGTCGCCGCGCTCACAGGAACCTTCCAGAGTTCGCCGTCGATAACGAGCATTTTACCCGAATTGGACTGAGGGCCGAGGTGCTTGCACAAAATATCGAGGAACCATCTCACATAAGTATCGTTTTCATCGAGTTTGCCCACAACTCCATCGACATTCGGTTCGAAATCGATATCCAGACCGTCGTAGTTGTACTTGTAAATGGTATCCGCGATAGCCTGCGCATATTTCTCCATCGAGGTCTTGATGGCCGCTTCATCGTCGTCCACCCAGCCCCAGAACGCTTCGCGGGTCGCTTCATCGACATCATATTCGGCAGGAGTGAACCCCTTGCCGACATACTGGATAAAGGTACACATCAGCACTTTGGTCCCTTTCTTCTGCTGCACCATGCGGAGATCTTCGATCTTGCCCTGCGAAAGGTTGCTCGAATTGTCCCACAACGAGACCATATCCATACTGTCGGGAAGTCCCATCAGCATACTGGCCGTCAGAACGGCAGGATCGCCCCAGCCGCTGAACCACCCGAACGAAATCGAGTGATCCGTCTTTTTCCACTCGCGCAGAGCTTGGTAGTAGGATTCGGGGCGCGAGGTCTCGGTATTGCCGTAATCGACCTTCTTTTCGGCTTCGACCTCCGTCCAGTCGCTGCAGTTGGTAAACGCAGTCGCGAAAAGCAGCGCCGCCGCCAATGCCCATATATTTTTCTTTATGTTCATAATGTATGCTTTCGTTTAGGTTTCGACACTATTTTTTCTTCGTCCAGAAAAGATCGACCGACTCGTTGTCCGTACCGCCCAGCAATGCCACCGCCTTGTCGTAATTGCTCTTGTTGAGGTTACGCTCGGTATAGGGATAGCGCAGCCGGCGCAGACCGCGGAAGTTGTCGGAGATAACGCCGCCGCTGAGGTTGTCGATGGCCGGCGCCAGTTCGGGATAGCCCGTACGGCGGAATTCGGCCCACGCTTCGAGTCCCATCGGGAAGTTTGCGATCCATTTCTGGGTGATGATGCGCTCCAGATTCTTCTCCGTACCGTCCGCGTCGTTCCACTTGATCTTGACGTCCGTCTGACGGTCGTAGTTGTACTTCGCGCCGCGCGGATCGTTCAGATGTCCGGCGGGAACGAGCGTTTCATCGGCCAGATAGGCGTCGATGTCCTCGCCCGCCACGCCGTTCTGCTCCATCGACAGACGCACGCCGGCTTCGTAGTAGGACTGCGCCGTACCGCCTACGGTCCACTCTCTGAGCGCCATCTCGGCGCGCAGGAAATTGGTCTCGGCGGCCACGAAAATCGGCAGCGACGAGCCGGACTGCACGTTGGGCAGCGAATAACCGCTTACGGCCGATTTTTCGAATCCGGCCGTACCGGCGCGCATGCCGATATAGCGGGTGTTGTCGAAGGTCGATTTCTGGAAATAGGCTTCGCAGCGGGGATCGTCGTACCCGGTCATGTAATCGACGATCGAAGCATTGATTCGCAGGTCGCCCCACGACGCCGAAGCCAGCTGATAGGGATTTCCCTGCACGCCGGGACTCATCATGGCGTTCTGGGCGTTGGTCTCGATCAGGCCGGCGGCATGGCCGCAGGCGCTCTCGGCGGCCTCGCGGTCGTTTGAGCGGATCGCCGCACGCAGGCAGAGCGAGTTGGCCAGACGCGCCCAAGCCGTATAGTCGCCTGCGAAAATCGGATCGTTGTTAGCCAGCGGTTTCGACGCCGGATACTCCTGCGCATAGGCGTAGAGCGTGGTCGCCGCACCCGCGAGGTCCTCGATGATATGCTTGTAGACATCCTCCGCCGAGTCGTACTCGACATAGAACGAGCCGTCGGCTACCTTGCTGTAGGGGATCGGGCCGTAGCAGTCGGCGACGCGCATCATCACGGCGGCGCGCACCAGACGGGCCATCGCGTAGTAGTGGCCCGACTTGCTGGTCGATTTCTCGATGTCGAAGAAGTTGGCGTAAATATCCTCGAACATCGTATTGTACGGCGTGGCGTTCCATGCGTCGGACGCATTGAACGTATCGAAGTTCTGACCGCCCCAGCGGTTCGACAGCGTGAAATATCCGCCCAGCGAGCCGACCATCTGATCGACCATCTGCGAGTCGTTCTGCTGCACGTACATCATGGCGTCGAGCATGGTGGGAATCAGCACGGCGGGGTCTCCCTTGTAAAGGGCATAGGGATCGGTGTTGTACTCGTCGAAATTGCCCGTACAACCCGCAAAACCGCATACCGTCAATAAGAGGCAGGTAAGTTTAATGATATTTTTCATAGCTTTGGTTCGGTTAGAATTGCAGTTTCACGTTAAAGCCGAAATTGCGCGTGCTCGGCTGCATGAAGTAGTCCACGCCCTGATAGTAGGCGTTGTCCGTCGCCGCCGAGATTTCGGGGTCGAACGGCGCCTTGCAGTAGATCATCCAGAGGTTCTTGGCGACGAATCCGACCGTCAGTCTGGCTTTGTTGCGGAACCACCGCGCCGGCAGCGTATACTGCAGGCTCAGCTCCTGCAGGCGTACGTTGGTGGCGCTGTAGAGGTAATAGGCTCCGTAACCGCCCTCGGCCGTCGAAATCGCCGAATAGTACTTCTGGGGATCGACGGTGCCGTAGTTGATCGGAATGCCGCCGCGGTCGCGCGCGTCGGCCGTGGCCTGCGACGCGCCGTAGTAGTCCAGCACGCCCTGCGTGGCCGAGTAGGTCAGGCCGCCGATTCGGGCCGTGAGGACCGCACCGAGTTCGATGCCCTTGTAGCCGAAGCTGTTGCTCCAGCCCATCGTGTAGCGGGGCGAGAGCTGGCCCACCTTGCGGAAGTCGGTTTCGGCGATCGAGAGGTTGCCCGTCGAAGGATCGATCTCGATGTTGCCGTTCAGGTCGCGCTTAAGCTCGTGATTGACGTAAATATCGCTCATCGAACCGCCCGGACGCAGGATGACCTGCGGCGCCACGTTGCTCGCGCCCAGCCAGTCCTTCTGAATCTCGTTGTCGGTGATGGTCTCGCCCGTCACGGGGTTCACTTCGCCGGCCGCCAGCCGCTTGATCTCGTTGCGGTTGAGCGTAAAGGTGTACGAACTGCTCCATGTGAAGTCGTTCCACTTGTTGTTGTAGCCCAGCGCCAGCTCGACGCCTTGGTTCTGCACGTCGCCGGCCTGTACGACCACTTGGTTGTAACCCGACGAAGAGGGCAGCGGCGCATAGATCGTCTGGTGGTAAGTGTTCGAACGGTAATAGGTCACGTCGAGGTTGATGTGGTTGAGGAAACGGGCGTTCAGGCCGATCTCCCACGACTTGGTATCCTCAGGCTTGAGGTTGTAGGCCGGATAGGTCGAAGGCTTGCTCCAGTTGTGGGTCTGGTTGTTGAACGAGTAGGCCGGATTGGAGAGGTAACGGGCGAAAGCCGACGCCACCTTCGAATACGACCCGCGCACCTTGAGGAAGGTGAACCATTCGGGCATGTTCACCATGTTGGAAACCACGGCCGACAGACCCACCGAAGGATAGAAGAAGGACGAGTTTTTGGAATAGGCCAGCTGCGAAGCCCAGTCGTTGCGGCCCGTCACCGTCAGGTAGAGCATCGAGCGCCACCCCACCTCGACCGAAGCGAAGATCGCCTGCGTCTGGTCGTGCCACCCCTCCTGCAGGGGTTTGAACTTCTCCTGATAGTTGAGGTTGTTCATGGCGAAATGGTTGGTCAGCAGCAGGTCGCCCGCCACGCCGGCCTGCTCGTAGCGCTGGTCGTTGATCGAAGCGCCGATGTTGGCGTTGAGCGTCCAGTCGTCGCCGAAGGTCTTGTCGATGTTGAGCATCACGTCGCCGTAGAAACTGCGGTCGTGCTGCGTCTGGTCTTCGTAACCGCCGTTCGTTCCGCAGAAGGTGGTCAGCGTCGAGGCGTAGAGCTTCTGCTTGATGCGGTATTCCGAATTATCGACCCGCACGCGGCCCGAAACGTTCATCCAGTCGGTGATGTTCCACCGCAGCGATGCGTTGAGCATGTAGCGGCGCTTGCTCGTCTCGCGGTTCATGCGGTTCTGAATCCAATAGGGGTTCTGCAGCGAATGCGCGCCCTCGCCGTAAGGCCAGTACTGCACCATATAGCCGCGCACGGGGTCCCAGCGCTCGAAAAGGCGAATTTCGTCGAAGTCGTCGCTGCGCGGGAAGAGGTAGAGCGCGGGCAGCGGGTTGTAATACTTGCCCTGCGTCACCATGTTTTCGTCGTGCTGGATGATAAAGCTGGCGCCCAAGTCCAGTACGAGCTTGTCCTTGGCGAACGAGGTGGTATTGCGGGCCGTGAAGTTGTAGCGGTCGTACGTATTTTCGGGAATGATGCCCGCCGTATTGGTCGTCGAAGCCGAGATATAGGTCTGGTTCTTCTCGTTGCCCGTCGATACCGACACCGAGTTGATGATGTTGGTTCCCGTGTTGAAGAACTTCTTGGCGTCGAACGTGCTGGCATACTTCTCACCCCAGTTCATCAGCCCCGAACTGGTTCCGTAGCTGTTCTGCATGTCGGGCAGCCGGTAGACCTTCGAAAAGGTCGTACTGTTGCTGACGGTCACCACCGTACGGTCCTTGACGCCGCGTTTGGTGTTGATGACCACCACGCCGTTGGCGGCGTCGCTGCCGTAAAGGGCCGCAGCCGAAGGGCCGGTCAGCATGTTGATCGACTCGATGTCTTCGGGGTTGATATCCGCGGCGCTCTCCGAACCGGCCTGTTTGGCATAGGTGCCGCCGTCGCCGCCGAAGCTGTGGTTATACATCGGAATACCGTCGATCACATAGAGGACGTTGTTGCCCTTCTCGATCGACTTCTCGCCGCGCATCACCACGCGCGCACTGGCGCCGGGGCCGCTCGCACCGCTGTTGATCTGCACGCCGGCCACCTTGCCGACCAGCGAATTCATGAAGTTGGCGTCCTTGACGGTCGTCAGCTCCTCGGACTTGACCTGCTGCACGTTGTAGCTCAGGGCCTTCTCCTGACGTTTGATGCCGAGGGCCGTCACTACGACGTTCTCCACCGCCACAGCCGAATCGCGGAGCGTAATCCGGAAATCGGTGCGGCTGCCGACGGTCACATCGACCGGCTCGTAGCCCAAGTAGGTAACGGTCAGGACCGCATTTTCCGCGGGGGGGGGAACTTGCAGCGAGAAGGAGCCGTCGGTATTGGTCGAAGCTCCGACGGTCGTACCTTTGACGATCACCGAAGCTCCGATCACCGGCGCGCCGTCGGCGTCGGTCACCACGCCCTTCACGGTCACGGGCCTGCGGTCGGCCTTCGAAAGCAGAATGTATTTGCCGTCGAAACGGTAGACCACGTCTGTTCCGCGCACCATCTGCGCGAGCGCTTCCGAAAGCGGGCGCGCCTCCACATCGACGCTCACGACGCTGTTGATGTCCACGTCCTTGTTCGACAGGAACAAATAATTGGTTTGGTTCTCGATTTCATTCATCACACGCTCCATGCTGACGCCCGACAGACGGATCGTCACCGCATTATTCTGAGCGTATGACCGTGTGGCATAGAACGATGCGCACACGACAAAAAAGAGTGTAAACAGGCATTTAATTTGCTGAATACGTTTTTTGTTCATACTTTTGCAATTAGTTAGTTGTTAGTAGGCTGGGTAGCTGATTAACGGCCGACCGCGGCTTGCGGATGTTGCGACCATCTGCAAGTTTTTTTAATTTGCCCCGGACGACCGGTGAGGGTCATTGTTCGGCTCTTCTCATAGGCAGTCTTTTCGTTTTTTTCAGGTTTATAAATTGGTTATCGTATGACGATCGTTCCGTTGTCTTCGCTGCGCGTATAGGTGAAATCCGAGGCCATCTGCAACAGGCGCAGCGCCGAATCGACGCCGTCCGAAATGCGGATCTTGCCGTGGTTGTAATCGACCTCCGGCATCCGGGCGCGGTCGATCCGTATCTTCACGCCGAAGCTCTTTTCGAATTTGTGCATCAGCTCCCCGAACGAAAGGCCCTTGATGCTGATCATCCCTTCGGTCCAGAGGTAGTCGTCCATGCTGCCGATCGCATTCAGGTTCAGCCGCCGCCCCGCCAGCCGCACCTCCTCGTTGGGCTTGAGGACGAACTGTTCGCCGGGCGTCAGGCGGTTGGTCACCTTCACGCTTCCGCGCAGCAGGGCCGCCGAGAACAATCCCTCGCGCTCCTCGGCCATCACGTCGAATTTGGTTCCCAGCACCTCGACGTCGCAGGCGAACGTCTCGACCACGAACGGATGCGCGGGATCGTGCTCGACATCGAACATCGCCTCGCCCGCAACCTTCACGCGCCGCTCGCCCCCGGCGAACACCAGCGGATACTCCAGCCGGGTTCCCGCATTGAGCCAGACCTTGGTGCCGTCCTGCAACTCCATGCTCAGGTACTGCCCCGCAGGCACTTCGAGCGCCGTCGTCCGCCGCGTCCACTCTTCGATCCGGTCGTCGGCAAGCATCCGGGCCACGCCGATGCCGACGACCGCCACGGCGGCCAGCTCCGCGGCATAACGCACGATGCGGCGCAGCGGAATGCGACCCAGCGAAATGCGGCGCGCCGCCTTCTTCGCTGGCGCAGGCGACAGCACGTCGGGACCGTAAATGACCGAAGCGGCCATCACTTTGTCCAGCTCGTCCAATTCGCGCACATGCGCGGGATCGGCGTCGAGCCAGTCGAGCACCTGCTTCATCTCGTCATCGGTCGCCGTATTTTCCAAATATTTATAGATAAGTTCCGGATTCATCTCTCTCTTCGTCTGTTTCTATAAAAACGAATAAGTGCGCCCGATTCCCAATCAGACGCACTTGGATTTGCTAAAAAAATATTTTTAATAATTCACGCTCTCGAATTCAGGATCGCAAAATATTATCCGACAGCAACATAAGCAGCACGGGCAAATAATCCTTCAACGCCACGCGCAGCTGCTTCACGGCCTTTTCCAGTTCGAATTCGACGCGCCGCACGGTGATGCCGTACTTTTCGGCGATCTCCTTGTAGCTCAGCTCCTCGAAGCGGCGGGCGACGAACACTTCGCGTGTCAGTTCGGGCAGGCGGTCGAGCGACTGCCGCACGATCGCGGCCACCTCCGCCGAGAAAATCTCCTCAGGATTGAACGCCTGCAGCGACCGTATGTCGGCCGCCAGCACCCGCCGCCGAAGCTCGTACACCTCCTGCTCGATCTTGGCATGCAGGCTTTGGGCGCGCAGCCAGTCGAGGCATTTGTTGCGGACGATAATCAGGATATAGGCCTGCAGGTTGGCATCGGCGGGAATCCGGCCGCGGTTCTCCCAGAAGGACATGAAGCTGTCCGAGACGAGATCCTCGGCCACCGCCGCGCTCCGCACGTAGCGGCACGCGATCGCTTCGAAGCGCGCGCGCCACGTAGCGAACAGGCGGCCGAATTCGGCCGTCGTCATCGCAACGGACTCGCGTCCCTGTATCCGCACGGCGGTCTTCTCCACGTCCACTCCCGGTTTTATTCTACGATGATTTCATCCACGAACATATGGGCCTTCTGTCCGGCCGCGCCGTGCCATGCCGGAATCGGATCGACCGTACGGGCCACCACGCGCAGGTAGCGGGCCGAGGTTTCGGGGAAGAGCACCTTGAACGGCTTGACGCCGTCGGGGCTGCCGGCCGTCTCCTGCGGCACGGACATCAGCGCCGCCTCGGTGAACTCCCTGCCGTCGTCCGAGAGGTAGACCCCCACCGACGAAGGCGGGAAAACCCACTCGCCCTTCTCGACCAGCGATTCGACGGTCACCGCCGAATAGGGCTTCGCCCCCTGCATGTCGATCGTAACGTCCAGCGGCTCGTTCAGGAACCCGATCCACGCGCCGTTCGAATAGACGGGACCTCCGCGGTAGCCGTCCACCAGCAGCGAAGCGCCGCCGTAGGTATATTTGAGCGTCGGCGCGGCGTTCAGCGCGATGCGCCGTCCGGTCGCCTTGTTGAAATCGAATTTCCGCGCATAAACCGGCGTCTGCATGCCTTCGCGCAGGGCCGCGGCCTTGAACGTGCAGCTTTCGCCGATGGTCACCGGCGCCTTGTAAAGCGGACTCGAAGCCGTGGGATCCGAGCCGTCGAGCGTGTAACGGATCGGCGCGCCGCCCTGCGTGGTGAGGGTCATCACGACGCCTCCCTTCTCCGGATCGACCGCATACGAAGCCGTCACCCCGAAGATATGCTTGGCGAACTCATATCCCATCTGAGAATAGATTTCGTCCATCCTGAAACTGCCGATGAAGCGGTTCCAGTCCTTCGTTTCGGGCAGACACCACTGCACCTCGCTCAGGGCGGCCAGACGCGGCAGAAGCATGTATTCGAGGTGTTCGTCGCTCAAGACGTATTCGGTCCAGAGGTTGGCCTGCACGCCGAGAATATGTTTCTGCTGTTCGGGCGTCAGCTCCGGGAACGCCGGATCGTACGAATAGACCTGCTCCATCGGTATGTAACCGCCGATTCCGAACGGCTCGGCGTCGGTGTCGAGCGATTGGTAGTAGTCGAAATAGAAGTGCGAATTCGGCGTCATGATGACGTCGTGCCCCAGCTTGGCCGCGGCGATTCCGCCCTCGCTGCCGCGCCACGACATGACGACGGCGTCGGAGGGCGCCCTGCCTTCCAGAATCTCGTCCCAGCCGATGATGCGGCGGCCGTGCTGCGCGAGGAATTTGCCGATGCGGTCGGTCACGTAGCTCTGCAGGTAATGCTCGGCGGTATGCTCTCCGTCGTCCTTCAGGCCGAGCTGGCGGATCTTCGCCTGACAGCGCGGACACTTCTCCCAGCGCACCTTCGGGCACTCGTCGCCGCCGATATGGATATACTCCGAGGGGAACAGCTCCATCACCTCGGTCAATACGCCTTCGAGGAATTCGAAAGTCTTCTCCCGTCCGGGGCAAAGCACGTCGTCGGCCACGCCCCAGCGGCCCCACACCTCGTACGGACCGCCCGTGCAGCCCAGTTCGGGATAGGCGGTCAGCGCCGCCAGCATATGGCCCGGCAGGTCGATTTCGGGAATCACCGTAACACCCCGGTCGGCGGCATATTTCACCACGTCGCGGATCTCGTCCTGCGTATAGAAACCGCCGTAGGGCGTACCGTCATAGGTTCCCCACTCCTTGCGGACCACGGTGGCCTTGCGGATGCTGCCCACGGCGGTCAGCTCCGGATAGCGCTTGATCTCGATGCGCCAGCCCTGATCGTCGGTCAGGTGCCAGTGCAGCGTATTGAGCTTGTGTATGGCCATCACGTCGATATACCGCTTCACTTCGTCCACCGAGAAGAAGTGGCGCGCCACGTCGAGGTGCATGCCCCGGTATGCGAACCGCGGCGCGTCGGCGATCTTCACGCAGGGCACCTCCCACGCCGCATCGGGCGCAGGCTCCGTGCCGTAAACCGCCGCAGGCAGCAGTTGTTCGAGACTTTGCAGGGCATAGAGGAAGCCGGGAAACTGCGACGCCCGCACTTCGATTCCCTCCCCGTCCACGTTCAGTTCATAGCCTTCGGCCGGGAGCGATTCGTCCGTGACGAAACGGATGCCCGACGCGGGCACCTCGTCGGCGACCGTGACGGGATTCGTCCCGCCGGTAACCGTCGCCAGCCGTGCGGCGAATCCGACCACGGCGCGCTGCGTCCGCTCGTCGGTGCGACTGTCACACGTAACGGGCCGATCGGTCACCCGATAGGTTCCCCGACCGGTTTCGAGATGATTGGGATAGGGCACGATCGCGATCTGCGGATCGTGCGAACCGCAGGAACAAAGAACTATTCCGGCAGCCAGAGTCAAAAGTAGTTTTTTCATAATTTATTTTGGGTAGCTTAAGGCAAAAATAGAGAAAAATTCCAAATATCGCCTGCCGGGCCGAAAAAATTACCGCTCCGGGGATCCGTTCCGGAGCCGTTGCCCCATTTTTCCGTGCGCTTTTTCCGGCCGAAAATGGGATTATCGGGCATTTTTTATAACTTTGCGACGCTTAACGCTTGCAAAACTATGAAAACCGACTTTCTGGTTATCGGTTCCGGCGCGGCGGGCCTTTCGTTCGCGCTCAAAGCCGCCGCCCACGGACACGTCACCATCGTGACGAAGGGCGAAATGAACGAGTGCAACACCAACTATGCGCAAGGCGGCATCTGCTCGGTAACCTACGCCCCCGACACTTTCGAGAAACACATCCGCGACACGCTGGTCTGCGGCGCGGGCAAATGCGACGAAGAGGCCGTCGGACTGGTCGTGCGCCGGGCGCCGGAGCTGATTCGGGACCTGATCGAATGGGGTACGCGCTTCGACAAGACTCCCGACGGGCGTTTCGAGCTGAACCGCGAAGGCGGCCACACCGAGCACCGCATCCTCCACCACGAGGACCTGACGGGCGCCGAGATCGAACGGGCGCTCATCGAGTCGGTCCGCAGGCATCCCGGCATCACCGTACTCGAACACCGCTTCGCCATCGACCTGCTGACGCAGCACCATCTGGGCGAGTTCGTCACGCGCCACACCCGCGGCCTGACCTGCTTCGGAGCCTACGTCCTGAATCTCGAAACGAACGAAATCGAGACCATGCTGGCCAAATTCACCGTCGTCGCCACGGGCGGCTGCGGCAACATCTACTCCACGACCTCCAATCCGGTCGTCGCCACGGGCGACGGCATCGCCATGTGCCACCGCGCCAAGGCGATCACCGAAAACATGGAGTTCATCCAATTCCACCCCACCACGCTCTACAACCCCGGCGAGAAGCCCAACTTCCTCATCACCGAGGCCATGCGCGGCTTCGGGGCCATTCTGCGCCTGCCCGGCGGCGAGGAGTTCATGGACAAATACCACCCGATGAAATCGCTGGCGCCGCGCGACGTGGTGGCCCGCGCCATTTACCGCGAAATGACCAAGCGGGGATCGGACTTCGTCTACCTCGACGTCACGCACAAAGATCCCGACGCCGTGCGCAGCCACTTCCCCAACATCTACGAGAAGTGCCTTTCGATCGGCATCGACATCACCAAGGATTGGATTCCCGTCACTCCCGCGGCGCACTACTGCTGCGGCGGCGTCAAGGTGGACACCAACGGCGAAACCTCCATCAAACGGCTCTACGCGCTGGGCGAAACCTCCTGCACGGGACTGCACGGCGCAAACCGGCTGGCATCCAATTCGCTGATCGAAGCGGTGGTATACGCCGATCAGGCGGCTCGCCACGCATCGTCGCTGCTCGACCGGGTCGAAATTCAGGAGGGCATTCCCGACTGGGACTTCGAAGGCACGCAGCACACCGAGGAGATGCTGATGATCATCCAGTCGAAGCGCGAAATGCAGACGCTGATGTCCAACTACGTGGGCATCGTCCGCTCGAACCTCTCGCTCAAACGCGCCATGCGGCGGCTGGAAATCCTGTGGCAGGAGACCGAGGAGCTTTACAACAAAACCAAGCCCAACCGCGAACTGTGCGAACTGCGCAACATGATCGCCGTGGCCTATCTGGTCATCAAGCAGGGCCGCGAAATCAAGGAGTCGGTCGGCTGCCACTTCAACGCCGACTACCCGAAGGAGAACTAAGGATTGCCGCCGGCGGAACAGCGCTCGGCACTCCCCGCAATAAAACAGACACACATTCAGTTACATGACATTACAGGAAGAGATCACACGCCGCCGCACCTTCGCGGTCATCGCCCACCCCGACGCGGGTAAAACCACCCTTACCGAGAAACTGCTCCTCTTCGGCGGCGCCATCCACGTCGCCGGGGCCGTCAAGAGCAACAAGATCAAGAAGGGCGCCACTTCGGACTTCATGGAGATCGAACGCCAGCGCGGAATCTCGGTCGCCACGGCCGTGATGGGCTTCGAATACAAGGGCGCGAAGATCAACATTCTCGACACTCCGGGCCACGAAGACTTCGCCGAGGACACCTTCCGCACGCTGACGGCCGTCGATTCGGTCATCATCGTCATCGACGGCGCCAAGGGCGTCGAGTCGCAGACGCGCAAGCTGATGGAGGTCTGCCGCATGCGCTCGACCCCGGTAATCGTCTTCATCAACAAGCTCGACCGCCCCTCGAAGGAGCCGTTCGACCTGCTGGACGAGGTCGAAAAGGAGCTCAACATCCGCGTGCGGCCGCTGGCCTTCCCGATCTCGAACGGCCCCACGTTCAAGGGCGTATACAACCTCTACGAGAAAAACCTCTCGCTCTTCACCTCCGACGAGAAGCTCACGGCCGACGCCTCGACCGTCGAAATCTCGGACCTCGCCTCTTCGGAGCTGGAGGCCCAGATCGGCGACAAATTCGCGGCCCAGCTGCGCTCGGACGTCGAGCTGGTCGAGGGCGTTTACGACGATTTCGACCGCGGGGCCTACCTGCGGGGCGAACTGGCCCCGGTATTCTTCGGTTCGGCGGTCAACAACTTCGGCGTGCGCGAGCTGCTCGAATGCTTCGTGCGCATAGCCCCCTCGCCGTGCCCGGCTCCGACCGAAACCCGCATCGTGGAGCCTGCGGAACCCAAAATGACGGGCTTCGTCTTCAAGATCCACGCCAACATGGACCCCAACCACCGCGACCGCATCGCATTCCTCAAAATATGTTCGGGCACGTTCGAACGCAACAAAAACTACCTGCACGTGCGCAGCGGCAAGCAGCTCAAATTCTCGTCGCCGACGGCTTTCATGGCCGAGAAGAAGTCGATCATCGACTTCGCCTATCCGGGCGACATCGTGGGCCTGCACGACACGGGCAACTTCAAGATCGGCGACACCTTCACCGAGGGCGAAAAGCTCAAATTCACGGGCATCCCGTCGTTCGCCCCCGAACAGTTCCGCTATATCGAGAACGCCGACCCGCTGAAATTCAAACAGCTCGCCAAAGGCGTGGACCAGCTCATGGACGAGGGCGTGGCGCAGTTGTTCGTCAGCTCCCTCAACGGCCGCAAGATCATCGGCACGGTGGGCGCGCTCCAGTTCGAAGTCATCCAGTACCGGCTCGAACACGAGTACAACGCCGCCTGCCGCTGGGAGCCGATCTCGATCTACAAAGCCTGCTGGATCGAGAGCGACAACGCCGCGCAGCTGGCCGACTTCAAACGCCGCAAGCACACCAACATGGCCGTCGACAAGCACGGCCGCGACGTCTTCCTCGCCGACACGAGCTACGGACTCGCCCTCGCGCAGGAGAATTTCAAGGATATCCGGTTCCACTTCACCTCGGAATTCTGACGCAGCGGCGCCGGGCGCAACACCCCTCCCGGCAAAACCCCTCTTCCCGGTGCCTTCGCCGACCGACGCAAAAAGGGCTGCCCCACGGGACAGCCCTTTTCCTTCGCACTCCCATCCGGAAGCGTTCGCCGCTCCCGCAGGAGGAAGAAATTTGCCGGAAAGCTCCTTTCCTTCGCCTTGTCAAACCTCCATCGGGACTTCGATAATCAACACCTTCGCGTCGGTGTCTCCCTTGATCGGGAACTCGTCCGCCCCGGTGATGCCCATGCCGTCGCGCGGTCCCAGCTCCTCGCCCGCCGCCTCGACGCTGCCCTCGATCACGAAGACGTAGGCGCCGTGGCCGCGGGTGTTCATGCGGTATTCGACCACACGATCCTTGTCGAGGTCCAGCGTATAGAACCAAGCGTCCTGATGCACCCATCCCACATGCTCGCCGCCGCGGCCTTCGGGCGCCACGATCACATGCGGAACGTTGCGCTTGGCAGGCGCCAGCTCGACCTGATTGTAGCGGGGCGTGTGGTCCTGCGCGTCGGTCAGCACCCATATCTGCAGAAACTTGACCGGCTCGGTCTCGCTGGCGTTCATCTCGCTGTGCGTGATGCCCGTGCCGGCCGACATCACCTGAATCTCTCCCGGACGCAGGACTTTCATGTTGCCCATGCTGTCGCCGTGCCTGAGCGCGCCTTCCAGCGCGATCGACACGATCTCCATGTTGTCGTGCGGATGGGTTCCGAAACCCTCGCCCGGAGCCACGGTGTCGTCGTTCAGCACCCGGAGGGCGCCGAAATGCACCCGGCGGGGATCGTAATAGTTTGCAAAACTGAACGTATGGTGAGTCTGCAGCCAACCGTGGTCGGCATAACCGCGCGACTCGGCGCGGTGAATCGTCTTGTTCATAACGGGATTTTTTGATTTTAAACTTTAACGGACCGGGGAGCAAACTCCGCGCCAGCCGCACCTCCGCGCGGCACATTACGGAATCCGCAGATGCGACTACACTTTCAGAAAAACGTTCTTTCTGTAAAGGAAGTAGAGAAACAGCCAGCAGACGGCCACATAACCCGCACTGCTTATCACGGCAGCCACGGCCTCAGGGCATTTCGACGCGATGCCGCCGAGGAAGAAGTCGGATATACGTCCGAAGCCCACGATACGCTGGGCCAGATAAATCGTAATCGAATTGAGTCCGACGACGCGGAAAAAGAGCGTCCAGCGGCGCCAGCCCCGCACGTCGATCAGGTAGTAAAACAGGGCGAACATCCCCAGCGAGTAGGCTCCCACGACGCATACGAAGGTGCTCGACCACAGTTTCTTGTTCACGGGCAGCACCCCGCTGAGGGCCAGCCCCGCCGCCAGCAGCGCCGCGGCCGCCGCGGCCATCCAAAGCGTCTTGCGGCCGCCCCGAATATCGCCGCGCCTTACGAATTCGCCCGTAAACATGCCCAGCATGGCTGTCACCACGGCGGGCACCGTGCTGAGCAGCCCTTCGGGATCGAACGACCCGTATATCAGCTTTCCGGGCAGGAACTGCCGGTCGATATAGCCTGCCAGATTCCCCTCGAAGGTCAGCGGCCCGGCGCCTGCGGCGTCGGGCGCCGCGACCAGCGCCGAAAGCGCTCCGTAACCGGCCAGCACCGCGACGGCGATCGCCGCACGGGTCTTCACGCCGAAATTGAGATACAGCACCGCGGCGATGCTCCACGCCAGTCCGATGCGTCCCAGTACGCTCGCGATCCGCAGATTCTCGAAATCGAGCTTGAACAGTCCGTTGTAAACCATGCCCAGCACGACGAGCGTCAGTCCTCGGCGGACGATCTTGGCATAGATGCGCCCCTCGGACATTCCTCCCGCACGCTGCTTGGCGACCGAGTAGGGAAAGCTGACCCCGGCGATGAAGAGGAACAGCGGAAAGATCGTATCGTGATGGGCGAAGCCGTCCCACGCGACATGGCTCATCGAAGCGGCTGCCGCATCGGTCACGGCCGAAGGCCACAAGCCGCACACGGCCACGACGAGCGACGCGAACCCCATGATGAAGAGCATATCGAACCCGCGGAGGGCGTCGAGCGACATCAATCTTTCGGACTGTTTCATAATTCTGCCTGCACGAAAACCGGAACATGCCCCGAACGGCGCTCCGGACATCGGCGCCGGTCTTCATTTATCGTTCTTACAAAGATAATAAATATTCCTGATATATGCAACAGTTTCGAGGCCCGGCCGGAATCGCTTCCGCCGGGCCTCCTCATCGCCGTTTCGTACCGAATCACTCCAGTTCCAGATTGCTCACCCGCCCGGTCACCCCGAACGGGAAATCGGGATATACGTAAAGCCCGAACCGGGGTTCGGTCTCGCCGTGCGTATAATTCCAGATGCTGGCGTAATCGTCCGCCTCCTCGCCCATGTTTTCCAGCTGGCGCAGGTAGGCGGCCAGCGACTTGTTCTCGACGATATAGATTTCGCCCATCCGGTCGATGATCGGACTGTGGCGGCGCGTGCGGTCGTGGTCGAAGCGCAGGATGCGCCTGCCTTCGGGCGTAATGCCCACCAGCCTGAACGACATGCTCTTGCCGATGGCCGGCAGGTTCAGCACGCTGCGGTCGGTCGCAAGGAACGGCAGCCGGTGTCTCTTCATAAAGCGGCGGAGCCGTTCGGCCGTGTCGCCGCCCTTCTCCAGCTCTGCATCCAGCTCCCCGGCCTGTTCGGGCGTCAGCCGGCCGTAAAGCTTCTCCTCGTGCTGTTCCTGCAGCGACCGGCTGTTGGGCGTAAAGACGGCGTAATTCTCCTGAAACCCCTTCACCGAGAAGGTGTAGTAGCAGACCACGCCCAGCGCATTGAGCACCTGCCGCAGCCGGGTGGTATGCCCGCGTCGCGACGCCGCGACGGTATAGACCAGCTGGTTGGTGACGAGCCACCCGGCCGCGAGTATCCTGCGGATCGCCTCCTGCGCTTCGGGCGTCACCTCCAGCGGCGACTGGAAATGGGTCTGGATGATGAACTGCCGCACGCCGACCGCCGAAGCCTTCTGCTTGAACTCCCTGAGCACCTCCACCAATCCGTCGTCGATACGCATCGGCAGATAGGCCGGCAGGCGCGAACCGAGACGCACGCGCTGCAGTTCGGCGTATTTCTCGCCGTCGGGCCGCCCGGCGTTGGCCTTGCGCTTGCGGCAGGCCATGCGGTATACGGCCTCCAGTATATTGTGCAGCGTCTTGTTCTGGCTCATCAGGGCGTCCCCGCCCGTGATAAGGATGTCGCGCAGCTGCGTGTCTTCTTCGAAATAGGTCATCAGGCGGCGCAGCTTGTGGTCCCAGCTCTCCTTGGGCCGCAGGCTCTCGAACTCGAAGTTGAGCCGTTCGCTCTGAAAATCGTACATGCGCTGGCACGACGCGCACAACCCGCCGCAGGCGCGTCCCATCGTGTCGGGAATCAGGATCGCCACCTCCGGATAGCGGCGGTGGATATTGTGGCCGTCGGGCAGCAGCCACCCCGCGGCATTGGGCTTTCCGGCTTCGACGACGTCCTCCTTCTCCCACGCGCGGATGCTGCCGTAGGTCTCGACCAGCTGCGGCGAGTAGAGGATATAGCTGCGGATCGCCTCGTCGCCGTATCCTTTTCCGGTCACGTCCAGCAGCGAGAGATAATAGGGCGTGGCGAAGAACGGCATCCCCTTCTTGCGGGCCTTCGACAGCAGGTACATGGTCTCCGCCGAAAGCGAATTGCCCAGAAAGCGGTTCAGCTCCGAGGGGCTTTTCACCGCCATCGCCAGATGAAACCTGAAATCGTTCCACCAGATGGCCACCTGACGGTATTTGTCTTCATAACTCATCCCCTCCGCGAAACGGAACCGCGAGGGCGTCGATTTGCGGTTCTCGATCTTCTGCACCAGCAGATGCAGCATGCGCTCCCTGTTGTCGGCCCTGATCTCCCGCACCTCGGCATCGAGTCCCGAAGGCCAGCGCTCGGAGCGGATGCGGACACGCTGCATCGAAAGCGGCGGCAGTTCCGCTCCTCCGAGACGTTTGAACAGGTAGAACAGGTCGATAAACAGGTCCGTGCGCATCTCCACATTCTCCAGACAGCCCGTAAGAAACTGCCACAACAGCGTCAGCGTCCGCACCGGCATCCGCTCGCCGGTAGACAGTTCATCGACCTCCCGCCCGTCGTAATCGATCAGCAGCCGAATCTGCTCGCCCGCATCGCCCTGCGCGGACTCCGAACGGGAGACCCACTCGCCCAGACGCCTTCGGAACTGCGCGGCGTCGCCGCTCGCCTCGGCGGCGGCGACAAGTTCGGGTAACTCGTGACGGTAAAGCTGTCCAAGCTGGTAGAGCGTGAGCGCAAGCATTTTTCTTTGTTTCATAAGCTGTTGTTTTTCGTGTTAAGCATCTGTTGACAGGGGACCGCCGCAATCCCGCATCGCGGGCGTCGTCTCACGAAGTGCGGGACAGGCCCGGCGCGAAAAAAAATCGCAGAAATCCGCTGATCGCAAGAAACCCCGGCAAATTCCTCCGCATTTGAAAAACATTCCGGGGAAAATCGACACTTTTTCCGCCGCAAACATCCAGAATTGCTATCGAAGGGGTATAAAGGCAAAAATCTGCGGTCTGCACGACATGAATAATAACGGCCGCAACACGGGGTTTTGTGCAAAGATACGAAAAAAAATCGACATTCCCTGGCCCGGCGTCCGACGGCCCCGCCCCTTTTCCCCGTCGGCCGTGGCGTCAGCCGCCCGTTTCAGCCACTGCCGCCAAAACAAAATCAGCCGCCTATGTTTTCACATAAGCGGCTGACTCTCAGCTTGTCGGGGTGACAAGATTCGAACTTGCGACCACGCGCCCCCCAGACGCGTACTCTAACCGGGCTGAGCTACACCCCGTAGCGTTTCGGAGTGCAAATATAGTATATTTTTCACAAACCGGCACATTTCTGCAAGATTTTTTTCTAATTTTGTCCTCGATGAAAAGATTCCCGCCCCTCATACCGCTCCTGCTGGCGCTTCTCGGCAC
This sequence comes from Alistipes sp. DJF_B185, assembly GCF_964250025.1. Classification (NCBI taxonomy): domain Bacteria; kingdom Pseudomonadati; phylum Bacteroidota; class Bacteroidia; order Bacteroidales; family Rikenellaceae; genus Alistipes; species Alistipes sp. DJF_B185. The sequence continues at coordinate 50,640 of NZ_CAXUDY010000017.1, forward strand.
CGCCTGCGGAGGCTCCGCGAGCTACACTCCGGCCGATTTCACGACCGAAGTCTATACCCCTGCATACGCTTCGGGATTCGACATCCGCGGCACGGAACGCAATGCGGCGACGCTCGTCACCGTCCGCACCCCGTGGCAGGGCGGAAGCGGCGTCAAACAGCATCTGCTCGTTCTGCGCGAGGGCATCGAACCTCCCGCCGGTTTCGACGGCCAGATCGTGAAAGCCCCCGTACGCCATGTGGTCTGCATGTCGTCGAGCCACGTAGCCATGTTCGACGCCATCGGTCAGATACGCCGCGTCTGCGGCGTCTCCGGAATCGACTACATTTCCAACGCCTATGTCAACGAACACCGCTGCTGCGGCGAAGTCCTCGACGTGGGCTACGACACGAATCTCAACTTCGAGCGGCTCGCCGCCATGCAGCCCGACCTGATGCTGCTGTACGGCGTCACGGGCGAAAATACCGTCGTCACGGGCAAACTCCGCGAACTGGGCATACCTTATATATATGTAGGCGACTACATGGAAGAATCGCCGCTGGGCAAAGCCGAATGGCTGATGGTCGCCGCCGAACTCTGCAACGACCGCGACCGGGGCGCCGAAACCTTCGGCGGCATCGCCGAACGTTACGGAGCCATCAAAACCGCCGTCGCCGGTTCCGCACCCGCCGTCCGCCCCAAAGTGATGCTCAACACCCCTTATCGCGACACTTGGTTCATGCCTTCGTCGCGCAGTTTCATGATCCGCCTGATCGAGGACGCCGGGGGTGAATACGTCTACACGAAGAACGACTCGGACACCTCCGTCGCCGTAGACCTCGAAGAGGCCTATCTGCTGGCCAGCTCGGCCGACGTCTGGCTCAACGTAGGCCCGTGCAACACCCTTGCGGAACTGACGGCCCAGAACCCGAAATTCGCCGGCATCCCGGCCATCCGCAACCGCATGGTCTTCAACAACAACCGCCGCCAGACCCCGGCCGGCGGCTCCGACTTCTGGGAATCGGGCGTCATACGCCCCGATCTGGTGCTGCGCGACCTGAGCCTGATCCTCGGCGGCAAGCCTGCCGAAGAGGGAGAACTCCACTACTACAAACGTCTGGAATAACAAACACCCCGCTCGCAATGTCCGGACGCCGCACCGCCATACTTTTCACCGTTCTGTCGCTGCTGACCGCCGCGCTTTTCACGGCCGACCTGCTGATCGGCTCGGTCGCAGTGGCCCTGCACGACATCTGGGCCGCGCTCACGGGCGGTTCGTGCGACCCGGCCGTGCGCGACATCATCCTCAAGATCCGCCTGCTCAAAGCCGTCACGGCACTCTTCGCCGGCGCGGCCCTCGCCGCCAGCGGCCTGCAGATGCAGACCCTCTTCCGCAATCCGCTCGCCGGTCCCTACGTGCTGGGCATCAGTTCGGGCGCCGGTCTGGGCGTGGCGCTGTTCCTCTTGGGCGCGCCCCTGCTGGGCGTCTCGGCGCACTCGTTCGTCCAGTCGCTCAGCATCGCGGGCGCGGCGTGGCTCGGCGCGGCCCTCGTGCTGCTGATCGTCATGGCCGTCAGCCGCCGCATCAAAGACATCATGGTGATCCTGATCCTCGGCATGATGTTCGGTTCGGGCGTCAGCTCCATGGTCGAAATCCTCCAGTACCTTTCGAGCGAAGCGGCGCTCAAATCGTTCGTCATCTGGACCATGGGCTCTCTGGGCGACGTCACGGGCGGCAACCTCGCCCTGATGCTCCCGGTCATCACCGCGGGTCTCGTGCTCTCCGTCGCCGTCATCAAGCCGCTGAACCTGCTGCTGCTGGGCGAGAACTACGCCCGCACGATGGGTCTCAACGTCCAGCGCACCCGCACGCTGCTGTTCCTCTCCACGGTCCTGCTCGCAGGCACCGTCACGGCCTTCTGCGGCCCGGTAGGATTCATCGGACTGGCCGTGCCGCACCTCGCGCGCATGCTCTTCGCCAGCGCCGACCACCGCGTCCTGATGCCCGCGTCGATGCTTTCGGGCGCGGCCCTGCTGCTGGTCTGCGACCTTATTTCCAAATCGCTGGCCCTCCCGATCAACACCGTCACGGCCCTGATGGGCATCCCCGTGGTGATCGTCGTAGTCGTCCGCAACCGCAATCTCTTCTGAAATGAGCATCGCCCTTCGCCATATCACCCTCGCCTACGGCCAGCGCATCCTGCTGCGCGACGTCTCGGCCTCGGTCCCTCCGGGATCGCTCACGGCCCTGATCGGCCGCAACGGCACCGGCAAGAGCACCCTGCTGCGGGCCGTCGCCGGTCTGGGCGCCGCCGCGTCCGGCGGGATCGAACTCTGCGGCAAACCCCTCGCAGCGCTCACCCCGCTCCAGCGGGCTTCGACCGTCAGCTTCGTCACCACCGACAAGGTGCGCATCGCCAACCTCGCCTGCGAAGACGTCGTGGCCCTCGGCCGCGCCCCCTACACCAACTGGATCGGACGCATGCAAGAGACCGACCGCGACATCGTGGCCCGTTCGCTCCGGCTGGTCGGCATGGAGGCTTTCGCCCGCAAAACGATGGACCGCATGTCCGACGGCGAATGCCAGCGCATCCTGATCGCCCGTGCGCTGGCGCAGGACACCCCCGTGATCCTGCTCGACGAACCCACCGCCTTCCTCGACCTTCCGAACCGTTACGAACTGGCGACGCTGCTGCGCCGTCTGGCCCACGACGAGGGTAAATGCATCCTCTTCTCGACGCACGACCTCGACGTCGCGCTGGGATTGTGCGACGCCGTCGCGCTGATCGACACGCCCGACCTGCACTGCCTTCCCGCCTCCGACATGGCCTCCAGCGGCCATATCGAGCGGCTTTTCGCCGGCGCCGGCATCTCGTTCGACCCCGCGACGCTGACGATCCGGCTCACAAAAAAGTAACGAATTCAATATTTTTCGGCTTTTTTTTTGTTCGACTCACTTTTTTGTTTACCTTTGCACCGCTAAAGTTACCCTTACAAGGGGCAGCAATAGTGGTAAAGGCCCATTCGTCTATCGGTTAGGACGCAAGATTTTCATTCTTGAAAGAGGAGTTCGACTCTCCTATGGGCTACTAACGAGGAGACCTGCGGGCCGGCACGAAACCAGCGAGGGGAGGGGAAGCGAATCCCAGAACTTCGGAAAGCCGCAAGGCGGACGGCGGCATGCGGATCTCTACGGGTGATACTTTTCGAGGAGCGGACCGAGCGTCTATCCACACGCAGCCACGGCTGTTTACCGATTTAGCAACTGAAAAAGTAAAAAATAAAAAACTGGAATTATGGCAAACCATAAGTCATCGAAAAAGCGAATTCGTCAGACGCTGACCAAGCGCGCCCACAACCGTCTTTACCACAAGACGGCACGCAATGCCGTGAAAGCGCTCCGCAACACCACGGAGAAGAGCGCCGCCGAGGCCCTGCTTCCCAAGGTAACCGCCATGCTGGACAAACTTGCAAAGCACAACATCGTGCACAAGAACAAGGCCGCCAACCTCAAAAGCGCCATCCAGCTGCACGTGAACGCGCTCTAAGCCACTTCGCCCAAAATTCAAAGCCGCCCGACGAAGGCGGCTTTTTCATTTCATCACCCCACCTAACCTTTCGGCTCACCGCTTCCGGAAACACCCCGCCCCCTCGCCGTAGTCCAGCCGCCACACCGCCGCTGTCCGACATCCCGACATACACCGTCAAAAAGAAGCCGCCCGCACACCTGCGGACGGCCCGTTCTCCAACCCTTTCGGGAAATTCCCGCACGGTTTACTCCTTCTCGGCAAACCCCTGCGCCCGCAGCCGGATATCCGACCCGTCGGGCGTCACCAGATAGGCCCCGGTCGATTCGGGCGTAATGTGGCCGATTACATCGACGCACCCCATCTTCATCACCTGCTCCTGCATCGCCAGCGGCACCGTGAAGAGCAGTTCATGATCCTCCCCGCCGTTCAGGGCCGCCACCACGGGATCGGCGTGCAGCTCCTCGGCCAGCGCATACGTCTGCTTGGCGATCGGAATCCGGTCCAGATAAATCCGCGCCCCGCACTTCGAGGCCTTGCAAATCTGCAGCAGGTCGCTGGCCAGTCCGTCCGACAGGTCGATCATCGACGTCGGAACGATGCCCTCCTCCGCCAACGCATCCACAATGTCCCTGCGCAGACGGGGTTTGAGGTATTTTTCGAGCAGGTACTCATATCCCCCGAACTTCGGTTCGGGATTCTCCACGTCCGCCAACACGCGCTTCTCGCGCTCCAGCAGCCGCAGCCCCATGTAGGCCGCTCCGAGGTTGCCCGAAATGCAGATCAGGTCGTTCTGCTGCGCTCCGCCGCGCGACACGATCCGCTCCTTGGGGGCATGCCCTGCCGCCGTCAGGCTCAGCACCAGCCCCGTCACCGAAGCCTTCGTGTCTCCTCCAACCAGATCGATCCCCTGCTCCCTGCAGGCGAAAGCGATCCCTTCGTAAAGCTCCTGCAACGCCTCGACCGACATCTTGGCCGACACGCCCAGCGAGACCATCAGCTGCGAAGGCCGGGCGTTCATCGCCAGAATATCGCTTCCGGCCACCGTCACGGCCTTGTAACCCAGATGTTTGAGCGGGAAATAGGTCAGGTCGAAATCGACGCCTTCCGTCAGCAGGTCCGTCGAACAGAGCACGGCTTCGCCCGCAGGAGGCAGTATGACGGCCGCGTCGTCGCCCGCGGCCCGCAGCGTCGAGTCGTTCGTCGGCTCGAACCCGCTGGTCAGCAGGTCTATCAGGCCGAACTCTCCCAATTCGGCGATTTCGGTACGTCGTTTCTTTTCCATATTATAAATTTTTTTACAAAATTAGGGAATCTTTGCTCTTTCCCAAAAATTTAACGTATTTTTGTCCGGTAAATCCCAAAAACGGTTTCTATAATGATAAACATCGTCTTATTCGGTGCGCCGGGCTGCGGGAAAGGCACGCAGGCGCAACGGCTGAAAGCACACTACGGCATCGAGCACGTCTCGACGGGCGAGGTTATCCGCGACGAGATCCGCCGCGGCACGGAACTCGGACGCAGTATGGAATCCTACATCAAAGCGGGCAAACTGGCCCCCGACGAAATCGTCATCGGCATGATCGCCAACTACGTCGCCGAACACAAGCACGCCAAGGGCTGCATTTTCGACGGTTTTCCCCGCACTACGGTTCAGGCCGAGGAGTTCGACAAAATCCTCGCCGGACACGGTCTTCAGGTCGACATCATGATCGACATCCACGTTCCCGAAGAGGAGCTGATCCAGCGCATCCTGCTCCGCGGCAAGGATTCGGGCCGCGCGGACGACGCCTCCGAGGAGGTCATCCGCGGCCGTCTCGACGTCTACCGCCAGCAGACGGCCGTCGTGTCGGACTACTACGCCGCACAGGGCAAATACGCATCGGTAAACGGCACAGGCACGATGGACGACGTCTTCGCCCGCATCACCGACGTCATCGCCCAACTCTGACCGCAGCGTCCCCCCCCCAAACACAAATCCGGAACGCACGATGCGTTCCGGATTTTTCTTGCCCCGGTTTTCTCCCGCTCCGCCGCCCTGCCCCTGCTCCGCCGCCCTGTCCCCGCCCCGGCTGACCTCCCGCGCACGGTCCGACATCTCCGCCACGCCCCGTCGCCATGCCCCATCCCGCGCCCCAATCCCCCGTTCCTCGCCCCGCTCCCGCCGTCCACCCTCACACGCCCCAACCCCCCTTACACGCCCTGCCCCTCACACGGCCAATCACCCTCACACGGCCCAGCCACCCTTACACGACCCAGCCACCACATGCGGCCCTGCCCCGCCCCGGCACAAAAACGCCCCGCCCCGGCACCACGTTTCCTTTTTTTCGTTATATTTGCACTTAAGGCGTTATGGTGACGCCTTATCCCACTTAAATTTTTAATACCATGAAAAAATCCTTACTCTACGCAACGCTCCTCTGCGCAGGATTCTATGCGGCGTCCTGTTCCGACAACGAGGGGGGGGGAAAGAGCCTGACCCCGCACCCGAATATTTTCGGGTAGCCTTCGACGGCCCCGCACTGGCGGCCGAACTCAACACCGACTTCACGGCATTCTGCCGTAAGTATGCCGAATACGTCGCCGATCCCGCCGAAAACGCCTTCTCCGTGCGGCCGTCGTCCGCCGCTCCGAGCATGAACATGCCCCAGCCGCCCTCCGTCTTCTACTTGGGCAGCTACCTCAAAACCCCGACCGACAGCATCCTGCTCACCCTCTGCGTCGAAAAGGACGATTACGACAACGTGAAAACGATCACGGTCGCACCCGAAGATCCGGCCAAATCCCTCGACGTCTGGCAATACGGTCTGACCGCCTCCGAAACGCTCCGTCTGGGCGCGTTCCTCGGCACCAAATACAAAAGCCCCTCTTCGTCGGGCGTATTCCAGACCATCGACGACACCCTGAACCACATCGCCCAGCACGGCACCGCCGAAACGCTCGCCTGCACGATCTTCGGCGTCGTTCCACAGGCCGCATACGCCGTCTTCCAACTCGACAACGGGGCCTTCACCGCCCGGCTCATGAACAGCTACCTTAAGCTGGACTATCCCGCAATGCGCCGCTGGCTCGGCGGCGACCACGCCGCCTTCGCTGCGGAGTACTACGTTCTAGGCAACAAGATCAACGCCTTCGGCGACCTCTACGTCTACTTCTACTATGCCAAGGACACCGCCGGCAACACCTTCACCGTCGACGTACACGCCGACAAGAACGGCGAGAAAATCTCCGAAATCGACGTCTACGTCAGCGCCGACCGCAACGACGCCGACAAGCAGCTGGCCATCTGGAAGGAATACGCCCGCGACTACGCGGACAAAGGTCTGGGCGCCTTCAAAGAGGCCTATACGACCGATTCGTGGGGCGACCGGAAGGAGACGTTCGCCGATCTTGCCGCAGCGGTCGCCCATGTCGAATCCAACGGCCGGCCGGGTCCCTTCGACGGCGGCATCATCGTCGTTTTCGAAGCCGACGGCGTCGCCACGAATCTGGTGATGAACCAGCAGTACATCTACCTGCTGATCAAGGACCCGAACTACAACGTCGAATAACCTCACACACAGCCGCAAACCCCTCCGGCAGACCGTCCCCGGCCCTCCGGAGCGAAATTAACCGGCCGAATGTCAAAAAAAGGGGCGCTTCCTTGCGGAGGTGCCTTTTTTTTCTTACATTTGCACCCGCTGAAAAGCGTAAATTAATTTAATTCCAACAATTATGAACAATTACGAAACCGTTTTCATTGTCACGCCGGTTCTGTCCGATGCTCAGGTTCAGGAGGTTGCTGACAAATTCCAAGGTGTCATCACCGAGAACGGCGGTCAGATTGTGAACAAGGAGTCGTGGGGCCTTCGCAAGCTCGCCTATCCTATTCAGAAGAAGACCACCGGTTTTTACTTCTTGGTAGAGTTCACGGGCGAAGGCACGCTCATCAACACGCTCGAAACGCAGTACCGCCGCGACGAGCGTATCATCCGTTTCTTAACATTCAAGCAGGACAAATTCGCCGTCGAGTATTCGGAGAAGCGTCGTGCAAAACTTTCTAACAAATCGGAGGAGTAAACCATGGCACAGGAGAACAAAGCACAGTCTGAAATCCGTTACCTCAACCCGGTGTCGGTAGACGTCAAGAAAAAGAAATACTGCCGCTTCAAGAAACTCGGCATCAGATACGTGGACTACAAGGACGGAGAATTCTTGAAGAAGTTCCTCAACGAGCAGGGCAAGATCCTTCCCCGCCGCCTGACGGGTACTTCGCAGAAGTTCCAGAAGAAGGTCGCACAGGCCGTGAAGCGTGCGCGTCACCTCGCCATTCTGCCCTTCGTAACCGATTGCATGAAATAATTAAAGGAGGAAGAGACAATGGAAGTTATTCTGATCAAAGATATGGAAAATCTGGGTTACGCCAACGACATCGTGAACGTAAAACCCGGTTACGCGAACAACTACCTGATCCCTCAGGGTTACGCCAAGGCCGCCACTGCATCCGCCAAGAAGGTTCTCGCCGAGAATCTCCGCCAGCGCGCTCACAAGGACGCCAAGATCCTCGCCGACGCTCAGGCGCTCGCCGAGACCATCGCCAACCTGCCGCTGTCGCTGGCCGTGAAGGCCGAGGAGGGCAAACTCTTCGGTACGGTTACCGCCGCCGATCTGGCCGAGGCGCTTGCCGCCAAAGGCATCGAGCTCGACCGCAAGGTGATCGTCGTTGACGCCATCAAGACCGTCGGCGAATACGAGGCTGTCGCCAAACTCCACAAGGAGGTCAAGGCAGTCATCAAATTCTCGGTTACCGCCGCCGAATAATCCGGGGACGGAGGACCTGCCACCGGGTGGGCGGGTCTGCGGACGGAGCAACATGGCCGTCCAAATCAACGAAAAGCTGGCCAATATCCGATTTCACATCGAGA
>NZ_CAXUDY010000018.1:0-46501 GCF_964250025.1 Alistipes sp. DJF_B185
TTCGCGCCCTATTCGTTCCTCTTCAAGGAACGCTATCCCGACGGGAGTCTGGGCGTTGTCGGCGGATTGGTTTATCACGGACAGCCGGATCGATCGTGCTGTTTTATCAACCGCCCCTTTCACGGCTGGATGACCCATACCTGAAAAGTCGAAATCCGAATCGTCGATCCCGGCCGAGGCAATAAATCCGGCCGGGATTTTGTTTTATTATTAAATATTGGTAATTTTGCGTAAAGACAGCGTGATTATGAAAACGACATCGGTAGCCCTCGGGGTTTATTTCGAGGATTTCATTAAAGCGAAAATCGCACAGGGACGTTATAATAACGCCAGCGAGGTTATTAGGGCCGGTTTGCGGCTTTTGGAGGAAAACGAAAGCCGTCTGACGGAGTTGAAAGCCGCCATCCGCGAAGGAATCGACAGCGGCGTGGCCGAAGGATTCGATCCTGCGGAGCATCTGAGAACTCTGAAAGCGAAGCGGGCGAATGGCTGAGATTCGGTTTACCCGCAAAGCGGTCGAGGATCTCTCCGACATTTGGAACTATACGGCGGATACATGGTCGGAGCGACAGGCGGACACCTATTACTGGTTATTGATCGCCTCCTGCCGCAAGCTGGCAGGCAATCCCGTGCTGTTCGGCCGGGAATACAAGGAACTCGGGGAGAAGGTGTACGGCTTCAAGGTCAACAAACACATCGTCTTTTACCGTATTCCGGACGACGGGGCGATCGAGGTCGTGCGCATCCTGGTCGCGGAGCTTGCGGGCCGAGGAGCTGAGGTAACGGACCACGGCGGCCTTTACCTCGTTGAAATCGGAAGTCATTTTCCCGAATGCCCGCGACGTGCATATCTCCTGCTTGTCGGGCGGCGCCAGTTCCAGACTGATGCAGGGCGTCCCGTTCATCTCGCGCCAGAGGCGATCGCACACAACGGTCATGTTCTTGCGCACCCATTCGCGCGGCAGAACGGAGAAATCGTAGGCCGTGCGGATGCCCATCGCCGTCAGCCGCTTTTCATGCCGCCGTCCGATGCCCCACACATCGCCTATAGGCAGCTTTTTCAGCGCTTCCACGCGCTTTTCTTCCGTGTCGATAATGTAGAGCCCCCGCCGGGCATCGTCCGTCTTGGCGAGCTTGTTTGCGGCTTTGGCCAATACCTTCGTCGGGGCGATACCCAGACAGATCGGGATGCCGATTCCGCGCCGGGTGGAGCGAATGATGTCGCGCCCCAGCTTCTCGAAATCGAATCCTTCCATCCCCGTGAAATCGAGGAACCCTTCGTCGATGCTATACCGCTCATAATTCGGGGTGTAAGATGAAAATATACTGTGCATACGGTTACTCAAATCCCCATAAAGCTCGTAGTTAGAAGAGAACGTGACGATGCCGTGTTCCCGGATGGTGTCCGTTATCTGAAACATCGCGTCACCCATCTTGACGTATTTCTTCGCCAGCCGGTTCATGGCTATCGCACAGCCGTCATTGTTCGAGGCTACGATGATAGGCTTTCCGTAAAGCCACGGCTGAACGGATTCCTCGCAGGAGCAGTAGAAAGAATTTCCATCGGCAAGGCCGACCATCTGACGGGGATTCAGGGGCAATAGTTTCTGACTCATTTCTTACCTCCCTTCTTTACCCTTAATTGCCGGATGGAATGGGTTACGATACCCCAGAGCAGGCGTTCATTGTCTTCGGTAATTTGAATTGGAGCGTAATCCTTGTTGCCGGGCATCAGCCAGATCTCCCCGTTGTCGCGCAATTCAACGTATTTCATGGTGAAACCCTCGGTAGTGACGCATACGGCAAGGTCTCCCCACTGGGGTTCGAGCATCCGGTCTACAATCACCGAATCGCTGTCCTCGATGTCGTCGTCAATCAGGGAGAGGCCCTTTACCTTTCCGAAGAAGGTGCTGACCGGGTTGGGAATCAGCTCTTCGTTCAGGTCGATAAGCCCCTCGGCGGAAACATCGCTCTCCGGAAAAAACGAAGCTCGGATCGCCCGCCGCTCGAACAGCGCGGGTTGTTCCTTCTGCGGCAGGCGGTCGATAAGGCGTGTGCGCCGTCGCTTGAACCTCCGGACTTTGATGACGACCGTAACGACGCCCAGCACCCGCGCTTCGGTTTCGCCGTCGACAGGAAGCGTGTCGTCCGTTCCGCCGCCGAGAAGCCATAGCTCGCGCCCCTTTTTGCGGATGTATTTCAGCACGCGCTCGCCGCAGACCTCGCAGAGTGCGAGGTCCCCGGTATGCGGGGCAAGGCTCGTGTCGAAGAGGATGCCGTCGCCCTGTTCGAGTTCTTCTTCGACCATATAGTAGTCCCGAATGCGGGCATAGTAGGTCGCACCCGGATTGAGTATTAGGACTTCGTTCAGGTCGATGCGGTCGCCGATATAGTCCGTGGCCGGCGAGGGGAATCCCGCCGGAATTCCCTCGCTGACGTAGGGCAGCGATTTGGCCTTTACCGTAACAAGTCCGTATATATCGAAATGAATATTCATTAGATACAGTTATGGCGCAGGGAATACAATGGCAGCACGCAATGCTATCGGGCATTGTGTTGTCATTTCATCAATTATTTAAGCCGGCCGTATACCGACAATGTACATGATTGGAAGTTGCGTCCTTTCCGTAGTACTCTCCTGCGGAGTTTATGTGCAAAAATAACGGAAAATTTCGTGCCTATGTTGTGTGAATCTAAAAGATACTACAAGGCACACATACTTTCCAGCACTTTTATTATGCTTTGAGGTCCATTTTTATTATCTTTGGTCGTCACCTTGCATTCTTCTATGATAAACGGAACAAACAGAATACTGACAATCATTATCCTGATCATTGGGATAAGTACTGGATGTTCGGGAAATAAAACCGTCGAATCGCAGTTGTCCCGAGCCGAGCAGGTGATGCAATCATTGCCGGACAGTGCCCTTCGAATCATTGAAAATATCGATACAGACGATATTTCACGCCGTAGTACCCGTGCCCGCTATGCACTCCTGTATTCCCAGGCCCTCGACAAGAATTACATCGATCAGACAAATGATTCACTCATTCGTATCGCCGGTAAATACTACCGTTCACAAGGCAATATACGAGCCCAAGTTCTTACAGGTTACTATCATAGCAGAATTTTATGCAATAACGGAGATTATACACGGGCACTGTTACTTCTCCTGCGAATAGAAGATAAAGCTCAGGAGTTGAACGATCCTTACTTGCTGGGTATGTTATATCATCAAATCAGCGAGATATATACCACACGCTATGATTACCCCAATAAATTGAAATTCGCACAACAGGCATACGACAGCTATCTCAGTGCTGGTCTGAAAAATCATTGCGGGTATGCACTTTTCGATATTGGCGAAGCATACTTCAACTTGGAAGACTATGACAATGCTTTCGAAAACTATAAAAAATCACTCTACATAGCTATTGAAGAACAGGATTCAGTTATGCAGCGTTCCTGTCTCAGCAATATCGCAATGGCATGCGTTGGGCAACGTGAACCCGAAAATGCGATTGCGGCGTTATGGCAGATTAAGCAACAACTGCATGAAGATTGGGATGACCAAGAATATATCTCTATGGCTAATGCTTATCTTATTGCCAATCGACTGGACAGTGCGCAATATTACCTGAACATGGCCGAAATTCGGCATGATGACGATCCTATTGCTATTGCACGATTGAAAAGCGCAGCAGCACGAATTCATATCAGAACCCGCGAATTGACGAAAGCCGCAACTGAATTTCAATATTGTCTTTCTGCCCAAGATTCGCTATTCAGAATAGCCCTGCAGGAGTCTTATGCAAGTTTGCATCGGGATTATCTCGACAAACGGCAACGAGTTGCCCATCGTATGCTACTTATCATGCGGCAGCGTATCTGGCTTGCATCGGCTCTGTTCATCACTATAATACTCTTTGTAGGATTCATCGCTTTTGTGAACTTTCGCAAACGGCAGCTAACCGTTGCAAAATATATGTCGGCCATCGAAGATATAAATAATGCCAAGAAAATTTTGATGGTTAAACTCGATTCGCAGCAACAATCGGATACGACTGAATTACGGCGTATAATCAAAGATCGGTACTCTGTAATCGACCAACTCGCCTCTACTTATTACGAGCGTCAGGGCATGGACGAGCAAAAAGCCATTTACAATAAGGTAAAGAATTTGCTTGATTCCTATGCCTCTGATGAGAAAGGAAAACAGGAAATCGAACGAATCGTAAACCTCTGCTACGATAACGTGATGCAAAAGGTCCGAGAGGAATTACCGACTTTGAAAGATTGGGAACGCGATCTGCTTTGCTATGTGTACGCCGGTTTTTCGCTGCGTGTAATCAGTGTGTTCACCGGAGACAGTATCAACTATGTGGCAGTAAAAAAATCCCGTCTGAAGACAAAAATCGCCGAATCCGACGCTCCGTCAAAGGATTTTTTCATCAGTTTGATATAGTAAATCACTAACAACCAGATCATTATTTGCATTTGTGTAGATGCTTATTTTGCATCCACCTAATAATCAGTGTGTTATGAATGCGTAATAATTAGCCGCAAATATCGGCCGCAACAATCTGTAATACAGTGTGTTATACTTGTGTCTTGTAATGGTTTTACAAGGCATTTTTTCGTTTTGAACGGAAGGTATCTCTAATTTTGCTAATAATTAACTCACTTATTTAAATCCCTTAATTATGAAAACCTTTACTCTAATCCTCGCTGTTCTGATGCTGGTTCCGGCGATTCCTTTTGCCAGTTCTCTATGTGAATCGGAATACTCCTGTATGACCGGGAAAAAAGACAAAAATCATCAGCACACCTTCGAAATTATGATTACCTCTGGCCGGCCACGCCCTACGCGCCCCCGGATGATCGTTCCGACTCCCATTACCTGCATTTATGACGCACAGTCGGAATCTCTGAACTTCGTATTTTCTGAAAATCTCGGAGGAGTTACTATTACCATCGCAAATACTACTACGGGAACCGTCATCTATGACATGTGTTCAACCACTCCTGGAAACTGTAAGGTCATGTTGCCGGATGAAGAAGGCGAATACCAGATACTACTTGAAGGAGATCACGGAGAAATCTACTCCGGAGTATTCGATCTGTAACCTTCGGTAAATATGTAATTTGATCATTCTTTATCAACTTATAAATTACATCCATTTTGAAAAAAGTATTCACTTTAATCGTCTTGTCGGTTGCCCTGTACTCCTGTTCTCAGGATGAAACGCTGAACGACACAGCAGTGTCCGAACCTGAAAAGGCGGTGGCAGGCACGCCCCCCGGCGTACTTTGTTTCAGCTCGACAGAAGATCTGAATTTCGCCATATCAGCAATGAAAGAGACGAAAAATCTTGACATTCGACATAATCCCATGACCCGCGCGGCAGTTGCCGGGCCTGTAGACGGTTTCGTTTCCCTGCGAGAGCATCTGATCGATCAGGGGCTTCGGGAGTTTACCGATGCGGAACTTGCGGAAATCATTGCCGACTCCCTTGAATATGAACCCGAAGACAGCCTCATCGTAGACCCCTATATGACAGCCATTCTCAACGGTGAGCGTGAAGTACAAGTTGGTAATAAAATTTGCCGTTTCGTGGATGAAGGCATGGTAATGTACGATGTTGCCGATAAAGAAAAATTTAAAGTTCAGGACATAGACCTTGCGCTAAAGAAGGTCGATGTAAATGCAATGGAAGAAGGGCAAACGGCCAAACTTCAAGGCGCCGACATGAACGCAGAATTAGTGAAAATCGACTATATAGCAAGTCATAAAATCGATGATACAAATCTCCATTTTATTCGGGACGACGGTAAACTTATAGAGGTTGGCGGTTCATCGGGCGGTTCATCGGGAGGCTCATCGGGAGGTTCGTCGGGTGGGTCATCGGGTGGCTCCGATTCGGAATACCGCTTGAACGAGAGTCCGGATACGAGAATTTTTCTTGTCGGGGGTGTACAAATCCCAGCCAACAAAATCAGAAGGGCAACATATAAAAAAGGCGGTGGTAACGGCAGTTGGCTGGCTAAAGGTGTCTCCAGTGTCTTTGGGACGAATGTGACCATAACCAACAATTACGATAAGCGTCATCGGATGAAACTGCGCATGTATGAGCAGAACTACATTATCCATCGAGCTGTAGGTATGACCGTCCGCATGCAGGCAAGACGATTCCGGATTTGGTGGAGAAAGAAAGCTCAGGAATTCCGTTATGGCTGGTCTGCTATCGAATGTGAATATGACATGAAAACTCCGACATTCCAGCCTCCCCAAATGCCGGGTGGAGTGACACCGGAGTACAGCAGAATTCCTACGGCCATGACCAAGAAATTCCCGTTCGCCAATTCTAAAATCATTCTTTTCAATGTACCTATTGCTAACTACGATGTAACAACTGGAACTATTAACTCGGTATTCGCAAAAGGAGTAAATGCGATCGCCAAGAATATGAAAAAGTGGTTCGATGCCCCGGAAAATAAGAATACGAAAAAATACCCGCGCGGAATCTTTACCGAAGTAGATTCCAAAACCATAAGGGTCATTTATCCACAGGGAGAAGAAAAGGATTGGAATACCGGACGTGAAGTGGTAAAGTGGGATGCCGAATGGTTTTCCGGAGATTTCTCAGTCGGTTTTGCATACAACTCGCCCGGAGGCGGATTCAAATTTGGTAGTTTGGATGTTAAAGCTGCTAAAAAAGTTCACATCGTCCGAGGCCAGATATATGGGGCTGTAAAATATCGCAATGAATGGCGGGCTTGTGTAATCGCAACGGAGTAGTCAGTTATAAATTCGTCAATATGAAAAAACTAATTCTTGCATTGGCATTGCTATGCGCCTTCCAAAGTAATGCCCAAAGCACCCCGTCAGCAAAAAGATCCGATTGTGAAGTAAGACGGTTCGAAGGCGAAATCGGCGTGGGAATCAATTTCGGAGCCGATAAACTGAATTTCAACAGCAATAGGATCGGTGCTACATTTTTTGCCGAAGGACGCTATAACCTACAGCGGCTTCCAATAGATGTCGGACTACAGATTGCAGGATCGATTTTTCATCGAGATGCAGACAATGCCGGGAATCTGGAATTCCAAACATGGAACGTACTGGCTGTAACGGACTACAATTTCAGAAGGTGTAACAAAGTATCATTCTTTGCAGGCTTCGGCCTTGGCTATACCGCTTTGGACACCTCCGGACCTATCCGCTTTGACAATTCAAATCCCAACTGGGCCGGTTTTTCCACGGGAGACAAAAAAGGATCATTCTGTTTCATGCCGCGTGTCGGTGTTGAACTGTTCCACCGTTTGCGCTTTACCTTCGACTATAAGTTACAGGAAAAGGCAAACCGGCATTTCGATCTTACCGTAGGTTTTGTTTTCGGCGGTGGACGAAAATAACGCTCCATTTTTCAGACCCACAAATGTATCAAGTAACTGCCGAAAAACTTTACGAGTAGGCAAAAATCAACTAACTCATAATGATTATGAAATTTACAAAACTTATCATGCTGGCCTCGGTCGTATCTTTGGCCTGTGCCTGTGAAAAAGAGATGCCCGCCGAGACTGTGCCCGCGCCGGATCAGGCGAAAGAAACGCGCGTTTCGACGCAAATGCTATCGTTCTCTTCGATCGAAGAAATGGGGCAGCAAATCAACGAACTGGGAGCTATGGATGAAGTGGCCCTGAGTGCATGGTATGCTGCGCACAATTTCGAATCCCAGAGCGATGCCGTCTATCGTGTCGCAGCGGAGATCGAGGACGCAAAAACTTTGGCTGAAGCCGAAGCAATCAAGGCCAGCTATGCGCCATATTTCCTTTTCAATGAAAATCCCGATGATGAGGAGAGTTTCAATCCCTATATTCGCAACGAAAATCCGGATTACGCCTATGTCTGCAACATCAACGGCGATGTCGTGATCGGCGGGCAGGTAATAAACTTCAACACGATCAGCGATGTCAAGGATACGCATGAATACCAACTTACGCACGAGACCTTAACCAGAACTGTCGAACAGAGCCGGAATTATCTCAAGTCCACCGTGGGTAAACACAAATTCTGGGCAGAGGGACGTTTCGAGCCCAAGGACGATTTTGTAAAAGTGGAATTCACGGCACACCGGAAAGGGACGTTCGGATGGAATAAAACCAAACAAAATTACCATTTGAGAAACGGTCGTTCAAGCTATCCGAACACATGGGAGCTTTTTGAAAGCATCGGCTATGAACTTATCAACGGATCAAAAGATTTCTGGACCGGCACCTTGAATCCGCACAGACTGAAAAATGTCGGCCGTATCGCTGCCGGCAAAACGGCATCCTTTTCCATGATGGTTTATACTGCCGGAACACTTCAAGCCGGTGAAGGCCGTCTCGATCTGTATTTCACGTCTGCACGGTAATCTACTGAATTCGCAATATTTGCTGAGTTCATGTAAAATCGTTCGTTTTCTATGAAGAGTTTTTTCCGACTGCTATACACAACATGAATTATTCATCAGTTGCCATCCTGACAAACCCAAACAGATTTTGCATGAATATCATTCGAACCTTGAGTATGACGGTGTTAATCACCGTCATACTTTCCTCTTGTGAAGTGGATTATGATTTTGAGGGTAAAGACCTCAAAAGGCGCGTTGTCGTCAACGCGCTGATCACCCCGCAGGAAGAGTTTGCCGTCCGACTGAATTGGAGCGGCACATATACCGACGGCACGAAATTCAAAGCTGTCGCGGACGCCGAAATCCGGCTGTATGAGAACAACGCAGAGGTCATCAACTGCCCGGCTGACAGGGAAGGAATAACTGCGACCGACTTTGTACCTACTGCCGGCCGGCATTACCGGTTAGTCGTCACCGTTCCGAATTACGGGGAATTGTCCGCAGAAACAGATATTCCGCAGGCTCCGGCCGGTTCTCTTGTCTTCGCCCGTCAAAAAGGCTGGTACCGGCATTTCGATATGACGGAGTTGACGGTCCCGGACGACACCAAGTCGGTATGGATTCGGGGCAAGCGCAGATACAACGGCTGGAAGGATGTCTTTGAATACTATACGACCTCTGCATTTGTCGACCAGATCAATGGTTCCAACGACGCTTCCGAAGCCAACGACAAAGGAAGCACCGTGAATTTCGAGCAGTTTTTACGCATCCCCTATGAAAACTGCGAGGCGGTTGTTCCGCTGCGCTTCTCCGTCTTCGGAGCTGAAGACGAAAAACATATTTTCCAAGTAATCACCGCATCGGACACCTACGACCGTTATATGAAATCGCGCTACAAACAGGAACTCAATACCGAATGGGGCGGTGAGGAAAATCCGTTCGTCGAGCAAATTACGGTTTACACGAATATCAGCAACGGCCTGGGCATCTTCGCCGGGTACAACTACTACAAAACCCTTGAGATATGAAACGGTGGATTTTTTGCTGCCTGTCACTCTTGCTTGTGGGGACGGCCCTTGCTCAGACGCCCGCCGACAGCGTATCCCGCAGCGAAGCGATCGATTCGGTCGTTGTTACAGCCCGGAAACCTTTGATGATCTACAAACAGACGGGCAACATCGCAGTCAACATCGAGCAGCTCAAGTATGCTCCGCTGTTCGCCGGCGAGAAGGATATTTTCAAATTCCTGCAGCTCCTTCCGGGAGTCTCGGCCGGAAAGGACGGCATGTCGGGTCTGCTGGTGCGCGGCGGCAGTAACGACCAGACCCTAATTCTTTACGACGACGTGCCAATCTACAACCAGGCGCACGCCTACGGCATTCTCTCGATTTTCAGCGGCGAGACCGTCCAATCCGCCGAGGTGTCGAAAGGCTACATATCGCCTGCCTACGGATCGCGTCTTTCGGCCCTGACGCAGATCCGCACACGCGACGGGGACCGGCAGGACCACCGACAGTCGCTTACCGTGGGAACGCTTTCGCTGGCCGGAACCGTCGATGGCCCCATCGTTCGAAACAAAGGTTCATACCTCGTTTCTGCCCGTTATTTCTTTCCTGAAGCAGTCTTGGCGCTGGTCGGCAATGCCGTCCGTTTCGGGTTCTACGACCTGACCGGGAAACTCTCTTACGATATTCACCCCGGCCATACCCTGAGTCTGGGAGTCTATTCCGGGGACGATCACATGACCAACAAGGAGGATTATGCCCGGAACGAATACGGCTGGGGCAATACCACGGCGTCGCTTCGTCTGGAATCCCGATGGAGCGACAACCTGCGGTCCTCGATAGTCGCTTATTATACCTACCTGCAGAACCGGCAGGAGTCAGAATACGAGGACGATGATTTTAAAAACTGGGGCAAAACGACATATAAAACGCATGAGTTCGGGGCGCGTCTGACATTCGATCAGCGTCTCACACGAGCATGGTCGCTCGATTACGGAGCGAATATATCACACCAACGCTTTATGCCGATGCACTCGAAAGGTTATGTCAACGGACAGCACAAAGAGCGCGGCTATTCTTCCGAGCAGCTTGTTTCGGGGGCGCTTTTCCTGAACAACCGGTTTCAATGGGGCGGCTGGCGGGCAGATGTCGGAATCCGGGGCGCTATGTATGACAACTCGGAGCAAACCAGATTCGCCGTAGAACCGCGGGCGCAACTCGCGTATGATTTCGGCAACGACAATGCCATATGGCTTTCGGGCACGATCAATTCGCAGGCATTGGTGCAATACAATCGCTACTACTATTCCATGCCGATCGACTTCTGGACGCCTTTTAGGGACGGGAAATTACAACATGCATGGCAGGTGGCGCTCGGCGGCCGGGCCCGGCTGCGGGAGAATCTGACCCTCTCGCTGGAGGGCTATTACAAGCGCATGCGCAACCTGCCGCTGATCTACGACAGCGACGATTTCCTGCTGGGGCGCGGCGGCTTCGTCTACGGAACAGGCCGGGCATGGGGACTTGAGATCATGTTGCAGCGGCAGACGGAGCGGCTGAGCCTGACGGTATCGTACACTTATACGAATTCCCGACGCAGTTCGGAGGGCGTTAGCTATCCCTTCGAGTACGACGTACCACATGATTTCAACACGTTCCTCAGCTACGATGTCCTGAAAAGGCCCGGAAGGAGACATACGTTCACTTTCAATATGTCCTGGCGGTCCGGCCTTCCGTACCGCCTGACGAACGAGAGCTATCCCGATACTAACGGCAATCCGATCGTCGGCATTACGGCCTATCCTTCGATGCGCATGCGCAATTACTTCCGTTCGGACATAAGCTACAACATGGAGCGCCGGAAACGCAACGGCGTCCGTAACTGGCAGTTCTCGATCATCAACTGGACATGGCACAAGAACCCGGTCTGCATCTATCCATACCAAGGGACCTATAAGGCGACTGTTTTAGTGCCGATCATGCCGTCGGTTTCCTACACCCGAACGTTCGGGAAATAGTTCTCATAGCCCTCCAATTACGGCTTATTTGTGGGCTTACACTTCATAATTAATATCTTTATTTCAACCTAAACCTCAATCCTATGAAGAAAAATCTACTTGTTTTAGCTATTGCGGTCCTGCTGATCGGCTGCTCCAAATTTGAGGAACCACCTTCTGACACTCCAATAAGAGAGAGCAAGACCAGATCGGCACTCGCAGCCCAAGACAACCCCTATTCTCTGACTAATGTTCAAATGGCAATGGATAAAGTATCTGTAGAGATGGGACAACCGACAATAAAATTAAAACCGACACATTATTACGTCCGTTTCTTGCCTAAAGATTCAACGGAATATACCAGATTACTGGACTCCTCGAATCTTATGCTTTTCACCTATCCCCTTGACCGGGAACTGACAGATGAAGAAGTTGAATTCTTTGAAAACGATACTACAAATACTTATGGCTATCCTTGGCATTATACTAAAGTGCCGACTGACTATATATTTCCGGATGGCATTATCCATGAAATACTCGATGAAGTAGTTGTCGAAACTTTTGATGACAATGATATTAATGCTGGCGTGTCAAATAAACTGACTGAGGACGTGTGGGATCGGGTGATGATAAAATCCATGAGATTGCCCGACCAAACTGCTCAAACACGCTCAAGCTACAAATGGCGTCCCTATGCAAGTGTTCGGTACGTTGATGACTTCAATGGTCAAACTATTCCTCTTGTTGGGGTTCGGGTTCGATGTCATCATCTTCTTCATTTTGAGGAATGCTTTACAAACGCTAATGGTGAGGCAACCTCGTTAGGTAGCTTCAAACAACCTGCACGATATAAGATATTCTGGGAGGATCAAAAATATTGGGATATTCGGGATGGTCTCACATGGCAGGCAAAAACAAAAGGTCCCCGAATGACCGGACGTTGGGAGTTGGTAATCTCCGGAGACACCGAAGATGCAATGTTCGCCGCAATACATCGTGCTTGCCGGGCTATTTTCCACGACAATCCGTTTGGGATTACAAGACCTAAACGTGGTCGAATAAAACTATGCGCCTTTTATAAGAAAGATGTCGGAAAAAATGGCGACCATGCAGGAATTACCGTCGGAATATGGCCTGATATTCGGATATTCAGAAAGGTTAAAGGCAATACAAGATCCCGATGGGAAATTACATCAACTGCGCTCCATGAACTCGGACACGCTTCACACCATCGGGCTGTCGTTGAATTGCCTGGCTCTAATCGAATTGAAGATTTTGTGCTGGCGGATGGAATACTCAAGGAAAGTTGGGCTCGGGGAATCCAATTTGCATTTATGAATTGGCTATACCCAAATCAAGTGAACAAAATAAGACCTGACTATTTTGAAAATTATACCGGAGTCGTTGAAGGACTGATGAATCAGGGACTTACCCTAAAACAGATCGAAGGAACAGTAGTGGGAAACAGACTTTGGCGCGGATGGCGTCGAGATGTTAAAGCACTTCATCTCGTTGACGATATTATTGTGGATATGATTTTTGATAATCCCTACATGTTCTGGGCGGCAGATTTCAAAAACCTTATCATCGGCACATCGCAGATTTATACGGATACTGAGGTAACTTATTCATTGCCCCAAAGTGATAAGCTGCCATCCGCCATATCAAATTCCGGCTGGACAGTTTCCGGCGAAGGATACACAATCATCAAAAAAGAGAATCGGTCGATAAAACTGCGATTCAATACTCTCGGTGAACGGACCCTAACAGCACATCTAAAATTAATTGACGGAACAGACTATGATGTAATCAAAAAAATTAATGTAACTTCACGGGGTACAATTTACGGATCGCCAAATCCCCACACGGGAGAGTGGACAGTATACAGGTTAAGTAATTACACCGGAACAGTTGACAAATGGGAATTTGAAGGACTACCTTCCAAATATTATTGGATCGTATCCCAAACATCAAATAGTGTCACTGTTGTATTTAAGTCATCCGGCAGCGCAACGATAAAAGCAAAAATTCAGAATAGTGAACTGGCAACAAAGTCAATAAAAATACCGACAGACATGCCTATCAATTCATTTTGTGCTTACAAGAATACAGATTGGCCTTATGACTTTTGGATAGATAATGTTTCCAATTATACGCCTAATCCTTCGGTGTATTATAATGGATCACGGACATTAGAACCCAAAACGTCAAAGCAGCATTTTATGGCCTATGGATCACGGCCTTCGTCAAGCCATCCCAACTATTCTCTTCTGAAGCCAATATATGAAAACGGGTTTCATCATGGTAAATATGCATACGACCAGCGAACCTATCCCGAATTTTCACAATATGGAATAAAGGCATGGGTATTTTCATCACAGCGCCCCGGTACGGTTCCTCTTTATTTGATTGAAGACAGTCAATATAAGGATAAGAAAATGGTCTACACCATCAGTTATTTAACTCAGGAAAATCTTGGCGCATGGCGAAAAGTTTCATCATGGTATTGGAACTGGCTCGGAACAAGAAAAAAAGGAGATCGAAATTGGACGGAACGAAAGAATTTCGGCGTTATGGGATACGTTTATCCATACATTCCTTAACTGGACTTGTTAATTATCAAATTATTATGATTATGAGAAAAATATTGATTATATCCATAACCGCATTCACCGCTGCATTATTTATCGGTTGCTCTGACTCGGATTATTCGTATACTTCGAATTATATTTACAAGAACGACAGTTCTCGGGATATTACAATGAAATCATACAATTACGCTAATGGTGATCTTCTCGAAGATGCAAATTATACATTCGTAATCCCTGCCGGAAAAGCCCATACACTGCGTTTTGACACTGAAGGCGGATTCCCGTATCCATTTATGTGGACAAGCCCGACAGGTGCGGATTATATTGTCATTTCGAACGGAGAGAAACAATTTACAAACACCCGACACTCATCCACTGGAGAAGATAAATTATTCAGATCAGAAACGTATGAAATCTTGAAAAACAATGATAAAAAACGGAATAGAACCTATCAATATATTTTTACGGATAGCGACTTTGAGAATGCAACACACATAGAACCTTAATGAAGCAAAAGGGGCGGAAAATTTCCGCCCCTTTTGCTATTCTCGACTAACGGTATCAAAGCTCACCGTCAAATCCCTTTTTAGTCCGAAGTTGTCGATCACGAAAAATACAACCTCGGATTTCTCGTCACTGAGACTCTGATAAAAGAGCGTGAAGCTCAAATTATACGGATCACTGTCGTTGAAACCGACGATCGCAGGCAATTCAACGCTCTCTCTGTTTACAAGGCGGTTTGCGGCAGCATCCAGCACTTGTCCGGCCCCTTGCATCTGAATGTACCCGAAATGGTATTTAGCGCCTTTGAAATCTCCCTGCCGACGAAGCGTGAAACGTATTTCTACGAGTTCGTCCGGTTTTATATCCTCCGGCAGATGCCATGTGCCCAATGCGAAGTCGTAATTCTGCTGTACCTCGATATGATCGTCACATGCACTCGCAAAAATGAGCGATGCTAAAGCTATGAGGCAAATACATACTAATCTTTTCATTCCTCGATCTTTTAATTGATGATAAACCGAAATCCGATTCCCCAGGTAGTATGGAATGTCCCGGTAGAAGAGCCGAATGTACAATATTCTCGAAGGTTCAACAGCACAATAACCCGGTTTGAAAGATAGCCTTCAAGAGATGCCGAAAGCCGCCCGCCGTATATAATACTATCATCGCTGCGCAACGTCGCTCCGTCCCTGAGATGTTTATCACCCCAGTTGGTTGTTTCGTACCCCGCGACACCCGCCAATCCTGCAAAAAGGGATATGTTGCGGCCGCGATCCGAAATCAAGGGGTGATTATAACCGGCCTCCGCGGTAAATTGTGCCATCGGCACGAGCTGATCGCCCAGCACGCCTTCGTATCGGTAATCCTTACGAAGACAGGAGACCGCGAAATTCCAATAACTGTGATTCCGGTTATAGCGCGTCAGTTCCAACTCGCCCCAGAACCGGTATGCTCCATGAGAATCCCGAAAAGAGAAACCATCGGCAATGCCCCCGTTGACACCGAGAGCAACCTGTCCGGGTAATCCGCGTTGGGCATACACTTCACCGGGATTGAGCAGCAATGCGGCCCAAAGCCCCAAGCATAACATAATGATTGCCCGCATAGCTACCTGATTTTAAGTTCCTCGACTGTATGAGCATCCACCAAATCCGTATTCTGAATCATAAACGACTGGTGACGGCCGCCGTTCTTTTCGAATACATCCATGATAAGCACTTTATCATCCGGGATGGTGAACTTCTGAAAAACATAAACATTACGCAGGGTCTCTCCGGCTTTCACGGCTGCGATCGCATTATATGCCCGGACCGGCTCGACGAATGTTTCCTGCAGTGCCGTGCGTTTAGCGACTTTTCTGTCGGCAATACGGAACCGGATATGATCGATGTCGAAATTTACGTTTGAACTGTTGCTCAGGGAGACATGAATGTAAAATAGGTCGTTGTGAATGTAAATTCCCCTCAACAACAGTTGCATGCCGAATCGTTTGCTGCCGATGTTCTTAATCAATCGTGCATCCTTTTTATGGATCGTGTACATGATTCGGTTTACGGTAAGCGGGTTTTCATCGCCGAGTTCCTGAAGCCTGACATACGTCTGCGTGGATGCGAAATCACCATAGGGGTCTTTATGCAGCCAGTCTTCCATCTGAATGGAAAGGCGCCCCGGTACATCGGCATAAATGGCGTTGAAGGCGTAAAATACTCCGTCCGAGGTGATGACGCTGAAATTCGTTTCGCCGGGAAATCCCCGCACCGCAGATTTTACCCGCAGGACATTTTCTGCTCCATCCGCTTTACCGGCAACAAGGTCCGTTGATCCCAGATCAACGTATTTTACGGCTGCGGGGAAAAGAATATGTACGGTTTTGGCAAATGTCACCTCTACCTGATAGGGTTCAATCACCTGCTCCGGCGGTATCACCCGGGATGATTCCTGCGCTCCGGCCGCCCAAAAGCTGCAAAGGAAGAGGAAGGTAATTAATAACGTTTTCATGGAAAATTATTCTTTAGAAATGAGAATGATCTGATAACCCGCTTTCACGGTAACTTTTACCTGCCGCAGCTTTGAAGCAATATATTGCGTTCCTCCTGTCATGGCTCCTCGAACAAGATCCATTGCCACTTGCTGACCGGCATTCTGAGTGAATGAAATACTCGTTCCTAAGCCCGAACCGATTGACGCCGCAGCTTCCTTTGCCGCAGTTCGCTCTTTCGAATCGGGAACATATAACCCTTTTCCGCCGTCCAAATCAAAAGCGCTAAGTTCCACGGGGATGATATTACCAGCCTGTTCGATGCTCGACACGACAATCTGTAATCGCTGTCCTTCGATAGCCGCCGTACCGAATAGAAGGCTTCCGGCATCGATCTGACAATCGTTCACTCGTATAGGCTCCGTCAATCGCAGTCGAATTCGATCTCCGCTGCTGATTGTCTGGTCTTCATCCACACACACCCGAATACCGCGATGATTCGCTTGGGTATTGCTTCCTACGGCAGTATTGAATCCGAGATTACGTTCCCGGCCCAGTTCCGACAACAAAGAATCGGGTTCTACAGTCGCCAGTGTCGTAACAACCCCTTCACCTAAACTGCGGACCGGATGAACTGTAACTGTTTTGGAAGCACTGTTTCGTGCCGGCTCTGCGCGTTGTTCCCCGTTATTAAAGTATTTTGCCGCAAGCGCATATTGCTTTTCTGCAATTTCCATCGGATCAGGAGGAGTCTGGGGCTTCGTCTCAAGGCGCGATTCCAACTCCTCAACCTGCCGTTTCAGTTCTTCGACCTGCGGGTCTGTTTTCGGCGTACTGTAGAAATCGTTCAATAGTTGTGAGACTTCCCGATTCGCTTCCTGAGACTGAGTAATCGCATTCTGCGGATTGGATTTTTGCGGTGTGCCGGATGCTCCGTCGAGCAGCGAAAAAGAGTTCGAATCGAAGGCCGACACACGATCCTGCTGTTGCTGTTCCGAGTTGACACGTTCCAATGCCTTTTGTTTGCTGGCTTCAATCCCCGGACTCCGGCCATCAGGAACAGTCATGTTGAAAGAATTCTCACCCGGAGTTTCCGCCTTACTTCAGCCGCCGAAAATCAAATACATACAACCAAGGAACGGCACGAGCAAAATCAAAGCGGCCAGAACGGTCTTTTTCCGTTGTTCCTTTTGCGGGTCCTTCTGAATATTATCGGACGAACCCTTTTTTACATCAGTTTTATTATCTGCCATTTTATTTACGGTTTAATTGATTGTATATGTTCCATCTGCTTCTGCGGCCTCTCCGTAGACAGCCCATCGATAAGCTGCCAAATGTCGAGAACTGCAAAAATCACCAACATCCCAACGATTATCCACAGCCGTTCTCGTTGTGTACGGCGGTCTAAAAACGCCTTTACCTTCGCCTTGCTCCTTCTTATCCAGATGCGAGGCATGAGCAGTATTCTTTTAGCGGTCATAGGTTCCGAGGTCTTTGTTTTCAATGATGTTGAATCGCTCGATCAGGAACCCTTGCGGATTATTATCTGAACGTGTCGCGTTTACCAACTGGCATGTCGTAACGAGACTTCGCTCAGTAACACTGCTCTCACGTAAAATACGTTGCCGGGCATAAGTTTTCACCTGATACGGGTAATTCGTGAAATCACAGCGGATGCTGTCAACCTCGACTTTCTGGATGATATTTCCGGCTATCAGCCGATTGAAATAGCCCTTCTCCATTAAATCGCGGTAGTAACTCATTGCGCTTTTATCGGCCAGCAAAAGAGCTTTTGTAAGATTGCCTTCAATAGCGCTTTTATCCGGCGAGAGATCGAAGAATAACAGGTGAAAACGTCGGACATGTTCCCGTGCCTCAACAGGCCGGTTTTGTTGTAAATCCTGTGAGAGCGCCAGCATCAAGCTCCGGCCTTGATCCAGAACATAGATTTTCTGACGCTGCGCTTCGGCAAAGCTGTAGGACCTCCACACAACCAAAACCGTCAGGAGCATACAGCAACCCAGAAAAATGATTGCATACAAACGGATTTGCCGGAAACTGCTCTCTATATTTTTCAGTGCTTTAAATTCCATTTTGCTTACTTTATATTAGGGTGTCTCATTTTGAATTTTCGCTCTTCCTCGGCAATCCTTTTACCTTGCCCCTTGATGTACTTTCCAGCACCAGTAATAGAACCCATAGCAAAGCCACCGAGCCATTTACCCCCTTGAGTAACGAGATTATTATAACTGTTGAAACCTCCGGCCTGCACAATCCATGATGCAACAGTAGGAACGGTAAAATAACCACAGATACCGATCAGCAGAAATACCAGATAAACAGTACCGTCCATATTGATAAAATACCAGGGATCAGTACTCATCAACTCCAAATCTTTTTGAAGCGATAGTGTTTGCAGGCGGGCCAGAATAGCACCGAAAATATCAGCAACCGGCAACCATAAATATACGCCGATATACTTTGTGAGCCACTGTGCCAATGAAGCCTGAAAGCCATCGAACGATGCTATAGCAAAGACCAGAGGGCCCAGAATAGCCAGTACAATAAGGTAAAATGTCCGGATCGTATCGATAACCAACGAAGCCGCTTCGAAAAGCGTTTCCAAAAGCCATCTAAAAGCCATGACAATGAGACCGCGTATCCCAAACCAATATCTATCCTGATGCAACTGCGACATTGCATTCAAATCCGGTGGCATCCAGCCCAGTTCATCAATTTGCCGGTCAAACTCTTCATCCGAGACCAAATAAGCCTGTGTCGGGTCCTTGAGCATGATTTCTTTTTCGAGTTTGTCTTTATCCGCCTGATATTGATTCATACTGAAAGTCTGGCCTTGAAGAAGAGAGTGCGTGGCTTTAACAATCGGGGATAGTATTCCGTTGAGACCGCCGATAACCAATGTATTGAAAAAGATGATGCAAATGCACATGGCAAAAGGTCGTAACAACGGAAAAACATCAATGGGCTCAGCACGCGCAATAGACTGCCATACCCGATAAGATATGTATAGCAACGCACCGATACATGCTATTGCCGACGCCATGACAGTCATTCTTTCACATAACGGAAGCATCGAATCGAAGAGCTTACGCAGAATTTCATGCAGGCTTTCAAAAGATACTAAAGGGATCATCATAATCATCGTCTTTTATTACCAATACTTATCCTCATCTGTGCCGTACAGGGATAATGTCCGCTCCATATCATTCGACTTCCTCGCCCTTATATAGGACACAGAAAGATTCTGCCGGGTATAGTAGCTCGTTAAATTCCGTAACCGCAGTAATTCGGCATAGGTTTTATCAACCACATCCAAGCGATCTTTGTCCGTCATCGACAAATCCGAGGGATTGATGATACCCTGCAAATCCTTTAGCGTGTTGGCACTTCCCTGAAGAATTCGTGTATATCCCGAAGCGATAGCAGCAAGTTCCCTCACGGAAAAGTTCTTGTCGGAAAGCATGAGCTGATAGTTCGAGACATACATATCCGAAATTTCTCCCACAAAAAGAATACACTGCTGGACCTTCCGGGCGCTGCGAACAAGGTTTTTTACTTTTTTCAGCGTATCATAGTATTTCTTACTCTGGTCATAAATCTTCTGAGTCTCCTGAAAATTCTGAACCATCGTCTGTGCCGTAGAGGATGTCTGCACCATCTCATTCGACGAATTGATGATACTTTGCGTTAAACCGGCAAGGTCCGTTACAGGCCACTGGGCCCGGGCCGCCCCCGAAATAAGGACGAGGGCGACCAGCATAACACTAATTTTATTTTTCATGTTCTGTTTCCATTTTTCGTTTGAACGCTCCGTAGTCTTCAACCAGAAGCAAATCCTGTTTGGGATCGTAACCAATGCCCTGATTCATAAAATCGGCATAGAGATTCCCTTCTTTATCTTCCAGCAGCTCAGAGGATAGGCATTTCTTATAGTTATTAATCTTGTTCCCATAGCGGAATTCGATATAATACTTCCCGTCCTCTATATAGATTCTGAAAGAAACCGTAGAGTCTTTACGTTCCCATTCACCGCAAAGCAGCTCACGGGTCGATGCGGTCTGCAGTAAATATTGCCCCCGCATCGACCGTATCGTCTTTATAAGCGACTCGAATAAATCGAGTATTTCCTTAGAACGTCCCATCGTCTTCGGTTGCCGACCGTACTGCAAATTCCATTTCGCTATCCATCTCCTCACGGAGCATGTCTTCTTCACTACGGAAAATACCGTAGGCTCCGCATCGAAGCAGCCCGTCTTTGCCGATCGTAATGTCTCCGCCCGGTCCCTCGGAAACAATCACCACACGGCGTCCCTGAGCGAGGGCCGTCATCTGGCGAATAATCGTCTTGTAGCAGCGCGTATTGTCGCAGAGCATGAGGGAGAAACCGTCCTCGATACTGCGAATCAGCAGCGAGCAGCCCCCGTCCTGAGCGATCCAACTGCCGCAAATCGTGTTATTACGCACCTGTGCGCTTAATCGATCCACATACGACAGGAATTGCCCCTGCTCCGCATGTCCTTTCCGGTAGGCAGCAAGAAGTTCTGCGAATTTTTCCGGATTATTATTT
Source organism: Alistipes sp. DJF_B185 (assembly GCF_964250025.1). Taxonomy (NCBI): domain Bacteria; kingdom Pseudomonadati; phylum Bacteroidota; class Bacteroidia; order Bacteroidales; family Rikenellaceae; genus Alistipes; species Alistipes sp. DJF_B185. The sequence continues at coordinate 21,059 of NZ_CAXUDY010000018.1, forward strand.
TTCTTATCCATAGCATTGAGTTTTTATTGGGTTATTTGTGTTGATTTTATTCTGCGATAACTACACCCTGGCACGAGTAGTAAATTATTCCCTGATTCCGAGAGCCAGACATAAATCCGCCTTCCGTCTTGAAAATAATAGGGCCTTAGCCAATGATGCAACCTATACCAAGTATCTTTTGAGTCCCCGAAGACAACTATATAATGGTCATCTTCGCGCGAAATAGTGAGCCTTCCACGCGGAAGAACAGCATCTCATACCCCGCATAACGCGGCATTCTTATTCCGACAATGGGATGCAGACCACCATGCGAGGGAAGCTGCACAGATTATAAACGTTCAGAGACCTGTGATAGCCCAAAGCCACATTTTCGTCTTTCGGGATAATTCGGTTTTCTGTAACATGATCGTTTGTTATTCTGAATTGCGCCTCTTATCTGCCAAAATACGAATAGCTCCCTCGATGTCTCCGTTCATCTTCTTGGCGAGGTTGAAAACCTCGACTTTCTCAACCTCTTCGGTCGTGTATGTCAAGTATTCCTCTGCCGAGACCTCCGTAGCATAGACTGCGGATTGCACCCCGCCCAAACCGATCCACACCTCTTTGTACAGCCGCGAGGGATCGTTCGAAAGGTTGATAGATAGGATCTGGGCCTTCTCCTTGTCCGAAAGTCCCAGCAGGCTTTGGATGCCGTCGAACTTTGTCATGTACTTACGCTGATCGAGAAGAATCTTGCAATCTGCATTGTTGATGATCGAGTCTTTTACAATGGAAGAAGAAATAATATCATCGACTTCCTGCGTTACGGTAATAGCTTCTCCAAAATACTTGCGGACAGTCTTATGTAGGCTAAGCACCCGGCGCCTTACCGTATTTCTACGGCAGGTTTCCAAGAACTCGCCCCCGAACCGGACTTACACCTCTCGGCGTATCCGGCTCTCCACTAATTTTTTTTCAGTCTAAACTTTTCCCAGATGCCGCAGCCTGTGGCAACTCGGACACAACGCAATGGTCTTGCGTTTTCGGGCTGACATGAGCCGTTTCCAACTCTCTTTCCCTTTCAGGTCTTTGAGGTTGCGGACATGGTGCATAATCAGCTTGCCCGTTGCCCCACACAATTCGCATTTTTCCGCTTTGAGCCTGTCCGTCAAATTGGTTCGGCTCACGTCTGCAATAGAGTACGGTTCGATGTCGCAGCTTCCGTTGAACGCCGTTGTCCGGCGTTTGAAACTTGTCTTGTAAAAGGTTCGGGACTTGATTACCCCTTTCTGCTCGTACTTTACGGTGAACAGTTTGTTGAGACGGTACTTTTTGTTGATTTTTCGTACCGTGCTCCTATATTTGCCCGCAAATGTTTTATACATGCTGTACTCCATGATATATCTGAAGTTGTGCAGTACGACGCAGTTGTTGGCGATCAGGTAATAGTTGCAAAATCCCACTGTTTCCCGATTGTATCGGTCGAGGATTTCAAGATCGTCGTTGAATATCAATCCTGAACGGCATTTGGGTTTCCAAATCTCTTTCCCGTTGCGGAGCTTGATTTCCATAGCTCCGTATTCCAGAAGTTTGTCCCGCAGCGTTGCCATGCTGACATTCAGCCGGACACGCTTGCCGTAGGTGCGTCGCAGACGTCCTTGCACATCCCGTCGTTGATGATTGTTCCGTGTTACCGTAATCTCATATCCGAGAAATTTCGCCGATTTACCCGTATGGGTTATCAGCGTCTTTTCTTCGGACAGTTCGAGGGCGAGGCTTTCGGATAGGAATGATTTAATATCCTCCTTTATCCGCAGTGCATCCTCTTTGCTGCCGATTACACCCAGAATAAAATCGTCGGCGTAACGGATGTATTTGAGCCTGCGGTAACTTCCGTCCATTTCATCTCCGCTTGGAAATGCTGCACGTTCCTGTTCGATGGCTTTGAGTCTTGCGACCAAAGCCGCCTTCTCAGTCCCGTCTTTTACCTTTTTCAGTTTCCGCACAGTCCGTTTTCGTTCATTGGCCAAATCGTTGCTCTCTTTGCCCGGCCTGCGTTTGGTTCCCATGTCGAAATGTCGGATATACTCTTTCACGTACTTGTCTAATTTATCGAGGTATATATTCGCCAGAATCGGGCTGACGATACCTCCCTGCGGCATTCCGCTGTAAGTGTTGTGAAACGTCCAATCCTCGACGTATCCCGCTTTCAGGAATTTCCGTATCAGACGGATAAAACGGTCATCTGAAATGCGCTCCCGCAGGATTCCGACAAGTACATCATGGTCAATGTTGTCGAAGAACCCTTTGATGTCGCCCTCGATAAACCATTTCGCCCCGCTGAACGTCTTTTGAATATGAAGTAATGCTGTGTGACAGCTCCGTTTAGGTCGGAAACCGTGCGAGGTGGTCTCAAAATGTCCCTCGTAAATGGCTTCCAGAATCATGCGGACTACCTCCTGCACCAGCTTGTCTTCAAAAGCCGGTATTCCCAGAGGGCGCGTTTTCCCGTTTTTCTTCGGGATATGCACCCTCCGCGACGGGTGAGGCTGATAACTTTCGTCTTTCAACGAGGCTATCAGCGTTTCGATCCGGGCAAGGCTCATCTCGTCGATACTGCGACCGTCGGAGCCTTTGGTCGTACTGCCTCCGTTCGATGCGATCTTTTGGTAGGCAACATAGAACAACTCTTCGTTGAACAGAATCCGGTAAAGGCGTTCGAACTTGTAGCTCGAATCCTTACTGTGTTCGTTCAGACTGTTTAATACTCTTTCCGGACTTCTCATAATGTCTCTCACATTATCCATTAAATTGTATTAAAGAAAATTAGCTGCCTCCCTTCGCCATGTGCAGGGCGTTACCCTGCCCGGACTACTACGGAGGCTCCGTTACCGTGCCGGATATTCAGAGGTCTGCACCTCATAGCCTTACGGCGTTCCGGTTTAGGTAATCCCCGTTTACTTACTTAGTAACTGTTGGCATGATGGATTGTCGGATGCGATTTCCGTCCTTTACCATTTATCATGGTTGCTCTGCGGCAAGTTCTTGCTTGCGTCCGTACCTATACACCGGAGCAGTACCGCAGTATGACGATTTCAGTTACCTTACGTCATAGCCTTCAAGTAGAGCAGCTCGGACTGTCGTTCAAACAATTCGGTTTTCATCCTCATATCCATCGTTTCACCTTGCCGTTCAGTGGCAGTCTGGTAACTGACTGACTTACGACGTTCCCGACATGCTACACTCCCCGTCCGGTTTCCCTTTCGGATAAGTCGGGTGATGATAGGTTTTTCAAAGAACACTTACCTAATCCCTTGCCAGTGGGATATTTACTAAGCAGCTTGTACGGGCGCACAGAGATATTTCAGATACTCCGCCATACCTTCCTTGGCGATAGCCTTCCACGCTTCCTCGATGAGAATAACCTTTCGCACGCCCTGTAACCGTCGCATCTTATTGATGAAGGTTTCCATGATGATGAGCGTTACGATCGGGAATAGGATTTTGTGATCCTTAATATTATCTAACTCAAAGATCACAAGACGTTTTGAGAGCAAATCCAACTGTTTGTCGGAGTTGAGAAGATAGTCATACTCGCCACCCTTGTAGTAGGGTTCAAGCACATTGAGAAATCCATCGACATCGAAATCTTTTTCCCGGACATTTTTCTGCCGCAGAAGCCGCCGGTAATCGCTGCCCACGAATTCATAAAACGTGTTAAACGAAGGAATCAGTTCAGAATCCTTTCTCAGTTCGGCCAGATAGAGATTAACGGCATTGGAAAGAGCTACCTCCTCGGCCCGCGTCGGCGGTTCATTCTCGCGTTTCCACAGAGTCAGAATCAAGGTTTTGATAGACTCTCGTTTCTCAATGTCGAAAATCCCGTCATCCGTATAAAACGGATTGAAGCAGATCGGGTTTTCGTCGGTATAGGTAAAATAGATGCCGTCCTTCCCATGCGTCTTTTGATTCACAAGTTCACACAATCCTTTGTACGAATTACCAGTGTCAACAAGTACAATATGCGCTCCCTGCTCCCAGTATTGACGAACTAAATGATTGGTAATAAACGACTTGCCACTCCCCGAAGGCCCGACGATACATTTATTTCTGTTCTGGATTATACCTCGTTTCATCGGCAAATCCGAGATGTCGAGATGTATGGGAATTCCAGTATGCCGATCGACCATTTTGATCCCGAAGGGTGACGGACTGCTGCGGTAATTTGTCTCTGCGGTGAAAAAGCATAAAGCCGGCTCCAAAAAGGTATAAAATGATTCCTCAGCGGGAAAATCCGCTTCATTACCCGGAATAGCGCCCCAGAACAATGCCGGAACATCAACCGTATTGTGATGGGGCGTGCAACCCAAAAGTGCGAGCTGGGCTCCAACGTCATTGCGGATACGCTTGAGATCGTCTTCATTCTCCGCCCAAGTCATCACATTACAATGGCAGCGAACGGAACGAAGATTACCTACATGAGCTTCCGAAAGATACAGATCGATCCACTCCTTGTTCACGGCATTCGACCGGGAATACTGCGACAAGGAATTCATATTACGTCCCATGCGTTCGAAGCGTTCGAGAATCTCTTCGTGGTTCTCCAGAAAGATAAACTGATTGTAAACGTGATCGCATCCGAGCAACAACCCAACGGGTGCGGCAAAAGAAAGACGGCAATCACTGCGATCGGTAGAAAGCCGCTCGTAACGGGTGTCCGTTCCGACCTGCTGGGGCAGGTCATCCAAATCGGTGAGCGTATGCATACAGAGGATCTTGTCCCCGATCATCATTCGCCCCGGATCGAGCTTTATATCCTCGTTTACCGAATGTTCGAAGTTGAGCGTGAAATACTGGTTCAGGATTCCCGGAGTCTTTTCATCCCCAAGAATCTCTTCGGTCGTAAGACGCCGGATTCCAATCAGACCGCTTTCACGGATAATGCTCTCGGCCTGACCTACGGCATCCAGAAAACGGCTTATAGCTTCGGGATCACGAATCTCCTTTGGAATGATAAAACCCCGGCACAACGTCGTGAAATTGCTCTGCTGGCTGATACGCTCTTTGGTTGTCTTCGTCAGGAAAAGGTAACAGGCATGCTCAAGGTAAGGCCGTTCATTGAAATGCCGTTCAAAAGAGCGGGAGAGGAAACTTTGATCGCCATCCCGATTCTCCGGCCGATACTTTTGCGACAGAAACCAGTCCTGTTTATGAACAACGGAGTAATCGGGTAGGACTTTGATTGCTTTCAGTCAGGTAGCATGAATCGCTTCGTATTCTTTGGTGGTCACGGAAAACAGTTCCGGCAGTTCAACCCGAAATGCGACCGTTACATCAGCCTCTTTACTGACGATGCAGCCATGTTCGACAGCCATGATTGGAAACTTATCTTCCAATGTATTTTTTTTCAAAATGCTTTTCATAAGTGTTTGGGATATTAATCCTTTTCAGGCATTTGAACCTCTTATCGACAGCTAAAGGTCCCGGATTCCGCTCGTTCTGGCGATGAGCCTTACAAGGGTTTTCCGAGAACTTATCCTCCGGGGAAACCGATGCCGCGCAGCAAGTTTCATCAGCCCGTGAGCCCCATATTCGGCGTTCAAATGAAAAGTGAACCAGACCAGCGCAGTACCCAATACCAATGCAATGGTGATACATACTACAGGAGGTGCGCCCATCATGTACAAGACGACAAAAAGGACAAATACGCCTAACAATCCTCCGGCGAAAATGAAGACATACTGCGCTCTGAGTCCTTTAAATTCAACTTGTTTGCCAACGCCTTTATTAATCATGTACTCGGCCATCGTTAGAGGAAGAACGATTCGAGAACGACACCCACGATTACAAGGAAAATGCAGGCTCCAAACCAACTGGCAGCCGTTTTTGAAGTGTCCGGGTCTCCCGACGAGAACTTTTGATAGACTTTGATGCCGCCGATCAAGCCAACGACAGCGCCTACGGCATAAATTAATTTCGTTAAAGGCGCAAAATAACTCGTAACCATTGAGGTGGCATCCGTGATGCCTTTAATACCATTGCCCTGAGCCATAGCTGCGCTGGCAAGAACGACGGCCATCAAAGTCAAAATCAGTTTTTTATTCATTTTTTATGTCTGCGTTTTAAAATTATTAAAAACCGCAGACCGCGCACTTCGGAAGATTGGCGGCCTGCGGTCGTCAGTCTTCGTTAGTGCGTTCAGGTCAGTCAGCCTGAATCGAAATAGAGCATTTTCATCGCTTCGTAGTTTTTGGGTTTAACAATTTAACTGTAAGCACCTGCATCGAAATTATCAATGCCGTACTTCTCTTCATCCGTAGGTTCCAGCAGGTCCCGTTGTTCATCGGCTTGTGCAAGTTCCAACTGTTCGGCAACTTCCCGGCGAATTTGTTCTTCATCGATGATCTCGATAATCTCCTCCTCTCCGTCACCGCCATTGACAGGAACAAATCGCGCCGCAGCAAAACCTTTGTCTTCCCACCTCTGCGGCTGTTTCTTTTCTGCAGGGCGGGGTGTCTGCGTTCTCTGAAAGGCCGGAGCCCTCCATTCCATGATCCGCGGCTCCTGCTCAACCTTCGTCGTGGCTGCAAATGTATCATCCCCGGCAGTTTTTGGTTCTCTTTTCGGGCCGATGTCACCCGTTGGCTCTTTCTGGCGTGAAACATACCGCTTCTTTTCAACCAGATTATCGTCCGTCAGCGTAGATATTACCTCCTGTTCGGGAGACGCCAAGGGTTGTTCGGGCGAACTGCGGCAGGAAAATCGGAGTATAGGACCGAACCATTCCCGAAGCAAAGACCGCCATCCGTCAAAGAAAAGTTGTGCGAGTTTTCCTTTAAACAGGAACTTGTCTACATAGAGATATGTAGAAAGGCTTCCCAAGAGTATTATTAGGATTGTCTTCATGCTACAATATGTCTTTCGTATTCTTCTGACGATGCAATCTGTTAATCTCATCCCGAAACAATTCAAGATGATGGGCAAGGATATTTTCGGCAAAGGATGTGACTGAAATCCTGCTCCATCCCAACCGGCGTACTACATCTGAGAGTTTCTCTTTAGTCTTTGAACTGATGTATATTGCACTGCGCTGCTGCACGACATGTTCGCAGAGGAAAAGCCGCTCATAGCTCGATATAGGGCGAGGTTTCGCTGGTTGAGGAGGTCTTTGTTCAGTAACAGCCCCTTTCACCTCTTGCTGTACATTCTCTTCGGTTCTGTTCGCAGAGTCGGTCTTGCCGGTTTGCGCCGTGGGATTATTCAGCACGGAGCCCGAAGGACTGCGGCGCGACGCCACTTCTCGCAGGAGGATTTCATCAAGATCAATCTCCTCCAATTTTTTCTTTCCTGCCATGCCTATTCCTCCTCGACGATTTTGCAGATTTCAGCACACAGAGAATCGAGACAGCACTCCGCAACGAAAGACCGCTCACCGGGGAAAAGCGTCGAACGGCATATAGCGCCGCCTTCGGGCCGCAATTCTTTACTGAAACGAAGGCGCTGCGGGATGTTGGTTTGCATCATCGGGAGCCCGAATGCGGCCAAAGCCTTCTCGTACAGATCGTATAGTGGCGTGCGTTCACGGCGATCGATCATCGACCAAAAAAGATGCACTCCTTTGATTTCCGACTTCTCGCTGGGAATAAAAGACTCCGCAATGGTGCGGGCAAAAGTTACACTGCTCTCCATAATCATCTTATCAGCTTTCAGCGGGATGAAAATCCGCTCCAAGCCGGCAATAAGGGGTAGAACCCCCTTGGTCGCAGTAGTGCCCGGGAGATCGAAAAAAACGTAATCGTACTCCTCATCAGTAGAATCGAGGAAGGTTTTAACTGTAGTCAAGGCTGTGGCGGCCCGGCATTCAAGTACAGGCCAAATCTTCCGCCCTGTAGCTTTATACTGCCGAATCATCATCAGTTTGTAATAATCCGAGCGGTCGAGGATTTCCAACTCCCGGCGGCGCTGTTCAAGAATGCTCCACTGGGGGTAGTCGCAATCCGCGACTACAACACGCCGGCCGAGACGATAATGAAGCATTCCCGCAAGAAGAATTGTAAAAGTAGATTTCCCGACGCCGCCTTTCTGACTGCAGATAGAGATGAAATGAGGTTTGTTTTTCATAGCTGAATTCATATATTGATTCCGTTGAGTGGAATGCTGTCATTGCACTGCATGCAGGCAATGACCGCCGTGAACCCCGATCATTCATTTCACTGAATGCATCGTATTCACTGAATGCAGTGCGTGAACTGAATTCACTGCATGAACGGCCTGCTTCCAACGACCTCAATTCATACAGCGACCTGCACGCATCCACATCATCCGGCACAAAGAAAAGCAGGAATCGAAGCCCTGATTCAGTATGTCACTCAATGACACTCCCAGTCCGCAATCGTCTCTTGTGCAGTTGATTTTTTATCCCTAACATTGCACATGAGAACGATACCGCATCCGATGAGCGGCGGCACGCTGGCCGCCGCCGGGAATAATCCGCTGAATAAGCGGATTCTATCGGCGCCTGCCGATAGCGAGCTGTGTTTTTGTATGCCGCAAATATTTGCGGCATACAAAAAGGCCCGGACTCCGAAGTCGTCCGGGCTGGTTTTCGCTCCAAAGTCGCATAACCTATAAAAAAATTACTATGGCAAATGGAAAATCGGGGCGTCCGAAGGCCAAAGACCCCAAAACTCACAGGTATAATTTCAAGCTCAACGATGAACAGGAACTACATTTCCGGAAGATGCTCGAAGAAGCCGGCTACCGGGAAAACATCTCGAAATTCATCCTCGCACGTCTGTTCGGATGAGAGTTCCGGGTCTATAAAAGCGATCCTACAGGCGCAAAATATGTCGCGCGGCTGAATGATTTCTACTGGCAGTTCTCCCGAATAGGGAACAACTATAACCAGATCGTAAAGCAAGTGAACACCCACTTTTCGGAGCAGGCGATCCCCGTGCAGCTCGACATGCTCATCGGCTACACACGCCAGCTCAAAGCCCTGAGCGAAAAGATCGCATCCCTGACCGAAGAACTGCGCAAACAATGGTTGCCCGAATAAACCACGGCGCACATATCGAAGGGGTGCTTTTCTACAACAAGTTCAAGACCGACAAAGGCGAAGCACGGGTCGTCCTGTGCCACAACCTGCCCATCGTTCCCCAAGACGGCAAGATCGACATCCGCCGCCTGAGCGAAGCATTCCGCCCCTGGATGACGCATCCCCGGCCCAGACTCGGGGAACCGGTCTTTCATGTCTCGTTAAACCCCAATCCAAAAGACCGGATAGACGAGATGAAAATGCTTGAAATAGCTCATTACTACATGGAGCGCATGGGCTATGGGGATCAGCCCTATGTCATTTTCGAACACAACGACATCGAACGCAAGCATTACCACATCGTTTCGACACGGATAAAACCCGACGGCACGACGATCGACTCTTTCGAATACAAGAAACGATCGAAGGCCCTGACCGAAGAAATAGAACGCGAATTCAACCTTATTCCGACCGTTCAGGGCCAGCAGTCCGCAGCTTTCGAGGAACTGCGCAAGGTCGAATACGCGCAGAGCAACCTCAAAGCGCAGCTATCTTCCGTACTCAACAACCTGACGGACCGCTACCGATTCAGTTCTAAAGGCGAATTTACGACCCTGCTGAAAATCTTCAACATCTGGATGGAGGAATGCAAGGGAGAAGTCGAAGGCCGTCCCTATGCCGGCATTATATACGGAGCCTTGGATGAACACGGCCAACGGGTAGGAAAACCCATCAAGTCAAGCCGTATTAGCAAGAAATTCGGCTATAAGGCACTGCAAAAGGAATACAGCAAAACCAAACGATGGATCGCCGGTAACAAACAGAAGTTGGAGCCGACACGGATAACAATCCGTGAGGCGATGAAGACCGCCCGGACTACTGAGGAATTTGCAGCGGCGATACGTCCGGGTGGAATATCAGTAGTCTTCCATCGAAGCGCCGAACATGAAAACAGAATCTACGGCGTTACATTCATCGACCATAGGAACGGACTTGTTATAAACGGCTCCCGGCTCGACAAGGCTTTTGCGGCCAACCGCTTCCAAGAACTGTTTACCAAGGCTCCGGCCACTGAGCCTCAGAACCGTGCGGAGCGTTCGCAGCAGAGCTCCGACACGGGAAATGACTGGTTCACGCAGCAATCGCACGACTTTGGAGCCATATCCGACATATTCCCGGACCTGGATTTATTCTCCGTGCTGCTCAACGAGGCATCCAGACCCGATTATTGGGATGAATGGGCGCAGGAATACCAACGAAGAAAAAAGAAGAAAAAACGCCGGCACTTGAAATAATACCCGTCAAAACTTAAAGCAGGCTTACAAAAAAAGCTGTCATAGACAGCTTACATTTTGGATTCTCCGGTACACGCCCGGATTAGGTGATTTTTTTATCCCCTGTTCCCAGCTTTTGACGGTCAACATGCAACCGTAGGCCGCAATGCGGACAGACGATATTATCAGCCTTGAGTAATTGTTCTACCGATAAAGGAATATAACCACTGCATACGGGGCAACTCATGCCCATTGGCTCTGACGGTATCATATAATAATCACTTTACAGGTTTCAGTTCTTGGGGCAGTATATAGGGAATCATGGCTATTTTAACCGAACTGACACCCGTTCTCAGGATATTTATAACCCATCTTTCACCGTTTTTTCTTTTAATAACAACTTTCTCTCCCTTTTTTACCGGACATTCTTGTTCTGAATAATACGGTTGACTGGATTCCGGGGCCTTTGTCCAGCCAACTATGCCTGAGAAGATCAGGTTATTATAAATAGAGTTGAATTCCATAGTTATCATAACTTCCCCTCCCCAGACAGCTACAGCTTCATCCGACGTTATGTCTAATTCAAGCATATTATTCTTTTCTTCGGATTCAGAAGGCAAATTCGAAACACGGGGGATAGATGGAACTACTGTTTGCACACTGTCGGGCTTCGAATCCTTCATTTTATTCACAACAAAACAGAACCCATAACCAGCCGAAAATATAAAACTAACTGCCGTAATAATAGACCACAGAGATTTAACTTTAACCCGGCCAAGTAATTTCCATAATTCTTTGCAAGTTATATTTTCCATGTACCTTACGACAATCGCATAGTCATCGCTATTCTTTCCCGCGTTATTTTGAATCTGGGATTGTGCCTGTGCCGCGGCTTGCGCCTGAACTTGGTTATTCACGTTGATATTAACTTGAAGCGGCTTGTCGTCCCGGCTATGGGCATTCTTTTGCTCCTGTTCCTGATCCTTCTGCTGCTCCTCGTCCACTAATTTCAAAAAATGGTTGCAAGCTTCGATTGTTTCCTGACGCATGATTTCAATGCCGGAAACAGGCAGTGGAAGCGATCCTTCACGCTTAGTATAGTAATCGATCGTCTTTTTGAAAACAGCATCTTTCGACTGAAGATAATTCTTTAAGTTCTTGACGGTATCGATAAGATGCTTCGGGCTTACAAAATGATTGCCTATCTCTAAATCACAAAACTCCTCCCTTAAATTATGAGCAATATCCCGTGATGTTTGGATGATTTCACTGCTGTTTATAAATTCTCCATACGAACGACTACCGTATTCCTTCATACTCTCGAAGTATTCACGGGAATGGTTCTGCACGAACTTTTCGAAATATTTCCTGGCTTCGTCAAAAGTATTCATAAAACAAAGGTAGTGAATTATCTCCGAATTATCCTAATATCCAGAACCTCGAAAAAAACGCAAACACCTGCCCGTAGTAGCTGCAGAGACTTTCGACCGTGGAAACGGATAGAATACCCATATCAACCGGCACATCAGAAAATTACTTGAAGATTTGCTGTTTTCTGAATAATAATCGCTAACTTTATATCACGGTCTGATAAATATTAGGCTTTATGGGTCGGTGGACCTCACAGTTCATAGATGTTTCATGGAGGAGGTGATTAGTGGCCTCCTCCCTTTTTTAAACGATGTTTGTACACATACACATACCCATCATCGACTGTAGAAGTCTGTGTTCATCCTTTCAGAGGTTGAAGCGTCCCGTCTTTCCGATTCCGGAAGAAAATGACTTTATCCGCAACTTCGGCAAAGTATCCTTGAATTACATCCCAGCCCTTCCGTGTTACGCCGGAGAAGACTGGTTTTTCCGGGGTGAAAATACCGTGAGGTTTAAGGAACTGCCCCGATTTAGGATTAGGATTGGCAAACAATATTACAACTGCCAAAGCAAATTCCGACGCCTCTTCTGCAACGGGAAAATGGCTAATCGTTATGAAGTGGGCTTAGAATTCACGGGAATGAGAGTATACGCCAATCAGCTTGTAGACCATCTGTTCAGCCTGGGCGTCAAAGTCAAAAACTGCGAAAAAGGATACACCCCGACCACTCTTTTGGCTGTCGGGAAATTCCTGCCTGCGATTTACGACTATTCGACATCGAATCAGCCGCTCCACGATGATTTACGTGTAAGCTGCGGGGAGACATTGTGTATTCTGGAATCTGCGGCCGGGGAAATCGTATTCCGGCCTCAGCATGCCGAATTGGTGCTTAAATTTCCTAAACAGGGACTCTCACTTTATCATTTCGTCTACACACGGGCGAATACCAAGATTCATTGCTGGATAATACAGAAATGGCTGACGGCAGACGCCCGCTTCGCCAGCAAACTGAGAAACGCGCTATTTCAAGTTCATTTGGAGTCCCAATCTTTGATTCAGGCATATAAATTTCTGATCCTGAACGACGATCCCCAAAAGTTAAACAAGGAGGCATTCCTGCGTTTCGTAACGGATATTCAGGCTAAACTCAAGCGCCGATCCCGCTTCACTATCAGCACCGAACGTATCGTCAACATCGCTCTCAAAGCAACGCACGCCCTACAACCGGCGCAGATGACCAAGATGATCGACATGGTGGATAGGATCGGCGACAAATACCAGACCGCCGACTTTCTGGAACTCATGTCGCCCCTAACGATCGCCGAGTGGAAAGAAGAGATCGAACGGGAGCTTCAAAAAAACTGGAGTCCCGGAACCAAAACGCAACTCGAATACCTGAAAGAGGCATGTAGTTCCTCTTCGTTCAAGCAATTCATTCGCTTTATTGTTCAATATAAGGGCGAAATCTGGGATATAGCGAAGGACATCATTACCGACCGACTAAAGAAATAAGGCTTACGGGGGAGGGCCAGTAGGGCGAAGCCCCTACAATATACTTCAAAACTAAAAATGGCCGGAAGAAAAATCTTCCGACCATGAATGGGGCAAACCGCTCCGTTTTAAACGGTTTCCATCATAGTGAATTGCTGCATCTTTAATTGCGTATCTCAAGTTTACAACCAGCATTTACATGTAAAGTCTCAAGCGATGTAACACTTTCGGTTCCTATGATTGTCAATTTTGCGTTATTACTAACAGTGACATTCTTAGTCTCCACTTTACGACCCTGAACAATCTGATCTGTCGTTACATGCTGATCGTAAAAAAGAATTTTATCAGGAACGTAATTCACTGCGGCATAAGCATCGACCAAGCCATAGCCCATGTAATCAACCCATAGCCCATTGGGACGACCGGAAGTCGTTTTATATAAATAACCTCCGACCTTTTTCCCTGATTTTTCTATAGCAGTTACCACTTGCAAGCGTGTAAAAGTAGGGTTCTTCGATATTACGAGAGCTGCTACACCCGCAATATGCGGGGTAGCCATAGACGTTCCACTCTTCTGGCCTGTGCTATTGCCCGGAATTGTAGACAAAATATTAGATCCGGGAGCCACAACATCCAACTTCGTACCATATCCGGAGAAAGACGATTTACTGCCATTTGAGTCAATAGAACCGACAGTTAATATATCATCATGGAAATTGCCGGGATAATCCATAACTCCAGAATAATTTCCTGCAGCAAAGGTTACTACACACCCTAATCCATCCCGGCCTTTTGTCATGGCATCAATAATAGCCTGCTCCAAAATCGCACTATGCATAGTGTCGTAAAATGCTCCACCCTGATCGCCCCAAGAATTAGTAAGTACATCAGCCCCATTTTGCCATGCCCAGCTAAATCCGCTCGCAAGTTCAGCCGAGAATGTTGTTGACAAATATAGGTCGTGACTAACTCCGATAATCTTGGCTTCAGGAGCAACGCCAACCACTTGCAGATTATTATTCCATACGGCGGCAACAGTACCGGCTACGTGTGTTCCATGACTCAATCCATTCACAAATACGCTGGGAGATTTGCCCGTTTGCGCATCATAGCTCAAGGTATGAAGATTGGCATTCAAATCATTGTGGCTGCGGTCAATCCCCTGATCTAATACCGCGACTTTCGCACCGGCTCCTCTTGTTATATCCCACGCAGCGGTAACATTGATATCAATATCCGGATAAGAATTATTTTTCAATCCCCATAGTTGGCCAAACATCGGATCATTAGGAATAACGTTCGGCTTGAAATCAAACATAAATGCAGGGTCCACATCTGCGAAATGACCAGTTTCATAGAAGTAGTTGCTTGCATCTACCGAACTGCCGAAGCTGGAGTTATGAATAGACATAATATACCACAAAGGCATATAAGGAACCTCCTTTACAATCTGAACTTTCTGTTCTTCTGCCAGCAGCTTTAATGTGGCGAAATCTTTCTCATCCTTTAATTTCAAATAGAAAATATCGGATGTTCCGATGGGTTGAGCATTCGCACCTCGGCTAAAGAATGGCAGAATGTGTTTAATCTGCTTATTTTGCTTGAGGTCTTTTATGAGTTTAGAGTAGTCTGTAGCAGTCGATTTCGAAGTCAATCTATATTTGACTACATTCCCGCTCCGAGCGCCATCTTCTTGTACTAAGTCCAGCCCTTGAAATGAAGAACCGGTCTTTGAAGATTTCAACGACGCATCATCTGCAACAATATTCACATATTCAGTATTCAGAGTCAAGGGTATCTTTTCTCCGCTATACCAGTAGTAGCACGTCGCATCTGCCCCTGCCGAGCGTGTCTTACTCAGGCCGTCTTGTCCCGGCTCATCGACAGGAGCGTCAGTACAAGAACCAAGAGTAATGGCCAGCAGGAATAGCATACTGAAAATGCCTATTATTTTTTTCATGGTTTCAAGTTTTTTAATTATATCTCGTTAAGACATATAAGAGATATTATATTGAGAAGCACAGAGCGGGTTACCATCCCCGCATCCGCCTGTTCCTCGACTAACGAGAGTTGTCACCGATTCTCTTTCAAGGCATTTACCTCGGCTTGAAGAGATTTTACGGCATCGATCAGCACGGGGATCAACATGTTGTAGTTGACGCATTTATTGCCCTCTTTGTCCGTGATGACAGCGCCCGGTAAGACCTCCTCCAACTCTTGTGCAAGGACGCCAATCTCCTGATCAGAAGACCTGCGATAGTTTTTACCCTCGTTAATGAAGTTGTAGGTGACAGGTCTGATCCGCGAGATAACCTCCAAGCCTTGTGAGAAATCACGAACATTGGTCTTGGCACGAGCATCGGAGTGGTAGTAAACATTCAGCACATTGATGCTGTTATACTTGTTCGTTGAGGAGTTGTAGAAAGAGATCTGATCACCATGCCCCGCCAGCCGGGTGTTTTCTGACGAAATGTCAATCTGGAAGAAGTTCGTCTGTGACGGGAGTTTGAAATATGCGCCGTTTCCGGCTATCGAGACCTTATAGCTCCCAATAGGGGTGGTATCCAGCGACAAGCGGCCTCCGGAATAGGTAAGCTGTGCATTTGCCGAGAAAATGCTGACAGCAGAGAATAGAATTGTGAAAAGCAGCGTATGGAGAGTTGTAGGTTTCATATATTCAAGTTTTTTAAGGTTAAAAGTAATCCGGGGTTTGGTTTACCCAAACCCCGGATTTGGGTATTACTTAGTTATTATGATTCGTGCTGTTTAAATATATAATGGGATGATAAAATCCGGATTCCCATACAACATTCCAATTTTTTGCAGGAAGATTTTGATTTATAGCATTATATATCACTCTATCGATGGGAATTTGATCGTATACAGGATTCGGCCGGACTGGGGTGATTGGACCGATCGCGTTTCCTGTCTCATTCTCTGAAGGATACAACCGGAAGGCAATTCCCCGCAGGACGATCGATCCTTTTGCGGCGGCTTCTTTTGCGGGTAACGTATTGACCGCATCGAGCAGCAATTTTCCATAAGGATCTGAACCACCAACGATGTAACCACTGAAAGAGGACAAATAGACGTATTCCAAAGCAGGAAGATCCCCGAAGTTGAAATTCTTGAGTTGGGTATTCTCCAGACTGATTTGCTTGAGGTTATTGCAATTCAGAATTGTCAACCCGCCGGTATCGCTCAACGAATATAACGATTCCGGATAGTCCGGCCATGCGAACACAGACTCATAATCTCCGATGTCAATAGGATCAGTTGGCTCGGAATATGATTCTCCTGGTTTCCAAATTCCTTTACTTGTCGCAAAAGTTTCCAGATTCGAACAATTATCCAAAATAACCTTTGAGTCGCCAATCCTGACTAAATACAGTTCTTTGAGATATTCGTACCCTGTGAAGTTGAACTCCCGACTAATGAAATCCGAACCGCCTATAATGCGGATATAGCTTAACGCATGATTCACGGGCTTGATGTCGATCGCACCTGCATTATTAGCACCCTTAAAGTCGAATCTGGTCAGCGCATAGCTGTAATCCGGCTTTGCCTCTCCGTAGTCCAGCACCTCGCCGATAACGATCTTACGGGTTTTCGTTTCGTCGAATGTCTTGTTGATCATAAACGTATGCTCAGACGTCGTATAGTCCGGAAGATCATAGGCAGTGTACTCTTTCGAGACCTCACCATCCCAGCGTACCCCCAGATTCTTGGTTGTAGTCACCGAAAATCTTGTGCTGGAACCAGTGCATTCGAACTCGATCAATGGGACGAATAGATTATCTGGGGGCGTACCTCCGAATGACTCTCCATAGAGGAACTGCGCAAATGACTTATCATTTTCGGACAACTCGGTTATGTAATCCTCGTCGAATTCGATGGGCGGAATATTGCGGGCAATCATCTCATAGAACGGCCAGTTCATCACCGACCACTGGTCGTAGTACTCGGTTTTGTGGATGAAGAACGCCTGATCTTCGAGCGGATCGAGTACGATCTTCTTCAACTCATCCCAGGCAATGTAATTCGCCAGTTCATTTTCCCAGTACTCCCGAATGGCCGTTTCGTTTACACTGCCGTCGGCATTGGTTATCCAAGCCGGATGGAACATCGGGTGACGGAACTCCAGCTCCAGACCGAGGACCTGACCGAAAGCCCGTAGTACGTCACTCCGCTTTTGGGCATCTCCGGCACGGCGCCATTGTGCAAAGTGCATTGTAGCTTCGCTCTGCTGTCCGTAAACCTGCATATGATCGGTGCCGGTCAACGACCAGCTCGACATCATGCCCGGCACATAGTCGAAGCCGATACGGACAGTGGCAGGCTTGTCACTTCCTACGAAATGGAAGCGGACGCCGGCAGCCTTCTCCCACTCTTTAGCTACTTCCTTAACATATTCCTGATAGCCGGCCGAACCGTTCAGGAATTTGACGGTCAGGTTATTGGCCGCCATAGGTTTACTCCACACTTTCATGGCGTTCGCAACGCCACGGGTCGCGGGAGCAGGGGTATTCAGCATGGCTGCACCATAGAAATGCGGAACAAAGGCTTCCGTTTGGTCAGCCTGCCCCGAACTCGTTGTTTCATCCTTGCTGCAACCTGCAAAGAGCAACAACACAACAGATAGCAGTAATAGTTTTTTCATAGCTGAATGTGTTAGGTTAATAATTGGGTTATCGTCTACATAGATATGTAGTTTATATGGTTATTAACTCTCAGTTTACTCCCCGATAATCGGCGGCTGGTGTCTGCGTTCTTGATCTTTGGTCTGTTGTGATCGTGATTTTGACAGATTGGGTCTGTCTTTATCGCTGTCTTTGGCCAGAAACTTGTCAAAGGTATATTCTTCGCCAGTTAGCGCCATAATGCGCCTGACAATCAATTCCCGACAGATGGTATTGAAATAAAAATCGGCTGATTCATCCATCAAACTATAAGACTCAGATCGCCAAACCCCAAATGCATAATAATATCCTCCTTGAAGCACACCCACATAGGGGTATCTCGGATGTCCGATCAGATGTGCCCAATAGACCGATTTCGGATCGCTGGTCAGCGAGAGATTCAGATACCAACCCTTCTTCTGTTCATTTCTCAATCTTGTTGCTTCATAATCCGGAATCTCGAACGGCTGTCCAGGATCGAATCCAGAAGTACTGTATTCGTCACCTAAAAGGCCAAAAGCATGACCGGCCGTTTCGTGAATAAATGTCCCCATTGACATCTTACGTCCTCCATAGACATAGCCTGTAAAGGCAAAATTTGGCCCGGATATCGGTTCCCGCATATAAGTAACCCCTCCTTTGACCCCATTGATAACGATCCCGACCGAATGTACCGGCCTTTCATATGCCAGGACAGGGAGACGATAATAGGATTCCAGCCTTTGTTGTGCGGTATAAATGTAAAACCACTGACGGCTGTTTTCTGTTTGCACACCTAATGCAGTCTGACCGCCGCTGTCAAACGCACCGATATAGGCATCCCTCGACACGGCATATACCATGTGTACGTTGAAGTATTCGCGGTAGGATTTGGTGGGTTCGATGGCAAAGAAGGATTCCATAGCAAACTCCATGACCTGCTTGTAGTAGCCCGTGGCAATGTCTACGTCGGTAAATGCTTCGCCGATCAATACGATGTCGATGCCCTTGCCCTTGGTCGCCCGTTGCAGGGTCTCGAACTGCTTATCCATCGAGAAGTCGGTACTCTGGTAGGAGCTGTTGCCGAATACCTTCTTCAACTGCGTGTTCAGGTCGTCCGTATGCTGGAACGGCCGGGCCATGAAATCTATCAGAAACGGCTCCTCGGGGTAGAGGCTTGTGGAGCAATACTGCCCCGTGAACATGTCGTTGGAGAACGTGCCGTACTGATCGACCAGAAAATAGCTCGGATAAGGTTCGGCAGGCAGAATCACGCGGTGTCCCTCGGCATCGGCATAGTCCGTCACCACGGGATAGGGCACGTCGTGCGTGCGGAGGTATTGCTCCGCTGCCTGTTTGTACTCCTCCCCTTCGGGAGTGATCGCCACCACAGCGAAGCCCTGTCCGCCGAAGAGCGTATGCACCCGCCGGACAGTGGTCTCCAGAAAGGTCTTCGAATCCTCCTGCAAGGGATTCCAGTGCAGGATCATCGTCCGGATGTTGCCGCTGTACACCTCGCGGATGCTGCCCTGCGAGCCGTCGCGCAGGTCGGTGAAAGTAAAGTCCGGAAGGTGGATATCCTTGCTGTATGATACTCCACCGGATTTACCGTAGTCTTGCCGGACACACTGGAGGGCGATGCGGCTCCACAGAGGATGGTTCTGAATAACGTCCGGGATTTTCCCATAGAGATAATTGTTGTTCAGGATCAAGTCTATTGGCCGCCCGCTTTGGAACAAATGCGCCCAAGTCGCCACCCAACTCGTGATCTTATTGAACGACAGATTTATATACTGCAATCTGTTCAGTTTGGCCCAATCGGGAAGATAACCGCCCTCGATGCAGTTATGGCTGAGGTCGATCGTTTCCAGTTCTATCAGGTCGTCCAGACAGGTAATTGAGTGCCCTTTTCCGTCATTGACGCTGATGGGGCCTTCGAGCGCATTCCAACTCAAATCCAGATGCCGCAGCTTCGTGAGTTTTGCGATCTCCCACGACACGGTTCCCGCGAGGTTGTTCTTCGCAAGCCGCAGGGCCGTGACGTGCCCCTCGGCGTCGGTCTCCACGCCGTACCACTCGCCCAGAGGCTTGTCGCTGCACCAGTTCTCGCGGTGCGTCCAGCCGCCGCCTTCGGCCGCGTCGTAGAATGCCCGCAGCGCCGAGCGCTCCGGGTCAGGATCGTCCCACGCGGCCTGCACGACGGTCAGTTCGTCGAACAGGTCGGACGCCTTATCCTTGAACACGATAAGCCCCGTGCGTTCCCGTGCATCCGGATTGGCAGAGATCGTGAAGCGGTGTGTACGCTCTTCGAGCCCCGGTGCGGCCCGCGATTCGGGGAGCTCCTCGATCCACTCGCCGCCCTCTTTCACCGATACGGTGTAGTCTACGTTCGACTGCACCTCTACCGTGAGTGTCCGCTCTTCACTGCCGATTTCAAGCCGGTTGTCGCCCGCGATGATCGCGTTCTTCTTCGCCTGCGAGACCTCGATGCGCTCTTCGAGGGTTTCGCCACGCAGGATAAGTGTAAAGCACCGCCCGACATACTCCTCATTCGGGTCCACCTTCACCGTAACATTAATCTCCCCGCCCGCATCACCCGAAGGGGGAGCGATGTCGTACCAAGTAGCGGCATCGATGGCCGATTCAGGAGCGGTCTCCGAGGTAATACGCCACGGCTCATTGGTCGAGAAAATCAATACGGCGCTCCCGCCCTGCGCACCGAAAGGCGCGGCGGGTAGTGCCTGCGTGATGGTTAGAAAAGGTTTGTCGGGATCAGGTGGTACGGGTGGATTATCCACGTTGTCGCTTCTGCTGCATTGCGAAAAGAATAACACGGCAGAAATCCAGAGAAACGGATGCGTGAAACATGGGAAGGGACGTGTCATAACCGTTCATGTTTTAGAATGATCCAAGTTATCGACTTTTGCTCAATATAATAAAATATTTCCAAGAAATCTTCGAGGCTGTTTCTCAATTATTACTCGAACGCCCGAATTTTCTACTAATAAATCCATATAGGATAATTTTGCGAATAGCACAACGATTCGGGAAATCGGTCAATTTTCGTATATGCGCAGAAACGAATCGATTATGAAGACTTCGGACCGCAGGTCAGAATGGCTGTATCTCGGCAGGTATTGAATATAAAACACGCGCAAAAAGGACATTTAGTAGATTTTGTTCTGGATGGTCTGTAAAAAACGTCGCCCATAAAGGACGACGTATAGGATAAAGTGTATTCGGTTTTCTTGTTACTCTTTCAGGATTGCTGTGTGCGACATATCCCGGACGATTATACCCTCATCAAAAAGTTCATAGGCGGACTATTTTTCCTCTACTTGTTGTAAACTATAAATTTCTTTCTGCCTTTCAATCTCCTCGCGTAACTCTTCCTCTTTGGGCAGGTAGGTCAGGTATTTTGCAGCAAATAGTTGTGGATTCTCATGCAGCACCGAATACCGGGCGATGTCGCGGCTGGTTTCCGTACAGAGGATCAATCCGATGGTCGGATTATCGCCGTCCGTGCGTTTCAACTCATCGTACATGCGGACATACATATCCATTTGCCCGACATCCTGATGCGAAATCTGGGTGGTTTTCAGGTCGATCAGCAAAAAGCACTTTAAAATGTAATTGTAGAATACCAGGTCAATGAAATAATCCCCTGCATCGGTAGAGATATGCTGCTGCCGGGCGACGAAAGCATAGCCCTTACCCATCTCCATAATGAATTTCTGCAAATGCGTGAGGATTGCACTTTCAAGCCGGGATTCGGTAAAATCCATGTTGGACGCCAAGCCCAGAAACTCTGCAACCATCGGATTCTTGATGAACTCCAACTTGTCCTTTTCATACGCCGCCGTCAGGGATTTCATTTCCGATACGACCTTTTCCTTTTTCGGTGATTGGAGCAGACGATGATAGTATTGCGACGATATATTGCGATCAAGTGTACGGACGCTCCACATTTCTTGTGCAGCTTCATTCAAATACCAGATGCGGGCCGCATCGTCCGTAACCCGCAATAAGGTTCGAATATGCGACCATGTAAGATTTGGTACACGCGTGTGCCAAATCTCATCATGGGGAAAAGATAGATAGAATTGCCTGTAATTTCGCAAATTGCGAGCCGAGAAGCCTTTGCCGAATGCCGCGGACAGTTCTTCGGAAAGCACCTTCAATAACTGCGTTCCATATTCCGCACGGCTCTTGCCATGCTGCTCCTGCTCTACGATCCGCTTGCCGATATTCCAATAGGTCTCCAGCATCACGGCGTTGATGGCAGCATAGGTATTCAGACGGGCATCCTCGATCAGACGTTTAATGTCGTCGATAAACGTGCGCTCCAGTACGGGTTTCATAACGGGTTAATTAGATTGGAAAAAAGATAAAACAAAGGTAGAAAATAATATCCGAATTACCCTACATTTTCAGCTCCTCGAAGAATTCCTCGAAAGTCAGGCCGTAATAGTTGCAGAGTCTTTCGAGAGTGGTGACGGATATATTGTAACCGCCGACCTCGCTGGCCGTGTATCTCGTAGATTTTATTTTGGATGGTCTGAAGTTCCATTGTTCGGGGTGAGTAACGGGGTTCATTCTTATAAAGTTTGCAGGAAAAGACCGGAATCTTTTAAAAGCATCACATTTCTTTCAGGTGTTCTCTCATCTTCAAGCCGGAGAAGAGTCCGGGCGTGTCACTGGACTGTCGTAGGAATAATTTTTAAAGTACAATTTTATTTTTCTTGAAAAATTCAACTGCCTGCTCGAACTTCTCGACAGAAGCTTCAATATTATTTGCATAAGCTGCAAAATTTTTGCTATACTCTTTCATTGCATTTATTTGCTCTGCAATTACAAAAACTTTACCTGCGAGAAAATGCGTCTTTATAATTGCAGGGGTTCTTTTTACAACAGAGCTGTCAAATTGTTTTATCACTAATATAAGGTTATGTAACCGTGAAAATTGCGGATTTACTGATGGAATGGCGTTTAAAGCAACGGTAATAAGATTTGTCAAAATAGAGTAATATACCTTTTCTGAGGACATCATAGGCATATTAATAATTCTATTATAATTTAATGCTACATCCTGCTGGTAGGCAGGCCAAAGCTCATTCCATTCCAAAAGAAATTTATTGCTGTATGAATTATAATCGTCGTATATCTTTCTGATCTCAGGTTGTATGCTGATTAAATATGATACACTTGACAAATAGGAATTTAGTTTTTTTCCTTTTATTTCATTTTTTTCTGATATACCTCGATGCAGGGAATCAGTCAGCCGATCAATGGTAAATTGCGAAAGTACATCAATGGTAATTTGCTGCACTGGAAAGGCTTGAGGCAGTATTTCGTCCGATTTCTTAATTTTATCAGCGAGCGTCTTTATCGAATGAATGTACTTCCGCAAAATAGGTATATTTTCTTCTGCCCAGATTACGATAGCGTCTTTTACAACCTCACGTTCTTCCTGCTTTTGTTTTCTCCGATACAAAATGTTAATACAGACTCCTAAAATAAAAATACCGAGCGAGATTAACGCCGGTAATAGAATGTCCCAAGACACACCAAGAAATGTGTTCTGACTGTGCGCAACAATACAATTCTGTATATCGGAAAGGCTTGTAGACATATCCGACAGTTTCGAAATAGCAAGGCTGTCTGAAGCATTGAGATTGTAGTCGAGCCGATACAGCCCCTCTTGAATGTCATCGAGTTTGAGCAGTAGTAATTTGTCTGAATACATATTCCCTTATTATTTGAGCGTGATTTCCGGGTGTTTGTCTTTCCAAGAGATCAAATCCTTGCACAACTTCCGCATGAAAATATTGAGCTGATACAAATCTTTCTCAGGACACTCGTTCTCTGTTGGTTTGAAATTGGCTTTCGCGTGTACGATACTATTCCTCGTGGCATAAAGAATGACCGCAACCTTATTCTTGATCGTCCTTTCTTTCTCCGCCACAATGCCGATGGCGGATTGTTGTTTGCTGGCTTTTGTTTCTTTGAGACACCGCTCCTGCACCCATTCTGGAAGGAATTCGTAGAGCTTAACGATGTCGCATTGTTCCATTACGATTTTTACAAGGTCACGATCCTTTATGTGTTTATCGTGTGCCCTCATGGATAATCCGGAATCCAGAGAATCGACATTCCCAGTTGCCGGAATCCCGGAAGAGAATTTCCGGCACAACTCTTCATGGGCCTTGATTTTGGCGACTATTGGAGAGATATACTCGATCACCTTATAGAAATACAGGAATTTAATATCGTTATTTCTTATTAGCAGGGCTTCAGAATATAAATCCAGAATAGGCGAACAATGAGGTAAAGAAGCTATTTGAATTGGATGTGTTTGGGTTGAATCCTTTGTCAAATCTAATTTGATCGTATATTTCACCTTGCGAACAGAACGGTTGTCGAGAGAAAAATTTATAAAATTGTATTTATCTATCAAATAGTACAAAACACGGTTAATAATATCACTCTCTTGTTCTTCGGGTAAAACATATTCCGGGGAATCATATCTTATCTCAATGGCAGAAAATGATGAACATGGCGAACATAATCGCTCATCTTCAGTGCATTTCTCTACATTATTTAATAGCCCTATTAGTAAGGGACTCTCAACCAACAATACAGTATAGTGTATGTCAGAAAATACATCTATGAATAACCTTGCATGTTTTAGGTTAATAACAGACTGCCTTATACTATCTGTTCGGACTGTACTTTCGTTTACCCCCTTTAAGGATTGTATATTATTAGTGTAGAGTAAAAAATCTTCAACAGGATATATTATGTAATCTTTTTCCTCTGCAAATAAAATTTCAATAGAATCTACACCTATTTTTACATCTTTATATTTAACATCATAATTATTCGCCAAAAAATCAAGCCGACGCTTGATCTCTTCGATATTTTCAGATGTAATGTAGGTATTCATATTCTCCTTATATTGGTGTTACATTTCCAACTCCCGGAAAAACTCGCCCAGCGTCGTGCCGTAGTAGCGGCACAGACGATCGATGGTGTCGAGCATCGGATTGAACAGGCCGGCTTCGATGTTGCCGACATTGATGCCGGTCTCCTTTATCACCTCTTTTTGGCCCTTGCCCGCGGCTTTGCGCAGTTCGCGGAACCCGGCCCCGATCCTATTGATCACCTCGTTATTGCGGATGTGTTTCTTGCTCATGGTCGTCGCTTATTTCCGGATTGTCGGTCGGTTCAGGTGCGTCGGTTGTTTCCGGCTCAACGGAAGGCGTGAAAAATTCATGTAGGGTCGTGCCGTATAAGGTGCAGAGGGCATGGAGTGTCGAGATGGTAATGTTGTTGCGCCCCATTTCGATATGCTCGACACGGACGCCTGTTTCAAACAACACCTTTTCCTGCGACAGGCCCCGCGCCAAACGCAGTTCCCGCAGCCGGTAGGCTATGTAACGGACAAGTTCTTCGTTTCTGGGAATTCTTACCATAATACAAAGAACTCGAAATCTCAAATACATTATGTTGTAATTGATTTGAGAGAATAAAAAAACAGGCTAAAATTGCGGATTTCCGGGGATAAAAAACAGAGGTATAAAAAAGTGTAAAGCAAAAGATAATCAAATAATTATACACTTTTCTTCAGTA